>JBCBGY010000305.1:0-3965 GCA_038526275.1 Pseudomonadota bacterium | reverse complement strand
GCAGGGCATGTCCTGGATGCCTATCCGTGCGGCGGCACCATTCTGGCCGCTGGGGCGGCATCTGTTGGAAATGCGCTACCTTTGGGACTTGCCTCACCGTCTGGATCCTGAGCCCCTTCAGGCTCAGTTCCCGGCGTTCGAGGTGACGTCTCTGGAAGATGCCTTGGCTCTAGCGGTTGCGCATCAGATCGACCCACACGAGCCGATGACGTGCCGCCCGCTCTATATCGGCCGCGCCCGGATCGCCTGAAACCGGCCAGTAGACACCGGCTTCGGCCACGGAAAACTTGCGGTCTGGCAAGACATAGTCGAGCCGCAGGTTCCCCGGCCCGTCCGGCGGGTCGGCAAAGGCGGATGTGTCCAACTCTGCCGGTCCCACATGGCCGGGGGTCTGTTCATTTGCGCCACCTTGGCTACTGGGCTGCGGGTCCTGGATCCACGGCCCGGCCATCAGATCCGCCAAGACCTGTGGGCGCCCTTCGCCGTCTGCGGGATCTACGTTCACCTTGCCCAGCAAAATAACGGGGTTCTCGGGCTTGGGGCCGAACACGCCATCCAGGTAGAGTTGCCAAAGGCGCAGTTCGTCCGCATTGCGCCGCCCGTTCATATCTTCAGGACCATCGAAAACCGGGGGGGTGGCCCCAAAGGCCAGCAATTCTACGTTCCCCAGCCCGTCGATGGTGACGGGCATCGCCCAGTGGTTCACGCTGGACAGGCGCAGTGCGTCGTCGGGCCCAAAGGGCAGGTCATCTAATTCTGCACCCGGCAGATCGCGCCAGAGCAGCGTGGTGAAATCCTTGAACTCGCTCTCTGCAAACGGATATCGGCTGAGCAGTGCCATTCCACCCTGACCGGAAAACGCGCCATATCCGTGGGCATCGCGTGGGCCACCAAGGCGTCCATCGCCGTCAAGGTCGAGGCCGCTGGGTCGTCCGCTGTTAGGCCGCTGCGCGAATAAATGGGGGAAATAGGCCCCTCGGCTTTCAAGCTGGTTCGCAAATGCCCGGAGCGCCTGCAGATCCAAATCGTAGTCGAAGCCGACAAGCAACAGCACATCAGGGTCCGTCGCGATGATGATGTTCTGGACCGCCACGACCTGCGGATCGTCCTCTGACAGGATGTCGCGCAACAGCAGACCCGGACCCTTGCGGGTCAGTTCTGCGGTAAAGGTGGCTATGCGAACGGTGGCTTTCGGCTCGGCGGAGATATACTCGGCCATCAAGAGGAAGAGTAGAAGAGCCCCAAAAGTCAGGTTACCAGCAAACCACCTTCGGTTCCGTCGAGAGACGTGCGCTTGCGCTTGTCTTCGATCATGGTTGCGATGCGTCCCATCGCTATGCCGCGCATAAAGAGGCTCGCGGGAAGAAAGGCCCATGCTGCAATTGTCCATACCAGTGTTTGTGGCGCATCAGCAATCAATGGTCCGAACAGCGAACCAGCAGCCTTGGCCACGGCTGGGATCAAGAATGGCAGCAAGAACCCTAAGGCAATGTTAATTCTGGCATCTCTATTGAGCCTGGAGACCACATCACCGCCAGCGGTGGGGTCGAATGTTGGCAGGTTGATCCAAACGTTGAAGGCCCCGGTTTTGGACGGCCAACCATGAACCCGAAGTGCTATCACGAAAATCGCAAGCGACAGGAGCGATGTAAGATAGCTGATCCCGGCCGCTGTTCGGATCAAGGCGGTGCTATCTGGGTCAGATGGGTCGGCCATGCCAAGAACCACCAGCCGCACCGGGCTGTAGGGGAAATCCATGGCGTTTCCTATGACCGCACCGATGACTTCCGTGACCAGGGTCATACCGCTGGGATCCACTTGTCCCCGCATCATAACCGACAGCAAGAACACTGTTATGAAAAGACAGAAGAAGCGAACCCGGTTAAACGGTGGCGCGTCGCGAAACTCTATCAGACTGGGATAGCTGGATACATATTCAATGAAGATGAGTGCTGCCGCAAAAAGCGCGATCATCGCGACGACTTGCGTCGTATCTGTCGAAACTCCCGGCACTAGCAGCGACGGTATAGCTATAAGCAATACGACCAGTCCGGCACGCACCGCTGCTCCGCTCATCCTATTCAGCACTGTCCCACGCCTTTCGTCCCCCGGCAAGGACTGCCCCCCGGCAGTCTGCACCCCACACTACACTCTTTCGTCACCCACGAACCGTCTATTCCTGATCGAAGCGAAAGTCCGCAACATTCATAGAGATAGGTTAACGATTATTTTGTCGAGTTTACGGGGGAACTGGTGCGCGATTGCATCAAGATTGAGGGCAAAAAGTGTTCGGACTGTTTCTTGGGCGTCGCCTAAACCCAGGGGCGAGCCTGGGCAGCTGATGCTTCGAACGCATCAATGGATGCGGCTTTCTCCATTGTCAGGCCGATATCATCGAGTCCATTCAGGATGCAGTGCTTCTTGAACGGGTCGATCTCGAACGAAAACACCTCTCCGTCCGAAGAAGTTACCGTCTGTGCTTCAAGATCTACCGTCATCCGGGCATTTGCGCCCTTTTCGGCGTCTTGCATCAGAATGTCGATGGCGTCTTGGGGTAGAACCACGGGCAAGATCCCGTTCTTGAAGCAGTTATTGTAGAAGATGTCGGCGAAACTGGTGGAGATCACGCAGCGAATGCCGAAATCCAAAAGCGCCCAAGGCGCATGTTCCCGCGACGAACCGCAGCCGAAATTATCTCCGGCCACCAGCACTTCAGCTTCCCGGTAAGCGCTTTTATTTAAAACAAATTCTGGCACTTCGTTGCCTTCATCATCGAAACGCATCTCTTGGAAAAGGTTCTTTCCGAGCCCGGAACGCTTGATCGTCTTCAGGAACTGCTTGGGGATGATCATGTCAGTGTCGACATTCATCAAAGGCATTGGGGCGGCAATACCGGTCAGCGTCGTGAAACGTTCCATAACAGATGTCCTTCCGATCCGAAGCGTGGCATTTGTTCTGCGGGATTGGACCAAGATGTACAACCCCTTTGGCATCTAAAGCAGTGGTCCCAAGCCGTCCTGCTTTGGTCACAATTTCGACCCATTTGCTGTGACTTGGCGTTAACCTAATCGGGCAATCTCGCCCGAACTTTGGCTGGATCCAGCTGAAATCGGCCTGAGCAGGGTTCTTGTTTGACCGTTGCAACGAATCACTCGTCGGCAGTGTGTGAGCCTTAGGGGCGACACTCGGATCATGCCGGAGCTCCGTGTTCGCAAGAGCGAGCAGGTCGCGTAAAAGCTTCTTGTCCGATGTGTCCGCCCATTTGATCCCGGCACCGTCTCGCCGACTTGGAGTTCGTGGAACTTCTCCGTCAACGCTGCGCACATTGCACTGCAGCGGCCCCGCTGCAGTGCTTCTTAACAGCAAAGAAGCCGAGGTCACATGACCTCACGCACATCCGTCAGTTTGCCTGATACAGCCGCCGCGGCCGCCATGGCCGGGCTCATCAGGTGGGTCCGACCCCCTCGGCCCTGTCGCCCCTCGAAATTGCGGTTCGAGGTTGCAGCACAGCGTTCGCCCGGTTGCAACTGATCGGGGTTCATGGCGAGGCACATGGAACAACCCGCCAGCCGCCATTCGAACCCGGCCTCCTTGAAAATATCGGCCAGCCCTTCCTCTTCGGCCTGCGCTCGAACCAGGCCGGAGCCTGGAACGACCATGGCGCGCATACCGTCGGCAATCTTTTTGCCCTTCAAGATGGAGGCGGCGGCTCGCAAGTCTTCGATCCGCCCGTTCGTGCAGGAGCCTATAAAGACAGTGTCGATTTTGATGTCCGACAGCGGCGTCCCGGGTTCCAAACCCATATAGTCGAGCGATCTGCGGGCAGCATCAACCTTGCCGCCTTCAAAATCCTCCGGCGCCGGAACCTGGCTGGTGATCGGCAACACATCCTCAGGCGAAGTGCCCCATGTCACGACGGGCGCGATGTCTTCGCCCCGGATTGTCACCACCTTGTCCCAATGGGC
>JBCBGY010000304.1:0-3973 GCA_038526275.1 Pseudomonadota bacterium | reverse complement strand
GAAAACTCCTTCCCGGGTGCGGTAGACGCCAGCCAGCTTTTCCAGCAAAGCGCCGCCGCCGCCGGCATTACGCTGGAAATCAAGCGTGAACCCAATGATGGATATTGGTCGGAGGTCTGGAACAAGCAGCCCTTCTGCACCAGCTACTGGGGTGGCCGGGCAACGCAGGACTCCATGTTCTCGACCGCTTATCTGTCGACCGCAGACTGGAACGACACGCGTTTCTTCAACGAACAGTTCGATCAGATGCTGTTTGCCGCACGGGCCGAACTCGATGCCGACAAGCGTCGGGCCATCTACGCCGACATGGGCACGATCGTTCGCGACGAAGGTGGGCTGATCTTGCCCATGTTCAACAACTTCATCGAAGGTGTCTCTGACAAGGTCGACGGTTGGGCTATCGATCCCAATGGCGGCATGATGAACTCCTACGCCCCGATCAAGACCTGGCTCAAAGCCTGATCCCGTGGGTTTGGCCCTAAGACTTGTGGCCCAGCGCCTGACGCTGGGCCTGCTTCTCCTGCTGGCTGTATCTGCGCTGATCTTTGCGGGCACTCAGATCCTGCCGGGAGATGTGGCGCAATCCGTGCTGGGTCAATCCGCGACTCCCGAAGCTCTGGCGAACCTCCGCGCCGAAATGGGCTTGGACCGCCCCGCCCTGCTCCGCTACTTCGAATGGCTCGGGGGGATCCTTCGGGGTGACCTCGGTACTGCATTATCGAGCAAAGCAGACATTGCGACCGACATTGGAAAACGCCTGTTCAACACGCTTTTCCTGGCGGGCGTCGCAGCGGTTATCTCTGTCCCGCTGGCTATTTTTCTGGGGTTGATCGCGGTTCGCTACCGCAACAAGTGGCCCGACAAGGTCATTTCGGCCACGACACTGGCCTCGATCTCTCTACCGGAATTCTTCATCGGCTACCTGCTGATCCTGTTTTTCGCCGTGAAGCTGGGCTGGTTCCCCTCTGTCGCCACGGTTTTTGACTCGATGACCTTTGGGGAACGCCTGAACGTCGTCATCCTGCCCGCGCTGACGCTGACGCTGGTCGTATTGGCGCACATGATGCGCATGACCCGCGCCGCGATCCTGAATGTGATGCAGTCCGCCTATATCGAGACCGCCGAACTCAAGGGGCTGAGCGGGTTTCGGGTGATCAGAAAGCATGCTTTCCCAAACGCCGTGGCCCCCATCGTGAATGTGGTCATGCTGAACATGGCGTACTTGGTCGTCGGCGTCGTCGTGGTGGAGGTGATCTTCGTCTATCCCGGAATGGGCCAGTATCTGGTTGATCATGTCTCCAAAAGGGACGTGCCAGTTGTTCAGGCCTGCGGACTGGTGTTCGCTGCCATCTATATCGGGCTGAACATGCTGGCGGATATCGTGGCCATCCTGACCAACCCCCGCCTAAGGCATCCGAAATGACCCGGATCCCGCCCAGCGCACTGATTGGAATCGTGGCGAGCCTATTGTTCGTCTTCGCGGCAATCTTCGCCCCCCTAATTGCCCCATATGGCATGAGCGACAGTGTTGGAGAAGTTTGGGAACCTTTCTCTGCCGAGCATTGGCTGGGAACCGACAATCTGGGACGGGATCTGCTGAGCCGCATGATCTATGGCGCGCGCACAACTTTGGCCATTGCAGCCCTCGCGACAGCAGTGTCGTTCATTCTGGGCTCAATCCTGGGCATGACCGCCGCAGTGCTCGGCGGATGGGCCGATCAGGTTATGTCTCGGCTGGTCGATCTGTTGATGTCCATTCCCACCTTGATCTTTGCACTGGTCGTTCTGTCGGTCTTGCCGTCGACCATTCTGACGCTGGTTCTGGTCATGGGCATACTGGATGCAACACGCGTTTACCGACTTTCCCGAGCGGTCGGCGTCGACGTGAACGTGATGGAATTTGTCGAGGCCGCGAAGCTGCGGGGCGAAGGCTGGTGGTGGGTCATCAGCCGGGAGATCCTGCCCAATGCGCTCTCTACGCTCGTGGCCGAACTGGGGCTGCGCTTTATCTTCATGGTTCTGTTCCTGTCGGCCCTTTCGTTTCTGGGCCTTGGCATCCAGCCGCCTCAGGCCGACTGGGGCGGGATGGTGAAGGAAAACAAGGATGGGATCGTCTTTGGAATTCCGGCGGCTTTGATACCAGCGGGCGCCATCGCGCTTCTGGCAATCTCGGTCAATCTGGTGGCTGACTGGGTTTTGAACCGAACCACGGATCTAAAAGGAGGCCGGGGCGATGGCTGAGTTGCTGGAGTTCCGCGACCTGAAGATCGGTGTCACCGTTCGCGAACCCGGCAAGCCAGCCCACGACCTGACGATTGTCAAAGGGGTCAATGCGACGCTGCAAAAAGGCAAGGTCCTTGGCCTCATCGGCGAAAGTGGTGCGGGCAAGTCAACCATTGGTCTGGCATCCATGGCCTATGGGCGAGGCGGCGTGGAGATCACCGGGGGCGAGGTCTTTCTGAATGGCCGCGACATCCTGAAAGAAGATCGCCGCGGGATGATGAAGCTACGGGGTCGCGAAGTTTGTTATGTCGCCCAATCTGCCGCCGCGGGGTTCAATCCAGCGCACAGACTCATCGATCAGGTGGTCGAGACCACCGTTCTGCACGGCATCGCCAACAGGAGCGAGGCCGAAGCCCGCGCCGTGGACCTGTTCCGCGCCCTCAGCCTGCCAGACCCGGAAAACATAGGGCGGCGCTATCCGCACCAGGTTTCTGGCGGGCAACTGCAGCGGGTCATGACGGCGATGGCGCTCTGCCCTCAACCCGACCTTATCGTCTTTGACGAACCGACAACGGCGCTGGATGTGACCACGCAAATCGACGTGCTGGCGGCGATCAAGAATGCAATCCAGGTCACGGGTGTTGCGGCGCTCTACATCACGCACGACCTGGCCGTTGTGGCGCAGGTGTCAGACCAGATCATGGTGCTGCGCCACGGGGAAACCGTGGAGTATGGCGATACGGCCCAGATTATCACCGCGCCGCGTGAGGCATACACGAAAGCCCTGGTCTCTGTCCGGTCTATCGACCATCCGGCCAAGGATCCGAGCAGTGAACCCATCCTGCGGGTCGAGAATATCACGGCCTCCTACGGTGTTGGTGCGAAGGTCTTGGACGATGTGTCCGTTGAACTTCATCCGAGCCAGACCTTGGCCGTGGTTGGCGAAAGCGGTTCGGGCAAGTCGACCTTGGCCCGGGTGATCACCGGCTTACTGCCGCCACAGGAAGGTCAGATCCTGTTTCAGGGCCGGGCGTTGACACCGGCTTTGAAGGATCGTCCCAAGGATGACCTGCGCGAGATCCAGATGATCTACCAAATGGCGGATACGGCCATGAACCCGCGCCAGACCGTCGGCACGATCATAGGGCGACCGCTGGAATTTTACTTTGGCATCAAAGGTGCCGAACGCGACGCCCGGGTGGCAGATCTTTTGCAGTCGATCGAACTTCCGGCAGATATGGCCAAACGCTATCCGGCAGAGCTGTCCGGTGGCCAGAAGCAACGCGTTTGTATAGCGCGGGCGCTGGCAGCAAAGCCCAAGATCATCATCTGCGATGAAGTGACCAGCGCGCTCGACCCTCTGGTCGCGGACGGGATTTTGAAACTGCTGTTGGATCTGCAGAAAGCCGAGCAGGTGTCTTACTTGTTTATTACCCACGATTTGGCCACGGTGAAGGCGATTGCCGACAGCATTGCCGTGATGCATTTGGGCAAGCTTGCGCGGTACGGGACCAAGGCAGATGTTCTGAGCCCGCCTTTCGATGACTACACCGACCTTTTGCTCAGCTCGGTGCCAGAGATGAAACTGGGGTGGCTGGAAGACGTGATCACCCATCGCAAAATGGAAAGCGCGGGGTACTGACATGGCCGATATGGATCTTGGCGCATTCTCGTTGAGCCTAAACGTCACGGATCTCGCGAGATCCCGGGCGTTTTACGAAGGGCTGGGCTTCGCTGTCCTCGGCGGCGC
>JBCBGY010000303.1:0-4055 GCA_038526275.1 Pseudomonadota bacterium | reverse complement strand
ACAGGCATCAGAGGTGGGGTCTGTTCCATGATTGGACCGGGCGGCAAATTGGGAAGCCGTGGCCGATAGGTCGGCGTTGGGAATGACTGCGTAAGCACGTCATCGAGGGCCAGATGCCGCAGTTGGAACGGCTCGACACGCTACCGACGACAGCTAATTCGTCGCGCATGAAGTTGTCGAGCACGCGCCCCCTCAAACGGTTTGCAAGTCTCGCGCTCGGTATGTTCCGTGCGCCGCCCGGCTTGGGGCGGATTTCACTGGCTGTCTTCTATGGTCTGCTCTGCCACGTGATCTTTTCGGCAGCCGTATTGGCCATGATTGTCGCGATGTTCTTCGGGATGTCAGCAAGCTTCGGCACCGTACCTGCGCCGTGGTCCTTCGCCACCAACATACTGCTGATTATGCAATTCCCACTGGTTCACTCCTTTCTTCTGTCGCAAACAGGCGGGCGCATTTTGGCCAAGTTGGCCCCGCACGGCACTGGCACGATCTTGGCGACGACCTCCTATGCCATCGTTGCGTCTGCTCAACTCCTGGCTCTGTTTTCCTTGTGGACGCCGAGCGGGATCATCTGGTGGCAAGCCGACGGTGTAGCCTTTGTCATGTTGTGCGGCCTCTACGCCCTGTCGTGGTTCTTGCTGATTTGGGCAAGCTATGACGCCGGCGCTGAAGTGCAATCTGGCGCGCTTGGCTGGATGTCACTGGCGCAAGATAAGAAACCGATCTTTCCGCCAATGCCGACGCGCGGATTGTTCAGCCTCATCCGCCAACCGATCTATGTGTCGTTCGCTTTGACGACCTGGACGGTACCGGTGTGGACACCTGATCAGCTGTGTCTCGCCATCGCATTGACCACCTATTGTCTGTTGGCTCCGCGATTGAAAGAGCGGCGATTTGCCAAACGCTACGGGTCGAGATTTGCGACCTACAGACGTGCCGTTCCTTACGCCATTCCCCGCTTCAAAGCGTAGTAGATCCAACCGGAGAAAAAGATGACAGCAGTGGCACTCCTGTTCGTTGCAATCCTGTTTGGCGGCATGACGTTTTTCAGCTTCGGATTCGCGCCGGTCCTGTTCAAGCAATTGCCCATGGCGCAGGTCCGTCCTCTGTTGCGAGGGACGTTCCCGTATTACTATCTGGCTGTGATTGTTCTGTCGGCTGTGACGGCTCTGGCGACAGTAATGGTATCCATGGCCGCAGCCGCCTTGGTGGGCGCAATCTGCCTGAGCACCGTTTATGCGCGGCAAGTCCTGATGCAACAGATCAACGCAGCTACAGACAGGGACGATCAAAGCATGTTTAAACGCCTGCACGGCCTGTCAGTGGCGATCCAGCTTGTGCAGATTGGTCTGGCAGGGTGGGCTGTCGTGATCTTGGGACAGCTATAGTGGTGGACCAGCGCCAGCTCTTGCCGCGCCATTTGAGCGACATGATCGTACCAAACGCCACCGCAGATCGTGTCCAGCACAATCCGCTGGAAACAATGGTCATTCTGCACCGGCCAATCAGAGCGAGTGATGCGAGCCAAGGCTGGCATCTTCTGACGGGTCAGACGCAAGTATTCCGCCGCCAGCGGCTCAGGAAAAAGGTCCAGTTGATAATGCATCTCACCGGTTCAAGTTGCGTGCGTTCTTGGCAGCCAATGTCAAAACCTGTGAACCCTCGGCCCTTGCCAGTCAGCTCCCCGGCGGATCATTTAAAGAGCCAACTGCAGCGCATATCAAACCCACAGGCGAGCGGGCAGAACGCCTTAACGCGAACACCGGACCGTCGCCATGCGCGATGTTGTCACCCTTTGATTTGGTCAAATGCTACGGCGTGGTTCTCTAGGGTGAGAAAGACCATTCCAAACACTAAGGCGGTTTGAGGCACATACCATGGATAAGCGCCCCCCTCTCACTGACGCCCATCGCAGCGACATCGTGGCCATGGCTTTGTCTGACCACATTACTTTTGCTGACATTCAACGCGAATACGGCTTGCGCGAAAAAGAGGTCAAAGCTCTGATGAGGGACACACTCAAACCGGGTAGTTATCGTGCGTGGCGCAAACGCGTACGATCCTTTGGTGATCGCCGCAAACACTACAAATAGCCTTACTGTCGGCTGGTGAAATAGAATGAACTCGCTAAGCTCTTAGCATGTCGCGGAAAACGCTGAACAAGGCCAACCTTGCCAACTTGGGTGCCGACCGACTGGCCGATCTATTGATGGAGATCAGCCAAGGCAGTGCGGATATCAAACGCAGGCTCCGGCTGGAGTTGAGCCACAATTTAGGTGTCACAGAACTTGCCCACGAGGTCCGAAAACGGCTTGCATCCCTGCGCAAGTCCAAAAGTTTTGTCAGCTGGCGCAAACGCAAAGCGTTGATCAAAGACTTGAACACCCAGGTCTCTATGATCACCGATAAAATCGCGCCCGACGAACCGACAGTCGCATTCGATCTGCTCTGGCAATTTATCGACTTTGCCCCGTCACTTTACGAACGCGTGGACGACCGACGCGGTGATGTTGGAGACGTCTTTCGATCTGCGATCCTACATTTTGAAGATATCGCACCGCGTGCCGACCTGGACGCGGAGACGCTCGCTGACCGTACTTGGACAGTCATATCGGATAATGGGTACGGCGAGTGGGATGGGATAATTGGTATCTTGGCGCCAACGCTGGGTGAGCCTGGATTGATGTATCTACGGGAACATCTCGAACGCTTTGCTGACGCCGCTATCGCGGAACCGGAAGAAGAGCATGAAGCCATTCTGTTCCTTCGCGACTTACGTGGTGGCGTAGACTATCGTTTTGAGCAAAAACAACGCTTTGTTCAGCGCTATTTGCAAGAAATTGCGATGGCGATGGGTGATGCCGATGCCTATATCGCCCAATATTCTCCGGACGACCTACGCAACAAGGTCATTGCCGCCGAGGTTGCAATGCTCCTGCTGCACGATCGTAAGGCGCCGGAGGCTTTGGAGATATTGAATGGTGCGGCAGACAGCAGGCGCGGTTTTGGCCAAGAGCAGTGGGATGATGCCTACATCGCAACACTGGTTGCCCTTGACCGCCCCGATGAGGCGCAAGCACACCATTGGCTTTGTTTTGAGAACCGTCTGAGTGTCGGCCATCTGCGCGCATTTCTGAAAAACCTGCCTGATTTTGAAGATGTCGATGCCGAAGATCGCGCGCGGTCTTATGCACTCACCTATCCCGATGTCCTGAGTGCATTGCAGTTTTGCATAACATGGAAAGATCTGCCGACGGCCGCTCAGCTGGTTCAGGCAAGGTGCGACGAAATCGATGGCAACCACTATGAATTGCTGACGCCGGCCGCTGAAGCTCTGCGGGAACGATATCCGCTCGCCGCAACGCTGTTATGGCGTGCCATGATCGACTTCGCGCTGACGGAAGGTCGGTCCTCACGATATGGACATGCAGCGCAACATCTGAATGATTGCGCCTTGGCCGCACAGGAGATCGAAACCTTTGCCACCCGTCCAAACCACGATGACTACGTCGATAGCCTGCAAAGCCGCCATAGCCTCAAATCATCGTTCTGGACAAAAGTCCACGGGCAGAGATCGCTCATGTGATGCTCCTTCGAACGTCAGAACGCGATGGACGAGCTATTGGTGTTCTCATAATGTTCCGACCATGCCGCGCCGTTCGATTCCACCCAAAGCCCGCGATGAGTCCGCTTTTCCAGTTCGGATCCGGTTTCGTGTGCCCGGCACTGGGCTGGGGACACGACTGACCGATTTAAATGCCTGGCTAGTGCGCGAAATCGGACCTACCCGCTACGCTGTTCATTCGTCGCCAGGGCGGGGCATGAATGGGCTAGGCGTCTATCTGGTCACAGTCGAAGATGCAGAGCGGGTGGTCCGGGCCTTTCCAGATCTTCTGTTGGCCGATGGGACGGTATTTCAGCCCGAGCCAAAATCGCCGAAACCCTAGGTTGCCATCATGGCCAATGGGGTGCGCGCCACCCAGCTTGGACAGCTTCCCGTTCATCGCAAAACCAGCGCTCGCCTTTGGCCTCGGACACTTTCGTTCGCTTGTACC
>JBCBGY010000302.1:0-4107 GCA_038526275.1 Pseudomonadota bacterium | reverse complement strand
TTGATCTTCCTGCGCGCCTTTGGCCCGGGCCTGTTCACCGGCATTTTCGCGATTGCCTTCACCGATACGGGAACCATGGGCAAGCTCATGTCCGAGGCCGTGGAAAATGCCGACAACAAGCAACGTGAAGGCATACAGTCGACCGGTGCCAGTACTGTGCAACAGCACCGGTTTGGCATCCTGCCGCAGATTATGCCGATCTTCGTATCGCAGTCGCTTTACTACCTGGAATCGAATACGCGCGGTGCGGTGATCATCGGGGCCATGGGCGCGGGCGGGATTGGCCTGCAGTTCCTGGGCGCCTTGCAGACAGGCAGCGATTTCGAAAACGTGGCCTACATGGCGCTGCTGGTTCTGGTCACGGTAATGCTGATGGATGCAGCCTCAGCCCGTTTGCGCCGGGCGCTGATCGGCTTTGAACGACCCTCAAATTGACCGGAAGTTGACCATGACACGTACATTCACGTTCTGCGCCGCATTGATCCTGACAGCTCCCGTGGCGATCGCCCAAGAGCAACAAGCCGGGAATGAGGCCAGCACCAACGCCGAAGAAACATTTCAGCAGCTCGTCGAACAGTGCGACAATACCGACATGTTGATGCTGCGCGCCAAGGTGCGCTTGCAACTTAGCCGCACCACCGAAGAAGCGGCTGCACAGGCGCAGGGCCTGATGGAAGAAGGATTTGCCCTTTGCGGTGACGGCGACATGGATACGGCTACCGCGAAGCTGGAAGAGGCGCTTGCCGTTTCGTCCGAAGGGGCGAGCGAGAAGTTTGGCACGGATGCCTCGGCCACGGTAGAACCTGCGTCGGAGGAAACCACCGCAGAAGCCCAACCGGCAGAGGACGAGCAAAGCGGCCCCTGGTGGAAGTTCTGGTAAACCTCTTCCCCGCAGCACGTTAATCTGCCACATCGGCCCGCGAATGCATCGTTCGGGCTTTTTCAATGGCACTCATTCTGACGCTAAATGCTGGGTCCTCATCCCTGAAGTTCGGGCTCTATACAGCTGAGCATGAACCTCAACCGGTCACCTCTGGCATGGTGGAGGAATTGGGTGCATCGGCTCGGCTGGTCGTGAAGGGGCTGGCCCCCGCTGAACTGGGCGAAACCGACCACGCTGGGGCTGTGCGCCACATATTGAAAGCCCTTGAGCCGCATCTGGGCGAGGATGCGGTGGTGGGGATCGGCCACCGTGTCGTTCACGGCGGGGCGCATCATGCCGAACCTGCCGAGCTGACAGACAGTGCCATGGCGGAGTTGCGTGAATTGATCCCGCTTGCGCCGCTGCATCAGCCACACAATCTGGCCGGGGTCACGGCGGCCCAGGCGGCCTTTCCCAATGTCCCGCAGATCGGCTGTTTCGACACGGCCTTCCATCGCAGCCAGCCGTGGGTTCATACGACCTTCGCTCTGCCGCGCGCTTATTATGATGAAGGAGTGCGCCGCTACGGCTTTCACGGGCTGAGCTATGCCTACATCACAGAGCACCTGAAACAGGACTACCCGGACATTGCGACCGGTCGGGTGATCATTGCCCATCTGGGCAACGGTGGCTCGCTTTGTGCCGTGCAAAACGGGCAAAGCTTGGCGACGACGATGGGCTTTTCAGTGCTCGAAGGTCTGGCGATGGGGACGCGGTCTGGGCGGATCGATCCTGGGGTTCTGCTCTTTCTGATGGAAGAGAAAGGGATGGGGGCAACCGAAATCTCCGACTTGCTCTACCGACAAAGCGGCCTGCTGGGCCTGAGCGGGATCAGTAGCGACATGCGCGCGCTGGAGGCATCCGGCGCGCCGGAGGCGCAGGACGCCATCCGCTACTATGTGACCGCTATCCAGAAAGAGATCGGCGCGCTCGCCGCCTGCCTTGGCGGATTGGACGCTTTGGTCTTTACGGGAGGGATCGGCGAAAATGCCGCCAGCATCCGTCAGCAGGTCTGCCAGCGGCTGGGCTTTCTGGGCGTTATGTTGGATGCCGAGAAGAACGTCGATGGTCCCGGAGAGATAGGGTCTGGACCAGTGCGCGTGTTGGTTATTCGCACGGACGAAGAGCAGGTCATCGCCCGTGCTGTGGCTCGCCATGTGAGAGGCTAAGCGGTCGCCTGTTATTCGGTGGCCTGCAAGCTTTCGAACCAGTCGACCGTCATGTCGGTCCAACCGTTTGGCATGCGGTGGCCGCTTGGGAAGAGCGCCAATTGCAGGGCCTTGCCTTCGGTGCAATTCGTCCACCAGCGCTGCCAGAACCGCTCGCTCATGGCAAATTCGTCTGCCTTCAGATTCTGGCAGCCGTTGACCTCGCGCCACAGCAGCATCGTGTGGAAGATGTCGCCCTGGGCCAATGCGCCAGGGTCATCCAGGCTGGAGCCACGCAGTACCCGGCCTTCCAACGGCACGGTCCCGTCAGTCCAGCCATGGGTGTGCAGGAGGTTCACAGGCCCGGCGCAACCTTCCGGATGGGGTCGCCAGAAGCCGCCGCCGACAGGCGCATAGGCCGGAAACGCATCGGGTTGGGCGCATGCCAGATAGCTCGTCATCGATCCGCCAATGGAAAAGCCGGCGAGGATCGTCCGGTTTCCGTCGATCCCGTAACGCCGGGCCGCGTCATCCCGCACAGCTGTCAGAAAGGCGACTTCGTCCCGTTGCTGTGCGAGTTGCGGATGGAAGGACCAACTGCGTTGTTCCCGCCCCGGGCGCACCAGCCCGTTAGGGGCGATCAGGGCGTATCCGCGACCCAGCACGGCATTGACCAAGCCGCTGTTGCGCAGGACGCCTTCGCCGGAGCTGCCGAACCCATGCACGAACAGTATGGCCGGTACGCTCTCTCCCGCATCTTCTGGCAGGACGATGTGATAGCTGCCGTTTTCTGTGGTGCAGGCCTCTTCGTCCAAGCCACAGGCGGCCAATGCGCCCGACGCGCCGCTTATGCCCACGAGCAAGGCAAAGCTTGCGGTGATCCGCCTTAGAAATAGCCGCATGATCTGACGTCCTTAGCTGCTTTCGGAGTAGGGGGTCACCGGTAGGTCGCGTGCCAACCAACCGGGGCCCGCGAAGGAACCTAGCATCCCTTCAGGGACGTCAATGATCTTTGTAAAGCCGGCATCTGTTAGCAATGTTGACAAGCGCCGAGATCGCACCCCGCGGGCGCACATCACGGCAATTGGGCGGTCGACATCGCCATCGGCCAAGTCCGTCAGCGCTTTGGTAAAATCGCTACGACGCATGTCCAGCGGCACGGCGCCTTCGGCAATGCCGGTTGCGGCCCATTCATCGGGTCGGCGGATGTCGATCAGAAGAATGTCGCCGGCCAGTGCCTGTTCATGGGCTTCCGGAGGGCTGAGTTCGCTGGCTGCGGCTGGTCCCAGATAAACGTATCCGCCACCGACTGCGGCGCCCACGAGGCAGGCGCCGCCAATCAAGTATGTCCTACGCGTCAATGCCATAGGCCGCACATAGCTTAGCTTTTGGGCGCGGTCGACGAGAATTGCGGAATGGTGCGGTCAGACGATGGGCCGGTTTCCAGTTCGGGCCAGTTGCCTTCGGCCAGGTTGATGTTGCCAGGAATGTCTTCTTCCCAGAAGCCAACCACGTTCTTGGTGATGTTCAGATAAAGCTTGCCGTCCACGATACGCCACAGGTTCGGGTTCGCAGGCACTTTGCCACCCTGGGAGACACCGTAAGCGCAGTGCCCGTCATACTGCGGAGCGTATGCAGCCGGGTTGGCGGCGAACTTGTCGCGGTTCTCTTCGGTCGAGAAGGCGAATGTGGCGCCGTTATATTCAGCCGTAATATCAGCACGGCCGGGAACGCCTTCGGGCTGGGACGTGCCGACGGCGGCCTGTTCCAGATCGAAGTAAGCAACAACGTCGTATCCCGAGACGGCAAAGCCGGTCTCGTCGACATACTGGTCGCCCGCGAAAACGGCGCTGGGCAAAAGGATCAAAGCGGCAAGAGTCGAGCGGAAGAGGGACATGGAATCGATCTCCTTCAGAGTTTGGATACATTCGCCTACCGCGTGCTTGCCGCAGGCCATACCCCCCTTGACGGGGAAGTGAACGCGCGTGTCCGGGGCCGGCTGAGGCGACGAAGAAAATCCACGTCGACTAGTGACAA
>JBCBGY010000301.1:1886-4119 GCA_038526275.1 Pseudomonadota bacterium | reverse complement strand
CATTATTCGCCCGGCCCGATTTGCGGCCCCTATCGCATTGGCCCGCTTCGGATCGGGTCACCCATTTGTGAAGATGCCTGGCATCCCGCCGTCAGCGAAGCGCTGGAAGAAAGTGGCGCGCAAATCCTGCTGGTGCCGAACGGGTCGCCCTATCACCGGGTTAAACGAGACGAACGCGTGTCCATCATGGTCAGCCGCGTTGTCGAAACCGGTCTGCCGCTCGTCTATCTCAATATGGTCGGTGGCCAGGATGACCAGGTCTTCGATGGCGGCAGCTTCGTATTGAATCCGGGCGGGGCGCTGGCCGCGCAACTGCCTGTCTTTGACTCCGCCATTGACCATGTCGACTTCGAAGAAACAGCCGATGGATGGCGCGCATTGCCGGGGCCGATGGCGAGCTTGCCCGACCCTTGGGAGCAAGATTACCGGGTCATGGTCGACGCACTGCGGGATTACCTGCGCAAAGCGGGCTTCAAGAAGGTGCTGCTGGGCCTGTCCGGCGGGATCGACAGCGCCATCGTCGCCACCATCGCCGCCGATGCCATTGGTGCGGAAAACGTGCGCTGCGTGATGCTGCCTTCCGAATATACCTCTCAATCCAGTCTGGATGACGCCGCCGCCGTGGCCAGGAATCTCGGCTGCCATATCGACACATTGCCGATCTCCGGCCCCCGTGCCGCAGTGACCGAGGCTTTGGCCCCGCTATTTGCCGGCACTGAGCCTGACCTGACCGAGGAAAACATCCAGTCCCGCCTGCGGGGTCTGCTGCTGATGGCGCTCAGCAACAAGTTTGGTGAGATGCTGCTGACCACGGGCAACAAGTCGGAGGTCGCGGTCGGGTATGCCACGATTTACGGCGACATGTCGGGCGGCTACAACCCGATCAAGGATCTGTACAAGACCCGGGTGTTTGAGACCTGTCGCTGGCGCAACCAGAACCATCGTCCCTGGATGATGGGGCCTGCTGGCGAGGTCATTCCGCCCTCGATCATCGACAAGCCACCCTCTGCCGAGCTTCGCGAAGACCAGAAAGACGAAGATAGCCTGCCGCCCTACGACGTGCTGGATCGGATCCTGGAAATGCTGGTCGATGAAGAGGCGAGCGTGGCCGAAATCGTCGCCGAGGGCTTTGATCGCGACACGGTCAAGCGGGTCGAGCATCTGCTCTATATCAGCGAATATAAGCGGTTCCAATCGGCCCCTGGCGCACGGCTGACACCCAAGGCTTTCTGGCTCGACCGCCGCTATCCGATCGTCAACCGTTGGCGCGACGACAGTGCCGACGCCAACCGTCCCTGACGGTTTTCTGGCCAAAGACAGGTATTTATGATAGCTCAACGTCGCGTGGCACCCATTTCGCCGCGTTGAAACTGTATTCGTGTGGAGCTTTTATCATGCCTCAACCTGCCCCCCAACCAGAGTTGATTTCCTACAACGCCCTTCGCATTCTCGTCGGCCTGATTGGCATCGCACTGCCCATAGCCCTCCTGCTCAGCGCCCGACATCCCAACATCGCGTTTGAGCCTTCGATCAGCGAGTTCTTTTACACCGATGCCCGGGAGATCATGGTGTCCTCCCTGTGTGCCATTGGCGTATTCCTGATCGCCTATCGCGGCTTTGCGGCGGAAGAAGGCGAATGGATCTCTGACAATGTGCTCAGCACCTTGGCTGGCCTGTTTGCCATCGGCATTGCCTATTTCCCCACAGCTGGGGACAAGGTTGCGGCGCCCGTGTTGGAGGCTGTGACCCTAACACAAGAACTCCTCGGAATAGACAGTGTGCGGTTTCTGCATCTCGCCTTTGCGGGAGGGTTTTTTGCAGTGCTCGCCGGGATCTGCTGGTTCAAGTTCGCCCGCACGCGTTCTCCAAGTCGGCGGAAGTTCTATCGAGGCTGCGCCGTTGTTTTAATTGCCGTTTTGGCGATCATTGCCGTCATCTCCCTGACCGGCTTGGGGACGAACGAAGCTGTGCGTGGGGCGCGGGTTGTGTTCTGGGTCGAGACGATTGGCGTTTGGGTCTTCGGTCTGGCTTGGCTCGTCAAGGGCTTGCCGCGTGACAGATCCAAGGACTTGCCCGACGCCGCAGAGGCCATGCCACGCGCGCAGTTAGTCGAGGTCGGATAGCTCGCCGCCGCGTTTCCGACCACCGCGAGAGTGCCATCGGAGTAGGCCGGATGACGGCGAGGCTCCGCACGAGAAACAGGCTGCGGATATGTTGTGCCACAGACCGCTCG
>JBCBGY010000301.1:0-1786 GCA_038526275.1 Pseudomonadota bacterium | reverse complement strand
GGATCTTCTGGCCAGGGATGTTTCGGATACCGCCCGCGCATATCCTTCCGGACATCGGCATAGCTCGACTGCCAGAAGGCCGGAAGATCTGTCGTCGTCTG
Source organism: Pseudomonadota bacterium (assembly GCA_038526275.1). Taxonomy (GTDB): domain Bacteria; phylum Pseudomonadota; class Alphaproteobacteria; order Rhodobacterales; family Rhodobacteraceae; genus 188UL27-1. The sequence continues at coordinate 1,685 of JBCBGY010000301.1, read as the reverse complement.
CACGGGCCGATGGGCTGGCGACAAAAGCGTCACCTTCAACGGTGTTCTGTTTGGCCCGACCGTTGGATGCTCGGTCTGGCCGAACATTTCCTGCAGCCGGATCTCAATTTCAGGCGGATCGGCGGCGTAATTGATCGGAACCGCCCGCCCGAGCGGCGATGTGAAACTGCTCGGCAATTCGCGATCCAACCGCTGTTTGGCGTCCCAACCGATCAAGGCTTCCAGGGCCTGGGTCAGATCCAGCCCCCGAATGTCTTCGCCCGTGCGGCACTTGCCCAAGAACGGCAATAACCAGGTCTCGGCTGTCTCCAACAGCGCGGTCTCGGACAGGTCGGCGATCTCACCACCCATCCCCGCGAAAAGAATGGCGCGGGCTTGCAGCCGTCGCGCCCGATCAGACCAGTTTAGCCCCAGGTCGCGCACCCCATCCAGCGCGGCACGCGCCAACCGATCCTCAGGCGGGTCGCGCCAGACTTGATCGGCCAAGATCACGGATCCGAAGCGCTCCTGTCGGCGGGCGATCACCTTGCGCTCCCGCCTGGACCATTCGGCCACCTCGACCCAACCGATCTGATCGGCATAAAGGGCGCGAAGCTCGGCTTCCTGGAGAGGGGCTTGGAGCCGTACCCTTGCCTCGCGTGCGGCACCGTCAACATCCAACGCGACGATCAATCGTGTGGCTGCCGATGGATCATCCTGCGCCATCACCGCGCCTTTGCCACCGGATAGCAGCCACCGGGGCGCATCCCCAGGCCGCCTCAGGCCGATCCGGTCCGGATAGGCCAGCGCCACCGCTTGTCCGGTCGAAAGGCCCGCATTTTTGTCTGGCACCAATTTGGCCAACCGCTTGGCCTCGCTGCGGATCCGGTCCAAGGCCTGGCGGTTCATCTCGTAGGGATGGTCCTGGGCAAACCGACCGGGCGCGGCAATTGCCGAAAGCCGCAACCCCAGATCACTCGGCGCGCCGCGCAAAGGGTCCCTATCTGCCAAGAGGGCCGCAATTGGCGCCGCTTGGGGTCCGGCCCGCACCAGCATATGGCCCAACCTCGGATGAAGCGGCAGGCGGGCCAGTGCGGCCCCATGATCGGTCACACGCCCTGAAACATCCAACGCGCCAAGGCTTCGCAACAGACCTTGCGCCTCGCCCATCGCGGGCCCGGGCGGCGGCGTCAGAAAGGGAATGTCCGCGCTGCCCCAAAGAGCGCAATCCAGCGCCAGCCCTGTCAGATCAGCAGTCAGGATTTCGGGGTCGGGGAACGCGGCCAGCGCCCCTTCCTCGCCCTTGGTCCACAGCCGGTAGCACAGCCCGGGGGCCAAGCGCCCCGCCCGGCCCGCCCGTTGGGTGGCTTCGGCGCGGGTCACCCGCTCTGTCACCAGGCGCGACATGCCGGTATTCGGATCGAACCGCGACCGCCGCGCAAGGCCTGCATCGACCACGCAAGTGATCCCCTCGATCGTCAGCGATGTCTCGGCGATAGACGTGGCCAACACCACCTTGCGGCCTGTCGCAGCAGGGGCAATCGCCGCTTGCTGTGCCGCAAAGGGCAGCGCGCCAAAGAGCGGATGCAAACTTGTGCCTGGTGGCAACCGCTTCGATAATCGCGCCTCAACCCGCCGAATCTCTGCCTCGCCGGGCAGAAAGACCAGCACACTGCCATCGGTCTCGGCCAAGGCCTGAGCGGTCA
>JBCBGY010000300.1:0-4131 GCA_038526275.1 Pseudomonadota bacterium | reverse complement strand
GCTATCCGCGCCAGCGCCTCAACCGCGACCGGGCGGCAGGGCCCTGCCGTGACCCGCAGCCAGCGGTTGCAGCCCAAACTGCCAACGCCCACATCCGTGGCTCAGCGTGCCACCGTCAAGGACGCCCTCCGCCTCAATCGGGTCAATCTGATCGGTGTGTTTGGCACGGCCAGCCAACGCCGCGCACTCGTCCGCCTGCCTTCAGGCAAACTGGTTCGGGTCAAAATCGGTGATCGCGTCGACGGAGGCCGGGTCGCTGCAATTGGCGACCAGGAACTGCGCTACGTGAAGGGTGGCCGAAACGTCGTTCTGACCATGCCTCGCGACGGTTAACTGTTCCGTTCAATCCTGGGCCAACTGACCGTGCGAAGGTCGGGCAGTTGCAGGTTTGACCAAAGCTCAAATCCTTGGCACCCAAAACCGCCAAGGTAGAGGCTCAAAACGGTTCCATGGGACACAATCAGACAATCTTCCGCTCGCTCTGACATGATCGCGTGAACGGTAGATTGAAACCGATCAAGCGCCATCTCAGCCGACTCAGATCCATAGATGATAGTTGTAGGATCGGCGAACAGGTGCTGAATGGTCCGTCGAAAATCGTCTGGATCCTCGATGAACTGGGCAGTGCTCCGGTGGTGCTCCTCTAACCCATCCCGCACTTCAACTGGTAGATCAAACTGGCGGGCCAACACCTCCGCGGTGCCCAGCGCTTTCGGTTCTGGGCTCGACACTATCCGGGTCGGAACAGGCGAAACTTTCGAAACAACTGCTTCAATCGCCTTTTTAGCGATCGGAGAAAGCTGCCACTCGGCACCCGGAATCGATCGGTCAACGTTTACGGGCCCATGCCGAACCAAATGAAGCTTGGCCACCGGGCACGCTACTCCCCTGCCGTATCACTCAAGACGCCACGGGCGATTTGGTCCGCCTCGATCGACTCAAACAGCGCCTTAAAGTTGCCCTCCCCAAATCCATCGTCGCCCTTGCGCTGAATGAACTCAAAGAAGATCGGGCCTATGATTGTCTTGGAAAAGATCTGTAACAAGATCCGGGTCTCGCCGCCGTCAACCACGCCTTCGCCATCGATCAGAATCCCGTTCTTCATCATCCTGTCGAGCGGTTCGTCATGGCCGACGACCCGATCATGGCTTTGAGTATAGTAGGCCTCTGGCGGCTTCGGCATAAAGCGTATGCCTCGTTCAGAGATTTCGTCGGTCGCGGCGTAGATATCCCGGGCACCAACCGCGATATGCTGAATGCCTTCCCCATTATATCGCTTGAGATATTCCACGATTTGCCCAGTTTCGCCCCGATCCTCATTGATCGGAATCCGAATTCGACCACAAGGCGAGGTCAGGGCACGACTGAACAGGCCTGAATGCTTGCCTTCGATGTCAAAGAACCGGATCTCCCTGAAATTGAACAAATCACCATAAAATTTGAACCAAACGTCCATATTGCCCTTGTGAACGTTGTGGGTCAGATGATCGAGATAGTAGAAGCCGACGCCCTCGGGGTGGGCCGCACTGATCCAATCGAACTCATCATTGTAAGGATTGGTCTCATAGTACTGATCGACAAAGTAAAGGAGTGACCCTCCAATCCCTTTGATCGCCGGAATGTCCATGGTCTTGCCCGGCCCCTCATAGACTTCAGCGCCTTTGGCGACGGCATGGGCAAGCGCCTTATCAGCATCGACAACCCGCCAGGCCATAGATGGCGCGCAAGGACCGTGGTCCTCCACGAACTGGCGGGCGTGGCTGCCCGGCTCATCGTTCAAAAGGTACGAGATGTCGCCCTGCTGCCAAAGCTCAACGGCTTTGGATTTATGGGTCGCCGTATGCTCATACCCCATCTTGGCAAACAGGTCGCGCAGCGCCTGGGGCTCCGGATGGGAGAATTCCACAAACTCAAAACCGTCAGTCCCGGCAGGATTAGCATCATTTATCGTGGATTTTGGGGCATCATGGGGAAATGGACCCATCGGCGGTCTCCTTCTGGATAGCAGTAGGCCGCTGCTTTATAGAGCGTCTGACGAAAAACCTGAAGCATCAAGTATCCGCTAACGCGTTGAAATCCTTGATTTCGGATAGCGTCAGATCATTCAGGTTTTCGCATGACGCTTTAGATACGCGCCAGCGGGGACTCCAACCAAATTTCATGCCAGGGTTGCCTATTGGCGAAAAAATCCCCGCCGGAGGCCTACCCTCAAAAGCGAGGTAAACATCGCGTGGCGCGTAAGCGCCTCAATTTAGCAAACGTCAACCATCCGCCACTCCGGCCTCGGCAAAGGTCGCCATGCCAGAGTGACAGGCCAAGGCCGCCCGCAAAATTCCAATGGCCAAGGTGCCGCCCGACGCTTCGCCTAACCGCATGTCAAGGGACAGTAGCGGCACTTTCCCGATACGGGCAAGCAAATCGCTATGCGCCCCTTCGTGCGACAAATGCCCAGCCACGCAATGGTCCAGGGCACCGGGGCGGGCCGTTTCCAACACAGCAGCTGCGGCCGTACAGATGAATCCGTCCAGAATGATCGGAACCCGCGCAAGACGCGCCCCCATGATCGCGCCCGCCATGGCGGCAATTTCGCGTCCCCCCAAACATCGCAAGGCCTCCAGAGGTGCGCCCACCGAGCCAGGGTTCGCTGACACGCCCGTATCAACGGCTTCCACCTTGCGGGCAAGACCCGCATCATCGACGCCGGTGCCTCTGCCCGCCCAGTCCGCACCAGACCCGCCGAACAGGGCAGCGGCCAATGCAGCCGCAGAGGTCGTGTTTCCAATGCCCATCTCGCCAACAACCAGCAGATCCGATGCAGGGTCAACAGCATCCATACCGGCCTGCAACGCCGCACAAACCTCAGCTTCGGTCATGGCGGGCCCGATTGTGAAATCTGCGGTTGGGGTGTCCAATGATAATGGGACCACTTCAAGCTTTGCCCCCACGGTCTCGGCCAGTTGGTTGATCGCGGCTCCGCCAGCAGCAAAGTTGGCGACCATCTGTACCGTAACCTCAGACGGAAAGGCCGAAACCCCTTGCGCCACAACGCCATGATTGCCGGCAAAAATAACCACCCGAGGGTCTTTCAGCAGCGGACGCCCGGTTCCTCGCCAACCGGCATACCATTCAGCCAACCCTTCAAGCTGGCCAAGCGAGCCCTGCGGTTTCGTCAGTTGCCCATTGCGCGCGGCAGCCGCCGACATCGCATTGCTGTCTGGCGCCGGCAGATCTTGCATCAGGCCTTGAAAGGCGACCAAGGATGAAACGTTGAAGTTACTCATGTCGCCTCGCATTGCCTGTTCCACAGCAGAGGCTTATGGCCGCTTTAGCATGGTAAGAACAGACCCAAAATGACCCGACGCAAACCACTTCTAAGTCTCGCCGACATTCCCATTGCTTTGGGCCTCCTGACCCGCCTTCCCATACCCGTGAACCAAGATGACGCTCAAGTTCGTTCTGCCCATGCCGCCTGGGCCTATCCGTTCGCCGGGTTGGTCGTGGCCGTTCTGTCGGCAGCCCTGGGCACAGTGGCACTGTGGCTCGGTCTGACCCCGTCTCTAGCTGCCGGCCTTATCGTTGCGACGGGTATCGCCTTAACGGGAGCTCTACACGAAGACGGCCTTGCCGACACGGCAGACGGGCTGTGGGGCGGTTGGACCAAAGTACGGCGCCTAGAAATCATGAAAGACAGCCGTATTGGCACCTACGGTGTGCTCGCACTCATCCTGTTCGTTGGTCTGCGCTGGCAGGCCGTGGCTACTCTGCCACCGAACGCCCTGTTCGCCTGCCTGATCACAAGCGCCATGCTCAGCCGTGCCGCAATGGTCGTCACGATGGCCACCCTACCCCACGCCCGTCCCGATGGCCTGTCCGCTCGCGTGGGTCATCCACCTGCGGTAACGGCAGCACTCGCCTGTATTCTCGCCGCAGTTTCCAGTACGATAGTTACGGGCTGGAGCACTATACCAGCAATTGCTGTGGTCATTATCTTAGCCACGGGCCTCGCCTTCTTGGCCAAACAGCGGATCGACGGACAAACCGGAGACATTTTGGGGGCCGTTCAAGTGCTTACAGAAGTCGGCTGCCTTCTGGCGCTTTCCACTCTTCTGGTCGACCTCGGGCCGTCTTAGC
>JBCBGY010000299.1:0-4146 GCA_038526275.1 Pseudomonadota bacterium | reverse complement strand
GCTGCCCCAGAGGGTCCAGAAGAAGGGAAAAGCCGCGATGAAGAGCCAAAGCGCGACAAACGCCATCGAGACGATGGAGAGCGGGGACAAGCGGGCCTTCATCAATGCGCCTTCCTGTTGAAGTCGCGCCATGTGCGGATCAACACGGGCATGAGCAGGATCGCGACGCCCAGGATGGTGATCACCGACGTGGCGCCGGCGGAGCCATATAGCGGATTGCCCGCCTCGCGCAGATCTCTGAAAATGGCGTAGCTGAGACTGGTCGCATGGGCCTGCGCCTGAAAGCCCACGATTGGCTCAAAGACCCGAAAATTGTCCATCAATTCGATCAACGTGATGAAGATCACCAAAGGCGCGAGATGTGGAACGACGATATAGCGCATCCGTTGCCATTTGGAGGCGCCATCAATCATGGCGGCCTCAACGGTGTCCTGCGGAACGGTCTGGAGCCCGGCGTAAAAGACGATGAAGCTTAAGGGGAGCGAATGCCACACACCGTAGACCATCAGCATGGTCCAGGTGAGCGTTGGTGAGGCTTTGAGGCTGAGCGAACTGTCGTTGAATATTCGCTGCAGAGTGGCTCCGATGATCCCATCGCCATCGACCATCCAGAACAGGATCAGGGATCCGATGAGCGGCGTCACGATCATCGGGAGGAGCGACAGAAAGATTGTCGGGCCTTTGACAATCCGGGGCAGTGCGTTGACCCCGACGGCGACGGCAAGCCCTAGCAGCAGCACAAATGGCGTGACGACGAAGGTGTAGGCCAATGTAAAAGACAAGGCCTTGTAGAAGGGTAGGTTTAGGATCCGCGTCAAGAATGCGCCGAAGCTGTCGGTTGTGTTCCAGGCTTCGGCCACTTCGGCGAACGCGAGATGGGCGCGATTGCCATAGGTGCCAAGTCCGTTGAAACGGCCGAGCGGTTCGGCTTCGCGGAGAGCGGCCGTCGCGTCCAGATCAATCGACGTTGTGGTGCGGCACCCAAACGGCCCGCAACTCTCGGACGAGATCAGAACCTGTTCATGCTCCACGTAGAGAGACTGGATGAAGACCGAGACAATTGGGATCGCGATGAACAGGATCATCGCGGTCAGCGTCGGAGCCATAAACCAGAAAAAAGCGCGGTGTTTCATCGGATGTGTCGCGGTTTGGCCCGCCCCGACAGGCGGGACGGACCGTTCCCGTGAGTGTTACTGTAAGAAACCAGCTTCTTTCGCTGCGGTTACATACGCCGCCTCGACGTCGGCCAGAGCCTGTTCCGCTGTTTCGTCGCCTTTCAGGAAGTCCACCAGTTCTTCACCCAAGGCATTGTGCAGCAGGTTGATGAAGGGGATCATCGGATAGGGTTTCGCGCCGCCTTGCGCTGTGGCGGCAACACCTTCCGCTGCGGCGCCAGGTTTGAACCCATCGATCAGCCAGATTGCGTCATCATTGTTGGCCTCGACCATCTCGCGCGTCATGGCACCAACCAGGGCCGCAAAGGTGGCCTCGGCCTCTGCATCTGACACGTTTTTGGCGATTGTGATACCGTCCCACCAGAGCGTGGCCGATGGAATGGAGCCACCAGCGACCGTGGGCGCGGCGGCCAAGACAGTGTTGGCCGTAACGTCTTCGGTCGATCCTTCGTCGTCCAGGATGACACCCCCGCGGGAACCCCACATGATGCCAAGAGCGGCTTCACCAGCTTCCCAAAGCGCCTGGGTTTCGTTGGAGGCTTGGGTCAAGTGATCGGGATGGGTGTATTCCGTCAGGGCCTTGATCGAGTTTAGCGCCGCGATGCCGGTGGCATTGTTGATCGCGGGTTTCGCAGTGCCGGGCTCGAAGAATTCTCCACCATGGCCGAGATAGAAGAGGTTGAACACCTCGCCGACATTCCAGCCAACATTCATGTTCATGACGATGGGATATTCCAAGATCCCGGCCTCGCGAATTGCTTTTGCCGCCGTCAGCATGTCTTCAACCGTCGCTGGGACGCCGGCCACGCCAGCCTCTTCAAGAATGTCGGTCCGGGCGAAAAGGTGCTGTGAATTGGCCATAAAGGCCACCGCCATGACATTGCCGTCAATCGTGATCAGCTGATTGGGCTCAAGATCCGCGCCGTACTTTTCCACCAGATCATTCAGGGGGCGCACAAGACCATCATTCATCAATTGAGTCAGCGTGGAATTGGCAACAATCACGCTTGTATATTCCGCAGGATTGGGCGTCAGCGCCTGGTTCATGATGTCCCGCGTATTATCCCGCAGGCTTAGTTCGAACGCGCTGGCGGCGGCGGCGCAATTGGCCTTGGCGGTGCCGCTTATGGCCTGGATGGCAGGGAAGTCACTGCCGAGAATGCGGATCGACTGGCCTTCCGGGCCGCAACCTGCCGCGTGACCATCTGCAAAAGCAACCGATCCCATAAGACCCGCCGCTATTCCGGCGATTGCAAGGTTTTTCAAAAACATGTCATTCTCCCCTGTTTTTTCTTTGGCTAGCGGTCCGGCATTTGGCTACGCATGGGTTTGGGTTGCAAAGCGTTGACCGGTCTTGCCGTCGAACAAATGGCAGATGCTTGCGGGCAGCTCGATTGACACATACTCGCCGATGGCCGCGCGGAAGCTCTTGTCCGCGCGTACACTGACAAGGCTTCCACCGATGCGGAATGTGACCATCGTCGCGTCGCCCAGCAACTCCAGCGTATAGATCGGCGCTTCGATCTGACCGCCAGATCCAACGACACGCGCATCTTCAGCGCGAAAACCGAGTGTTACCGGCCCGTCCTGTGCGGACAGCCCGACCACGTTTACCCCATCCGCCGAGAAGATGCCGTCCTCGATCCTACCCTCGATCAAGTTCATCGCCGGGCTTCCAATGAAACCGGCGACGAATGTGTTGGCGGGCGTGTCGTAAATCTCGGTGGGCGTACCAACCTGCTGCACGATACCTTTTTCCATCACCACCACTCGGTCGGCGAGTGTCATGGCTTCGATCTGATCGTGCGTGACATAGATGGTTGTTACCGCCAGTTCGTGGCTGAGATTTTTGATCTGAGCACGGGTGGAAACCCGAAGTTTGGCGTCTAGGTTCGACAGCGGCTCGTCCATTAGGAAAACATTCGGTTCCCGAACAATGGCTCGGGCCAAGGCGACCCTTTGGCGTTGACCACCCGATAGAGCGGCGGGTTTTCGGTCTAGAAATTCCTCTAGTTCAACCATAGACGCGGCGCGGCGCACCTTGGCGTCCTGACCACCGGGATCAACTCCGCGGATCTTCAAGGGAAAGCGAATGTTTTCGTAGACATTCATGTTCGGGTACAAAGCGTAGCTTTGGAATACCATGGCCACGTCGCGATCTTTTGGTTCCAGATCGTTCACACGCTGACCGTCGATCAAAATGTTGCCTTCGCTTGGATCTTCAAGGCCAGCGATCATCCGCATCGTCGTGGTTTTTCCGCATCCTGACGGCCCCAGAAGCACAAGGAATTCTCGGTCCGGAATGGTCAGATCGAACCTATCGACACCGACAAAGTCGCCCCATCGTTTCGAAACGTTCTGCAACTGAATTTCAGCCATCCGTGCGTCTTCCCCCAGAATCGCAAGAAGTTGCATACGTATGCGAAAACGCTAGACGCGGTCTTGGGTTTTTGACAAGCTTTTTTGCAAACGTTTGCAAAAGAAATTACCGCAGCATGAGTAGACAGGCCGAAAAGAGAATAATTTCGCAGCATTACGCGCGCCTTGACGCGGCATCCGTCACGGATATTGCACCCGTTCTGGCAGAAACCATGGCGCCAGATGCGCTTTGGCGAGGGTACCATCCGTTTCACGAACAGACAGGTCCCGAGGCCGTGGCGGCCATGTTCTGGGTGCCACTCAGGCAGTCTCTCACGGGGCTGCAGCGGCGCCAGGATGTCTTCATGGCTGGTCTGAACGAGATAGACGGTTTCAATTCGACCTGGGTGGTCTCGATGGGTCACTTGATGGGATTGTTTGACAGGCCGTGGCTTGGAATTGCGCCGACAGGAAAGATGGTCTTTCTGCGATACTGCGAATTCAACAGGGTCGTCGGATCGCGGATCGCGGAAACGGCGATGTTCTTCGACATTCCGCATCTGATGATGCAGGCTGGCCTTCAGCCTTTCCCACCCCAGACTGCGGCCCATTC
>JBCBGY010000298.1:0-4170 GCA_038526275.1 Pseudomonadota bacterium | reverse complement strand
CGCGCCTATGGTCATTTTGGAACTATCGGGCAGCAACAACGTTTTCCAACCATGTGGATACCAGGAAATCCTCAAAGATTTCGCGGCTCGGTGCCTCGGGCAAGCGATCCTGGCTCACCAGAAAGTCCGACGTGGCGATGAGCGTATCGACAAAGCCACCGGCAGCCTCTTCGGTGCCCATATACTGGCCTGTTAGTTGTTTGTCGCAGGGAACCATTTCCGTTCCGCGCATCATGCGGGTGGCATCTTCCAGCGAGAGTTCCAGTTCTTCTGCCACAATCGCGGCGGTCTCTTTCGGATTGTCGATCCAGTAATCGATGCCTTCACATTCGGCGGCGATGAACTTCTCAACATAGTCCGGATATTGCTCGGCGAAGCGATCCATTACGACGCCCACGTCCCAGGTCGGGTAGCCCCGCTTTTCCATGATGCCTGAGGTCATGAAGATGTTGCCGCCATCTTTGACCGTCTTGTCGAGGTTCGGTTCCCAAAACCAGGCGGCATCAATGTCGCCGCGCGACCAGGCCACTGCAATATCGTTTGGGCGCAAATCCAGGATCTTCATGCCAGCAGGATCGATACCTTCATCCGCCAGGGCTTGCAGCAGCAGATAGTGCGTGGTCGAGCCGAACGGTGCGGCCAGTGTCTTGCCTTCCAGATCCTTGAACGACTTGATCTCGGCAGAGGTGCGCACGACCATGGCTTCAACAAAGTCGAGCATATTCAGAACCATGGTACCCTTGATCGGCAGATCCCGCGCGACCCCGATGGCCGTCGGCGGATTGCCCAACCCGCCAAAATCGATCTGATCAGCGGCGATAGCGCGCAGCATGTCACCGCCTCCGCCGACCTTGATATAGTTGATCTTTACGCCGGGCATGTGCTTCGCCACGAGACCGAGATTTTTGGTCACCAACTGCGCATTCACCAGGTTCAGATAGCCGATGGTAATCTCTTCAGGCGCCTCCTGAGCCTGAATTGCGGATGTCAGCGCCAAGCTGGAGGCGAGGCCGAGTAGTAGCTTCTTCATCGTAGTGCTCCTTGTTGAGGGTCGGGCACGGTTGACGGCTCCGCGCTCCTTAGGTTTTGATCCGGGTTTGCCAAGGCATCAGCCAATGGCCGATCTGGCGCATGATGAGATCGAGAGCGACGCCCGTGAGCCCGAGGACGATCAGCCCCATGATCACGACATCGCTGAGCAAAAACTTCGCGGCGTCCCAAATCATCCAGCCAATACCAGCGGTGGCGGCGACGATTTCGGCAGCGACAAGAACGGTGTAGATGAACCCGAGCGAGATCCGCATGCCGGCCAGGATCGTCGGCCCTGCGGCGGGCAGGTAGACATGCCACAAAAGCGACCATTGGTTCGCACCAAGCGCTTGCGCGGCTCGGGCATAGATCGGTTCGATGTTCCAGATGGCCTGGGTTGTTGTGATAATGATGCCGGGCAACCCAGCCAGAAAGAGCAGCGCGAACTTGCTCTCTTCGCCAATCCCGAGCCACATCACCAGAAGGGTGTAAAGACCGAGCGGCGGCAGGGGTCGATAGAATTCGATGATCGGGTTCAGAAGCGCGCGAGCATCTTTGCTGAGGCCCATCAAAATGCCCAGCGGAATGCCGATCAGGACGGCAGCCACAAAAGCCGCGAGAATCCGGAGCAGACTGACCCCGACATGGGCTTGGAGCGTATTGCCCTGGTACCCTTTGTTGACCGCTTTCAGAAACGCTTGCCAAACGGCTTCGGGCGCGGGCAGGAAAAGTTTGTTTGCCAGGCCTGTGGCTGTAACCACCTCCCACGCGATGAACATAAAAACGACCGTTGTGAGGGACAGAGCCGTTGAACGGGTCAGAAACCGTAGCTTGAGCTTCTCGAGCCATGCGCTCACCCGCTTGCTCCAAGAAGGCGCAGGATGGTGACGGCATAGATCTTGGCCGCCTCAACGGACTTCGGGATCGAGATCCATTCATTATCTGCGGCCCAGCCATCTTCGCCGGGTCCGAAGGTCACGGCATTCACTCCGGCCTCGCGGAAGCGGATTGTGTCGTTGAACGCATTCTTGCGGTTCAAACGGGGCACCTCGCCTCGCATTGCGGCATAGACCTGTGACAGCGTCACAACAGGCTCTTCGTCTTCTTCGACATTCGGCGTGCCCGCCACGAACAGCGAACCTGGCACCTGGCGTACCGAAACGGAGATGTCATTCAGGCCCCCAAGCCGAGCGCTCGCGACCTTGCCGATATCTTCCAACACACTTTCCATGGTCATGCCGGGTACGATGCCCACGACAGACAACGTGATGGTGCAGGTGTCGGGCGAGAACTGAATTTCACCCGTCAATCCACCCCTGATCCGAACAACCGAACACATAGGCGGTGTGTGCCCCATGAATTTGTGCGGCACATGGGTGAAGGCCATCGTTTCCAGATCGCCCAAAAGCCGCCCGGCCTCTAAGATCGGGTTGGCGATGATGTCAGGCCGCCAGATATGGCCCTTGGTTCCCGTGACCTCCACTTCGACCAGGCAATGCCCCGAATTCGCTGTCGATATGGAAATGCCCCAAGGTCCGTCCGGCCCACCCCAGGCTGTGGGTTCCGCCGTGATGGAATAGTCCGGCTTCAGCCCAAGTTCCTGCGTTACAAAGATCGAGCCGTCGGTGCCATCGCGTTCTTCATCCACCGTGAAGCAGGCGATCAGTTCGCCTTTCAGATCCGGTTTGGCGTCCGTCACAACACGCAAGGCCAGAAGCGCGCTAGCCATGTTGCCCCGCGTATCCGAGGTCCCGCGGGCAAAGAGCAGATTGCCATGACGGGTGGCCTTGTAAGGGTCAAAGTCGGTTTTGTCCCATTTCTCCGGCTCCACCACCGGATAGGTGTCCAGATGATCGTTGATCATCAGGCTCGGGCCGTCCGCTCCCTTGATCCGTCCCACGACGTTAGGTCGACCCCGCCGTTTGACCGGCATCTCCACGTCAAAGCCCATGCCCTTGAGTTCGCCGGCAACCATATGGGCGATGGCCTCTTCTTCGGCATGGGGCTGATCGGGGTCGAGCGCGTTTCCAGAGGCGGGCTGCCCACACCGGATCAGGTCTGTCGCCAAGGTTAACCAAGCATCTTCCGTGACCGCATCGACCACCGATTGCTCAAAGCTGCTCAATTCCTGTGCAGTCAAACTCATGCCCCCTTTGGCTGCCGTTTCCGAAGCGTAAGGGCGTCGAGCGTGACAATCTGCTGCTAGTTTTGCCTTGGAATAAGACGAAAAACGCAACACTCATGAATCATCTGCGGGTCTATCGCTATATTGACGCCATCTCTCGCGCCGGATCGATCCGTCAAGCGGCAGAGAAGCTGGCGATCACACCTTCGGCGCTGAACCGTCGGGTCATCGCCTTGGAACACGAATTGGGGGTCGAGATATTCGAACGGCTGGGGCGGGGCGTACGTCTTAGTACGGCCGGGGAACTCCTGGTCGATGCGATGCGAAAACATCTGGCTGAAACCGAGGTACTGAAATCTCGCATCGCTGATTTGTCGGGGCTACGTCGCGGGCATGTATCCGTCGCGTGCAGCCAGGCCGTTCTGCCCCACTTTCTGCCCGACCAGATCCAGATCTATCAGGAGACGTTTCCAGACGTCACCTTCAGTGTCTTCAACCATGACGGGTCCGAAGCTGCCGAGGCGCTGTTAAACTACACGGTAGACCTTGCTGTCGTCTTCGAACCGATGCGTCACGCGGAGTTTCACACCGCTTTCGCCATTCCACAGCCGATCCACGCCTATATGGCTGCGGGGCATCCTCTTGCGGCAAAACCCAAGGTCTCTTTCAGCGATTGCTTGGAATATCCGCTTGCCCTGCCCAACGAACGGTATGCGGTGCGCCAAACCGTCGAAAACCTTGCCAACCGGATATCGTTCCGCCTGCATCCCGCCATCGAAGCGGACAGCTACGTGCTATTGCAGCGGTACGTCGTGCGCAGCAATGCCATAGCGTTTGAACTTCAAATCGGGCTACCTCACCTTTCTTCCCAGGCTCTGGTATCCCGTCCGATTTCTTTGCCGCAAAGCGCCTTGGGTCGCCTTAACCTTGTCCACCTGAAGGGTCGGACCCTCCCGGTGGCCTCTGCCCGGTTTGCCCAACAATTGACGGAAGCTCTGGATGACCTGGTGGCGTGA
>JBCBGY010000297.1:0-4204 GCA_038526275.1 Pseudomonadota bacterium | reverse complement strand
TTGAACTTCTCCCACGCCGTCACCGCATCGTCCGACGCAAAGGTGCGTACGACGCCATTGGTGTAGGACGGGTAGAGATAGCCCTGGAAGAAGCGGTGCTTCAGACCTTTCGGCCCCGCCGGAAAGCCGAACTTCGGCTCACCGGTGGCTTCCTGCACGTTGGCGGCCCATTCGATCAATTGGTCATAGGTCAGCGCGTCGATATCTGCACCATCCGGCAGGTGCGGCAACGCTTCTTTGTTGGCCGCCATAATGTAGCTGGCCTGCATCCAGGGAATATACTGCATCCCATCTGTGCCGAGCTTGGCAAGGTCGTTGAACGTACCTGATGCCGAGGACACGCCAAGATCGCCAAGATCAACCAGATTGGCCGGGTCCATCGCGGAGAAGTCACCATGCAAACCGCCCAGAACTCCGATTGTGCCCGAACCGGCCTGCAGTTCGGCCTGCAACCGGGTCAACCAAGGGCCGCCATCGTTGGGCTGATAATCCACGCCGGGCTCAAATCCGGCCAGCACCTGCTCCCGCATTGCTTGCGCTTCTTCTACCGGCTTGGCTTGGGTCGACCAGAACAGAACTTCTGCCTGCGCAATGCCAGCGCCAAGCAAAAGGGCCAGGCCGGAAACGGCACCAGCAATTTTGGAACGGTGAAACATGAATTCCTCCCAGATTTCTTGTCCGGGCATCGTGCCCGGTTCGTTCGTCGCCCGAGGTCTAACGCTCAGGGCCACTTCCTCCATGCGCTGGCCAGTCGATCTGCGCCGACTCGAACCGCGAGTAGAGTCACGGTGATATAACGATATATCTTTTGTCAATGCGCTCCTTGGCTTGTGATGGTATTTTGGTCGAATGCGTTTCTGTGACTGCTTGAGCGCATCATCGGGTTTCGGCATGGTCTGATAGAACGTTATATCAAAGAGTCGGGCGATGGGTGGAGAGAAACCGACGCTGGCGAGCGTGGCCAAGGCGGCAGGCGTATCTGTTCCTACTGTCAGCCAGGTGATGCGGGGCACCGGGCGTATTTCTGAACAGACGCGACAGCGGGTGATTGAGGCCGCCACCAAGCTGCATTACGTCCGCAATTCTCGCGCGGCAGAAATGCGCTCTGGTGAGAGCCGCGAAATTGGCATTGTGATCAATCAATTTGCCAATCCCTTCAACGCAGAGGTGATCAGCGGGGCGGTCGATCTGCTGGAAACCGAAGGTTACCTGGCCTCAATCCTCGATACGCGGGACGATCATGTGCGCCAGTGGCGCCAGTTGGAGGCCTTCATACGCGCCGGGCGAGCCGGTCTGCTTTGGGTTCCGGCCCAAGGGACCGAACAGGAAACACTGGACCTTTTGCGCACCCACGGCACTCCGACGGTCACTTTCCTGCGGCCCGTTGACAACAGCATCGACCATGTTGGACTGCGAAATGCAGAGGCTACTGCCACGGCGACCCACCATCTGCTGGCGCTTGGGCACAGAAACATCGCCTACCTCGGCGGGACCACCATGACGAGTGTCAGGCGGGACCGGATCGCCGGATACCGGTCGGCCTTGGCCGAGGCTGGCCTGGATCGCGCGATGTTATGGCCGTCGCCCGATACAAAGCCTGCCGGTCTCGCATCTATCCTTCGGTTGCGCCAGGAGCATCCCAACGTGACGGCAGTGGTGTGCAACGGCGACATGGTCGCTCTGGGTGCCTGTCAGGGCCTGATCCGTGCAGGGTTGCAACCTGGCCGGGACGTGTCGGTCATCGGCTTTGATGACATCGAAGATGCATCCGTTTCTACACCAGCCCTGACCACAATGGCAGTCTCGCCACAGAAGTTGGGCCGCAAGCTGGGCCGAACCCTGCTCGATCGTATCCAGGAACCGGATATGCCCGCGACTCGAACGGAAATATCGGCAGAATTGGTGATCCGGGATACGACCGGATCACCGCTGCAGCGGCGGTAGCTGAGTCCCCCGAACCGGCACCATTCGAGCCAAGCGGATCACGGCCTAAAAGCGCCCGAATAGCGGCGGAATTCGGACATTGACGCTCAATTCACGACACAGCGTTTACAATTCGTAAACTTAAGCGGGATAGCCAGCGGGCTATTGCTCACCTGCCGCTATTTCTCGCGCAATAGCAGAGTAGGTGAATTGGTTCAGGCTGGACACACTCTCCAGTCCTGTAGACAAATGATAAAATAAGCCTGGATGTTAGGTCGCGTGCCGCACATCCAGCTTGCGAAGAATAGAAGTCAAACGGAAATGCCAGTCTTACACGGACTGACAATGGTATTTTTTTGGTCTGAGGTGCGGAATTGGTTATCCGCATTGGCCGATTTGACGAAAATTAACCGTCAAATTGAATGGCCACTTTGGAGGGGACATAGGACACAAAAGCAACGTGTCCAGAGAGGCTAGAGGGACAAATGGCTACAGTTACTGGAGAAACCAAGGTTTGGCACAAGGTGACGCTCGACTTCGAGGCGCCACAGGACTTTTCTGAAGATCCCAGTACATTTCGTGATTATCGGTTGGACGTAACCTTTACCAATTCCGATACCGGCGAAGTTCTGACAATACCCGGATTTTTCGCGGCTGACGGAAATGCCGCGAATAGCAATGCTACGTCAGGCAATATCTGGAGCGTTAACTTCAATCCGCCAAGCGAAGGGAATTGGACTTACACGGCCTCATTCCGCACAGGTGAGGATATCGCCGCCACGACATTTGCAGATGCCCCCAATGCCGGAACCGCGGTTTCCTTTATCGACGGAGAAACCGGCACAATTAATGTCACGGCCAGTGATAAAACCGGAGACGATTTCCGCGCCAAAGGCATGATTTTGCAGGATGAGGGGACGCATTATCTGCAATATCAAGGCGACGGCGACTATTTCGTGCGGGGTGGCCCCGGTATTCCAGAAAACTTCCTGGCCAACACCGACTTCGATAATACAGCGAACGGTCGTCACGATTATTCCACCCATGTAAGTTCTTTCGAGGCAGGCGACCCCACTTGGGATGGCGGCAAGGGCGAAGCAGTCATTGGCGCGGTTAACTATCTGGCCGACCAGGGGCTGAATACGATCTATCTGCTGACCAACACGGCTGGCGGCGATGGTCAGGACGTGTCCCCTTGGACGCTGGACGCCTCGACGGTTGCGAAAAACGACAACGGCCTCACCGCCGCCGAACTCGACCAGTTTTCCACCTACGACGTGTCGAAACTCTCCCAGTGGGAAATCGTCTTTGACCATATGGACGAGAAGGGCATCTACAAAAATCTTCTCCTGCAAGAGACCGAAAATGACCAGCTCCTGAACAATGGCACCAATGCCAGTGGCACCTCGCTGAGCGTCGAGCGTCTTGTCTATATGCGCGAGATGGTCGCCCGATTTGGCCACAATAACGGCATCCAGTGGAATATGGGCGAGGAGAACACCAATACCGATCAGCAACGCGCCGACATGGCGGAATATCTGAAAGCGGTAGATGCCTACGACCATCTCACAGTCATCCACACTTTCCCCCGCGACCATGACGAGGTCTATGAACCTCTGCTGGACGAGCAGGATTTCGATGGGCCGTCTTTCCAGACGACGGCCAACCAGATCCGCAACCTGACCGAGGAATGGCGGGACGCATCGGCCGAGGCTGGCAATCCGTTTGTGATCTCTTGGGACGAAGACAGCAGCAATAACGGGATCGTCGACCCCTATTCGAACGACCCGGACTCCGCCAACGAACAAACCTTGCGCGACGGCTTCTGGGGGATGCTCACCGCCGGCGGTTCCGGCGGCAACTGGTACTTCAAGGGCTCGTCAGGCCATTCGCTGGACCAGAACTACGACACGTTCGAGGCGCATGAATCCGTCTGGACATGGACAGCCGCCGCCACCCACTTTTTCAACACCTACATCCCGTTCTGGGACATGGAGCAGGCCGACGGCCTGACCTCCGACGGTGATGACTATGTGATGGCTCAAGAGGGCCAGTATTACGTGATCTACCTGCCCTATGGCGAGGCAGGCAATGTGCAGCTCAACCTCGGGGACCAAGGCGGCGAAACGTTCGACGTATTCTGGTACAATCCCCGCACGGGAGGAGACCTAATCCCAGCTGGCCAGATCGAAGGCGGCGGCGTGCGCCAGATTGGTGGCGCACCCAGTGAAACGGCCAAGGACTGGGTCCTGCTGGTGCGCAATGTCGACGCGCCCGAATT
>JBCBGY010000296.1:0-4217 GCA_038526275.1 Pseudomonadota bacterium | reverse complement strand
GGCACGGCTGTATTGGCAATGGCAGCGGCGAAATCGTTGCCTGAACAAGACCGCAATATTCTGGCGTCGGATATTGATCAGGTTGCGGTTGACGTGGCCGAGGCCAATCTCGCGGCGAATGGCGTATCGGATCGGGTGCGGTGCCTGGTGGCCGAAGGGTTCGACCATCCCGATCTGAAGGCCCCCCAGTTTGACTTGATTTTTGCCAACATACTGAAAGGTCCGTTGGTCGATTTAGCTCCAAATGTGGCGGAGCGACTGAAAATTGGCGGGTTTGCAATTCTGTCTGGCCTGCTTAACGAGCAGTCGGATCAGATTATAAGCACATATCGAGAGGTCGGGGTCGATTTATACCGCAAACTCGAAGTTGGCGAATGGACTACTTTGGTTTTGCTAAGAAATTGAGAGGTTTGCCTCTATTCCGCCTCAATCGCATCGTAATTGAACCTTTGGTGGTGTTGGGGCGTTAGCTACCGGAGCAAAACATGTCGGATCCTCAGATGAGGGAATTTGGCAGCCGGGTGCGGCGTATTCAGAAGTCGCATCGCAAGGGCCGTGGCTTTGAAGCTGCGGGTGCCGTCGGTCGGTCATATTACACGAAAAGAGAAAAGACCAAAGGTCGGTCGCTGTTGCGGCCCACGATTACGGTCGTTTTGTTGTTTGTTACCTTCAAGGCCGCCATCCTGACTATGGACGGCAGAGACGTCTATTTGGAACGTCTCGAACAGCTAAAAAATGGTGGAACGGTATCGCAAGGCGCGGCACATCTTCTGGCCGTCGATCCGTTTACAGAATTGATGTCGATCTGGTTCCAGCCGATTTTGGGCTAAGATAAGTCTGATCCACGATCACCGTCAAAAGTGATCGTGGATTAGTGTTCACAGGCATGCATGAGGCGCGTCAGCGCATGCCCTGTACATCAGCCCGGTTTAGGCCGATATCATCCAATTCGCGGTCGGTGAGCTTGAGTAGCGTACGTTGCGTTTGGCGCCGCTGCACGTAGTCCCAGATTTTTCTACCCAGGCCGAAGATTGCCGTAGGGCGGTGCGCGACCGTGGAGTGCGTATCAATATGTGCCATTTTGCTGGCTCCTCTGTAATTGGGGCGTTCTAAAACTGCCTGATATTCGGGCAGTTATGGTGTTGTGCGGATTCCAACAAGCCCACAAAAGTGCATGTCCAATATGCTGCCATTGCATGGCTCGATAACTCCGTAACATTATGTAAATAAAAGAAGTTTCGTTGGCCTGCTGCGACTCGAAAGACACGAGAATTGGCCTTGTTGACGCCCAATTTCGGCCCCGCCCTTGGACAATGTTCGCGTTTCGTGCTAACGGCCTAACTAATGAAAAAAAGACGGGGCGGGCAGTGCGTGTAATCGGCATAGACCCTGGTTTGAGGCACATGGGTTGGGGCGTGGTAGAGATATCCGGCTCCAAAATACGTCATGTCGCAAACGGCACCTGTCGGTCCCGTGGATCCGAGTTGGCCACGCGCTTGTTGGGCTTGTTCGATGCCCTTTCCGATGTGGTCAATGCAAACGCGCCCACCTGCGCCGCTGTCGAAAACACCTTTGTAAATAAGGATGCAGCCGGCACGCTAAAGTTGGGCCAGGCTCGTGCCATCGCCCTTTTGGTTCCGGCACGCGCGCAACTTGATGTGGCGGAATATGCCCCGAACGCGGTGAAGAAAGCGATCGTTGGAGTAGGGCATGCCGACAAGAAGCAGGTGGAACATATGGTTCGGCTGCAACTCCCAGGTATTGTGATCGACAGTCCCGATGCCGCTGACGCTTTGGCAGTGGCCCTGTGTCACGCTCATCATGCGAAATCTCAAGGGCGGCTTGCGGAAGCCGTGCGGGCTGCGGAGGCAGGTCATTGATTGGCCGTTTGGCGGGGCGACTGGTCTATCGGGCGTCGGATCATGTCATGATTGATGTGGGCGGGGTGGGCTATCAAGTCTTTGTGTCTGAGCGAACGCTGCATGCCCTTCCTGGTCTCGGAGAAGCGGTCGCACTCTACACAGATATGCTGGTGCGCGAAGACTTGCTGCAGCTCTTTGGTTTTCCGACGCTTCTGGAAAAGGAATGGTATCGCCTGCTGATCAGTGTTCAGGGGATCGGCGCAAAAGCCGCTATGGCCATATTGGGTGCTCTCGGACCCGATGCTGTTGGTCGTGCAATTGCCCTGGGCGATTGGGGCGCCATCAAAACAGCGCAAGGGGTCGGGCCGAAAATCGCCCAACGTGTGGTGAACGAACTTAAGGATAAGGCACCCAGCGTCATGGCCCTGGGAAATCTTCACGGGGCTGCAGCGGAGCTTGACCCTGCGCCCCGGCCGGTGAACGTTGTCGAACCTGCGCAGTTAGAGGTGGCAAACACCGCGGATCTGCAGGCCGATGCGCTTTCGGCATTGATTAATCTTGGCTACACGCACGGCGAGGCCGCCGCCGGAGTGTCCAAAGCCATTGGGGCCGATCCTAACCAAACCACCGCAGAATTGATCCGCTCTGCCTTGCGACTGCTGGCGCCGCATGAGTGACACGGTTCCAAAGTCCGATCCGACCCTTCGGGCGGATCCGCAACCTGACGACGCCGACCGTGCGCTGCGTCCACAAGCTCTTGCGGATTTTATCGGTCAGAACGAGGCCCGCGCGAATTTAGCGGTTTTTATTGAAAGCGCGCGACGTCGATCTGCCGCAATGGATCATGCGCTGTTTCACGGCCCTCCAGGTTTGGGAAAGACCACGCTTGCGCAAATTGTAGCTCGGGAACTCGGGGTCAACTTCAAGATGACCAGTGGGCCGGTCTTGGCGAAGGCCGGAGATCTTGCGGCGATCCTGACCAACCTTGAACCTCGGGACGTCCTTTTCATCGACGAAATTCATCGGCTGAATCCGGTGGTGGAAGAGGTCCTCTATCCTGCGCTGGAGGATTTTGAACTCGATCTGGTGATCGGAGAGGGACCTGCCGCCAGAACGGTTCGTATAGAATTGCAGCCATTCACCTTAGTGGGGGCGACCACCCGCTTGGGTCTCCTGACCACCCCGCTGCGGGATCGGTTTGGGATTCCGATCCGTTTGCAATTCTACGATGTTGCAGACCTCCACCGCATTGTCCGGCGCGGCGCCAAACTGTTGCAAATTGCATGTGAGGATGACGGAGCGCTGGAAATAGCGCGCAGGGCGAGGGGCACGCCCCGAATTGCGGGTCGATTGTTGCGCCGTGTCGTTGATTTCGCACTCGTCGAAGGGGACGGTCGCATTACCAAAGCGTTGGCCGACGGCGCACTTACCCGGCTTGGAGTTGACGGTTTGGGACTGGATGGTGCCGACCGGCGGTACATGCGGCTGATGGCGGAAGGTTATGGTGGCGGCCCTGTCGGGATTGAGACCCTATCAGCGGCACTGTCGGAAAGCCGTGATGCCTTAGAGGAGGTAATTGAGCCCTATCTTTTGCAGACTGGATTGATTCAACGTACACCTCGGGGACGACAGCTTAGTTTCGCCGGTTGGCATCATCTTGGCATTGCTCCGATAGAGCCCGAGCCGAAAGCCCAGTCAGATCTGTTCGGACGCGATATGCCGGGCGCCGAAGGCTTAGGTGGACGGGGGCGGGATGACGCCTGACGAAATTGCCAAGCTCTTTACCCGGACGGATGGGACATTCCTGTTTGCGCGATGGGAAAGACCTTTGGTTCCGGTGGTCTTCGGAGTGGACGAGGCAACCTTGCCGATCATCAAGGGCGCATGCGAAGCGATGGTAGGTCTCGCAAACCATAGCATGGCTGAGACTGACCCAGAACTGGGCGCCAATTTCATGATCTTTTTTGTGCGTGACTGGGCCGAACTGCGCGATGTGCCTGATTTGCACAGATTGATCCCCAACATGACGGAGCTATTGGACCGTCTAAACTCCGAAAAGGCTAATCAGTACAGGGTCTTCAGATTTGAACCGTCGGGTGCAATTCGCGCTTGTTTTTCTTTTGTCGTACTCGACGCAAACTTAGAATCGGTTGCTGCCGAAGTCCTTGCTTTGAACCAAATTCTACAGGCTATTCTCTTATGGTCGGACAATGCCTTTGTAGAGCAATCGGCCCTGGTGCAAGTGAACGGCACCACGATGCTGAGGCCAGATTTAGCGGCCGTTATCAGAGCCGCCTATGACCCCGTCCTACCGACCTATTCTGCAGATCCAACTCACTGTTACCGCTTGGCGGC
>JBCBGY010000295.1:0-4246 GCA_038526275.1 Pseudomonadota bacterium | reverse complement strand
CTCGCGGACCGGCTGCTTGTGATGCATGAAGGCCGGATTGTCGGGCGATTTGACCGAGATGCCTGGAGCGCGGAAGAGATCGTCGCTGCGGCCACTGGTGCCGGGAGCATGGTCGCATGAGGCCTTTCATCCCCGAAGGTAGCCTATGACCTGGATTCTGCGCCACAGAGAGATCGCGCTGGCCGGTCTGATCATCGTGATGGTCTTTGGAATCGGCCTTTATGCGCCCGCTTTTGCCACGCTGGCCAGCCTGACCGGGGTCCTGAACGATGCGGCCTTCCTGATCATGCTGGCCATTGGCCAGACCATCGTGATTTTGACCAGGGGCATTGATCTGTCCGTCGCAGCCAATCTTGCACTGACGGGAATGCTGGTGGCGCTCGTTGGACAATATGGGCCGGATCTACCGGCGCTGATCTATGTGGTGATGGGCATCCTGATTGGGGCCTGCCTGGGC
Organism: Pseudomonadota bacterium; assembly: GCA_038526275.1. GTDB lineage: Bacteria > Pseudomonadota > Alphaproteobacteria > Rhodobacterales > Rhodobacteraceae > 188UL27-1. The sequence continues at coordinate 3,789 of JBCBGY010000295.1, read as the reverse complement.
GCGATTATCGGCGGGCTGGTCGGGGGCCTTGGCATCCCGCCCATTGTGGTGACACTGGGTGCCCTTGCCATTTACCGAGGCATGATCGTCGTAATCGGCGGTGGGGACCAGGTGAATGCCAGCGAAATGGGCAACCGCTTTCAGGCCTTTCCGAAGCTCGAACTGTTCGGCTTGACCGCTCCGGTCTGGATCGCGGTCCTTGTGGCTTTGGCAGCTTGGCTGTTCATGCGCCGTACCCGGATTGGCCGTTCGATCTATGCCGTGGGCGGCAACCCGGTCGCGGCGTCCTACTGCGGCATCGGAGTCCGGCGGATCGAGGGCTTGGTCTATGTAATTTCAGGCGGCATCGCTGGAATGTGTGGCTACCTTTGGGTGGCCCGCTACGGCGTGGCTTACTCCGAAATTGCGCTCGGTTATGAGCTGACCGTCATTGCGGCCTGTGTGATCGGTGGCGTTTCCATCGCGGGCGGTGTCGGAAGCGTCGCCGGTGCGGTTCTGGGCGCGCTTTTCCTGGGCGTGGTCGTCAATGCACTGCCGGTTATGCAAATATCGCCCTTCTGGCAGATGGCGATATCAGGTGCGGTGATCCTGGCGGCAGTCGTGCTGAATGCCCGCAGCGAAGTCCGGCCCGGCAAGTTGATCCTGCCCGAAGCCCGGAGAGATGGATCATGAGTGCCCCACCCGAGGTTGCCGGGGCAAACCGCTCCGGTCCAACCGCTCGTCCACCCTTACGTCTCCGCGACGTGCTGCTGCGCTGGGAGGTTCTTCTGGTGCTGCTGTTGGTGATTGTTTTCGTGGCGAATTCATTGGCAACACCCTGGTTCCTGGATATCTACAATCTGGCCGACGCGACCTATAACTTCGCCGAGAAAGCCATCATCGCGCTGCCCATGGCGTTGCTCATCCTGACCCGAGAAATTGACCTTTCCGTCGGTGCCATTGCGGCCTTGTCGGCTTTGACCGTGGGGCTTTGCGCTGCTGCCGGATGGCCGCCAGCGGCGTTGGTGGGGGTCGGCTTGGTCACCGGACTAGGGTGCGGGATGTTCAACGGCTTTCTGGTCACCCGGATTGGCGTACCATCGATCGTAATCACCATCGGCACCATGTCCCTGTTCCGGGGCATCGCCCAGGTCAGTTTGGGCGACCAAGCGCTAACAACCTTTCCGTCAGGCTTCACCGATCTGGGCCAGACTTATCTCATCGCTTGGCCGCCACTGCCGCTTTCCTTCGCCTTGTTCCTGATCCTGGCGGTCGTCTTTGGCGTGGCGCTCCATTTCACAGCCATGGGCCGAACGTTATTTGCAATCGGCGCAAACCCCGTGGCCGCACGATTTTCTGGGATCCCGGTTGCCCGAACGCGCTTTTGGCTGTTCGCTTTGTCGGGGTTGGCCGCGGGCTTGGCGGGCACGCTGCTGGCCTCCCGTTTCGGTGTCGTCCGGCCAAATGCTGCGCTGGGATGGGAGCTTGATGTGATCACAATGGTCATCTTCGGCGGTGTCTCCATCGCGGGCGGTGTTGGGTCGATCCCGGGCGTGGTGCTCGCTGCGTTCGTTTTGGGCTTCACCACGTTTGGCTTGGCGCTCCTGAACGTGCCTGGCATCGTCATAACCGTGCTGCTGGGGCTGTTGCTGATTTTCTCAATCGCGACCCCAATCGTCTTGCGCCGCATTCTGGGAGGACGGTAATGGAAAAATACGCCTTCCGGATGCGGCTGAACCAGGGCGCGCTGGACGAATATCGCCGCCGCCACGATGCGCTTTGGCCCGAGTTAGAGACCCTGCTGCGCGATGCCGGGATCGAGGATTATTCCATCCATTTTGATGCCGAAACACATTGTCTGTTTGGCGTGCTCTGGCGCAGTGAAAATCACGGGATGGAAGCTTTGCCCGATCATCCCGTCATGCAGCGTTGGTGGGCCTTTATGGCCGATCTGATGGAATCCCATCCCGACAACCGGCCCGTCGCCGTTGACCTTGAAACAGTATTCCACCTACGGTGAGGTATCTTGTTCTGCTGGCTGGTCGGCGTGCAGCGGTAAAGACGAACGAGCCCTCAAATCGATCTGATGAGAAAAACGCCTCGTTTGCCTAAAAAACAGGCAAATCCAACGAAACGGCTTTCCTGAAGGTCAAGTTACTTTCCTGAGCAGTCAGAATGGGTAGGCTTTGCGTGTTTCTCAAAGGCGTCTCCGTTTCCGCGAGATGCGCAAAATAACAGGGGGCTCTACGTGGAAGAACAGTTGGCGGAACTGGCGGCGAAAGTCGCGGAACTGGAGGGGGCGGGCGTCAGTGGTAACACGATGTTGGCCGAGCTCTACTATTATCTCACCATCCCACTGATGTTCATCATTCATGCGGGCTTTCTGGCCTATGAAATGGGCGCCTCTCGTCAGAAAAACGTTCTGGCTTCAGGGATCAAAAACATCCTTGCTTTTGCGTTCGTCATCCCGGCTTTTTACTTCTTTGGCTGGTGGATCTACTGGGCCTTCCCGACAGGGCTTAGCGGCAGCGCAGGTGGCTGGGGCATTTCCGGCTTTGAGGTTGCGGCAGCGTACTTGCCATGGGCCGAAGCCTCCGGGCCAAACCTTGGCGACAATGCCACGGGCGTGTTCTTTGGAGCCTTCGCCTTGTTTGCGGCCACAACGGCATCCATTTTCTCAGGGGCCGTTATCGAACGGATCCAGGTTGTCGGTTTCTTGATCCTGGCGATCTTCCTCGGCGGTGTCGCCTGGATCCTTGGCGGCGCTTGGGGCTGGCACGCGGATGGCTGGTTGGTCACTGCCTGGGGATACCATGACTTCGGCGCTGCAGGTGTCGTTCACATGGTGGCCGGCTTCTTTGCCTTGGGCGTTCTGATCAACCTCGGGCCCCGGATCGGCAAGTTCAATGCGGACGGCTCGGCCAATGAAATCCCGGGCCACAATATGCCCTTCACGATCACGGGCCTGATGCTGATCATCGTCGGCTTCTGGGGCTTCCTCATGGGCTGCATCATCATCGGTGGTGAGGCCTGGAGCTGGTCTGGCACATGGTCCACGATCTACGGCACGCCAATGACCGTTTCAGCAATGACCTTCAACGTTCTGATGGGATTTGCGGGCGGTGTCATCGGGGCCTGGGTGGTCGCACGCGATCCGTTCTGGATGATGTCCGGCGCTCTGGCAGGGATCATTTCCTGTGCCGCAGGCCTTGATCTTTGGTGGCCGCCTTTGGCCTTCGCCATCGCGTTCCTGGGTGGGGCCGTGCTGAAACCCGCCAGCGATTTGCTGGAAAGCTTCGGCATTGATGATGCGGTTGGCGCTGTCACGGTTCACGGCACCATCGGTATCTGGGGTGTCTTGGCTGTGGGCATCTTCGCCAGCGGCTATCCGGCCTACATGACGCCTGAAGGCGCAGAGATGACCTACATCTCGTTTGGTGGCCAGCTTGTCGGCGCGGTGGTGATGTTCCTGCTTGGCTTCGTGCCCGGCTATGTCCTGTCACTGATCCTCAAGATCGTTGGCTTGCTGCGCTGTACCGAAGAAGCCGAGATCGCAGGCCTCGACCTGACCAAGGTACCGGCCAAAGCGTATCCTGAAGGCATCTCTGCCTCGCCCACGCCCGCAGAATAAGGAGATACTGCAATGGGAACCACTATCACCGATTGGGCCGTCGTAGAGGGTGCCTACTATACCGGCCACGGCGGAGGCGAAGTCCTTTGGTTTTTGGTCGCGGTCATCCTGTCCATTGGCGCGCTGGTCGTCGGCGGGATGCATGAAAAGACCTCCTACCGCAAAATGAAGAAGTAAGA
>JBCBGY010000294.1:0-4249 GCA_038526275.1 Pseudomonadota bacterium | reverse complement strand
CGCTAAGATCTCACTCGATATGCTTAACGTCCAGCGCATCTCTTAGGGCGTCGCCTAAGAAGTTGATGGATAGAACCACCAGCATGATCGCGAGCCCCGGAAAGAGGCCCAGCCACCAAGCCTGACTGATAAAGCTGCGTCCATCCGCCAGGATCAGGCCCCAAGTGGGTGTATTGGCGCCAACGCCCAATCCCAGGAAGGAAAGCGACGCCTCTCCCAAGATGGCGTAAGAGACGCTGACCGTGGCCTGCACAATGATAGGCGCCATAGCATTCGGCAGGATGTGCAGAAACATGATGCGAAAATCGGAAAAGCCCTGAGTTCGGGCGGCATCAACGAACTGCTCTTGTTTCAAGGTCAGCACCATGGACCGGGTGATGCGGGCGAAATCGTCGAGAAACGCCAAAGCGATGGCCACAATGACATTCAGCAGCCCTGTTCCAAAGACCGCCACCAGGTAAACGGCGATGATGAAGTTCGGAAATGCCCATTGCAGGTCGATATAGCGCATGATGATCGCATCGATCCAACCGCCATAATATCCCGCCAGAACACCGAGGATCACGCCGAAGAACAGCGCCAGCGTCACGGTGGCGACGCCAACAAACAACGAAATCTGCGTGCCCCACATGATCCGCGACAGCAGATCGCGGCCCAGATCATCTGATCCCAGCGGGTTGGCCAGGCTCGGCGCGCCCATCATGTTGAGCGTCATCTCGTTCGGGTCGTAAGGCGCGAGAATGGGCGCAAAAAGAGCGACCAGTCCGAAAATCGCAAGGACCACGGCCCCAAACATCGCCTTGCGGTCTGCTGCGAGGACACGCAGGAGCCGGGGTTTTTCGGCGCTTTCAGCAGGCGGAGATGCGGTCAGATCAGCCATATCGGATCCTCGGATCAATGACGGCATAGAGGATATCGACGATCAGATTGGCCAAAACGAAGAAGGCGGATACGACAAGCACCGCGCCCTGCACCACGGGGTAGTCCCGGTTCAGGATGCCCTGGATCAGAACCCGCCCAAGCCCTTTGATCGCAAATACGTTTTCGACGACGACGGCGCCGGAAATCAGCAGTGCGAAGGCAATGCCCATCACGGTGATCACCGGAATCAGCGCATTGGGAAAAGCATGTCCAAGCATCTGCGCACGTTCCGTCAGGCCCTTTGACGCCGCCGTGCGCATATAGTCGGCGCTCAGCACTTCCAGCATGGAAGATCGGATCATTCGGGCGATGATGGCGGAAAAGCCCGTGCCTACCGCGATCGACGGCAGGATCAGGTGACTGAGCCACGGCCAGAAGCCTTCCGACAGGGGCTGATACCCAATGGCGGGTAACCATTGCAGGTTGGCGGCGAAGATGATGATCAGAAGGATCGCCAGCCAGAAGTCGGGCATTGAAAGGCCGAGGAAGGCAAAGAGCGAAACCGCATTGTCTGCAGCCGAATTGCGCCGTGTCGCTGAAATGATCCCCGCCGGAATGGCGATGATGATGGCGATGATGAAGGATAGGAATGCCAGCGACAGGGTGCGCGGCAGGGCCTCGCTTAGGATGGTCGCAACCGGTTGGTTGGACCCATAGATCGACGCGCCTAAATCGCCCTGCAGCGCGTTCCAAAGCCATTTGCCGTACTGCACGATCAGCGGTTGGTCGAGGCCGAGGCGTCGGATCATGGCCTCTCGCGCCTCCGGGCTGCCCGCATCGGCCAACATCGCCGCAATGGGATCCCCCGGCACCAGACGCAGCATGAAAAAGACGAGTGTGGCCACGGCCAGCATGACCAATGCCGCGCCGATCAGGCGCCGGAGGATGAATGTTGTCATTGGTAAGGAGGGGCGATGCCGCCCCGCTCCATTATGACAGTGTTACACGGTCGAAGTCGTGTAGACCCGGTATCCGGCCCTCGGCAGGCACATTGACGGACGCGCTGTGCACCAGAACGTCGACCGGGTGGAACGCGAACGCGCATGCGACATAGTCCGACGTGATCTTGTTGGCCTGCTGTACCAAAGCCTTCCGCTCCTCCGGCTTCGCGGTGACGGCCTGCTGATCGATCAGCGCGTCCGCTTCCGCGTTCGAGAAGAAGCCAAAGGGCATTTCTGCTGTGTCGCGCGTTGGCCCGTTGAACTTGGAAACGGTCTGCATCCAGTCCACGACGCCGTCATCCGGGTCATAGTCCCCACCCGATCCCCCAAGGCGCATGTCAAAGTCCATTTGCTGGAATTCTTCGATACCAACCGAGAATTCCTTGGGCTCCACGGTGACCGAAATGCCCAGCACTTGCTTGTAGATGTTGGCGATGACCAACCCTGCCCGCTTGGTGTTTGGCGTCGTCTGGAGCCGTAGTTCCGGGAAGCCTTCGCCGCCCGGATAGCCCGCATCGGCCAAAAGCTGTTGCGCGCCTTCCGGGTCGAAGGCCTGTTCCGAGGTTTCCGCCAGCGCCTCGTCGAAGTAAAAACCCATGGCTGGGTTGATTGTGCCGTGGGCCGGGAAGCCGTTCCCGAACTGGGCCTGCCGGATGAACAGGTCTCGGTCGAGCGCCTTGGCGAGCGCAAGCCGCACCTTGAAACCATTCTCGGCCTTCAATTCGTCCAGCGGCTTGTCGAAACTTTCGACCCGCATCACATCGATCCAGGGGTTCAGCCAGACCGACTGGAACCCTGGGCCAGGTTTGATATCCACAACCAGATCGGGGTTCTGTTTGAAGCGATCGACCAATTCGGCCGGCACGGCATTGCCGCCAACATATTGCACATCGCCGGCTTCCAGTGCGGCCGCCAAAGGTTCGGCCCCATCCACTGGCGTAATGACGATACGGTCGAGCTTTGGGCGTTCGGGGTCGAAATAGTCCGCGAACTTCTCCAGCACCACGGCCTGCCCCTGCTGGTGGCTGGCCACGCGGAAAGGGCCTGTGCCGATGGGGGTGATCCCGTATTGCGCCTCGCCCAGCTCTTCCAGCCCGCCTTTGGACACGATGGTCATGGCGCGGCCTGATGCCCGCTCCAGCGCTTTGGTCAGGAACGATGCTTGCGGTTTGGCCAATGTGAAACTGACCTCGAAGTCGTTCAGCTTTTCGAGGCTCGCGACATTGTCGATGACGCGGGAATGGATCGAAACTTCGGGGTTTTTGGAGCGCTCAAAGGTGAACAGCACATCATCCGCCGTGAACGGGTCGCCATTGTGGAAGGTCACGCCTTCGCGCAGCTTGATCAGGTAGGTCAGGCCGTCTTCTGACACTTCCCAGCTTTCGGCCAGATCCCCTTCGGCCACCAGCGCATTGTTGATATGCATGAGGCCCGAATAGATGTTCGACGCGATCTGGAACTGCAGCACCTGGTTAATGCGCGCGGGATCCAGCGTCACGATCTCTGCCACACCGGACCAGGCGCAGCGCAATTCTCCACCTGGCTGTCCTTGGGCCATGGCGGGCTTTGGCATCAGTCCGGGCAAGACATTCGCCAGGGTCAGGCCGCCCCCTGCAGCCAGCAGGCGAAGGGTTGCGCGGCGGGAGAGTTTGGGGCCGGACATTTCGCTGCGCCCAAGACCAAACAGTGGATCGCGTGGGTCAAAGTCGTAGGCCGCCTTCAGCTCCGCTTCCGCGCGTTTTCTCAGATCGTCATCCATATCACTCTCCTGTTGCTTGGGTTTGGGCCGCAAAGCAGGCGACCTTATGTGTTGTGCCGGTTTCGGGCGGTCGTTCTTGTGAGCATCGATCCATTGCGATGGGGCATCTTGGATGGAAGACGCAGCCCGACGGCGGGTTGAGGGGGCTTGGCACTTCGCCTGACAGCAGTTCTGCTTCGCGCCCGGCTTCGGCCTCTGGATCTGGGTTGGGGACTGCTTTGATCAGCGCCCGCGTGTAGGGATGCTGTGGATCGGCAAACAGGGCCTCGGAGTCCGCAAGCTCGACCACCTGCCCGAGATACATGACCGCGACCCGGTCGCAGAGATGCCGGACGACCGAAAGATCGTGGCCAATGAACAGATAGGTCAGCCCCAGCCGTTCCCGCAAATCCGCCAGCAGATTTACAATCTGGGCCTGGATGGAAACATCGAGGGCCGAGACAGCTTCGTCACAGACGATCAGATCGGGTTCCAAGGCCAATGCTCGCGCAATGCCCACCCGCTGCCGTTGTCCGCCCGACATTTGGTGAGGATAAAGATCGGCAAAGCGTGGCGGCAAGCCGCACAGGTTGCAGAGCTCAAGCACGCGGGCCTCCGCGTCGCCCGCATAGGCATGAACGGTCAGAAC
>JBCBGY010000293.1:0-4256 GCA_038526275.1 Pseudomonadota bacterium | reverse complement strand
GGGGTCTAGATCGATCCCGTTGTCATGCGCACCATGGGTCCGGCAAAGCTGACCGGTCAGGATAGATGCCCGGGCCGGCTGGCACACAACCGAAGGCGTTATGCATGCTGTAAAATGTGTCCCGTCACCGGCCAATTCATCCAAATGCGGGGTCTTAACCTTTCGTCCGGCAAATCCAAAACAGTCCGCGCGTTGCTGGTCAGCGGAGATCAATAGAATGTTGGGCCGGTTCATTTTCTCAGGTGCCAATCGCAATCGAACAATGGTTTCCGTGGATGATAGACAGGACAACCATTGCGGCGGAAACTGGGGTGGTCAACAAAAAGAAGGATCTTGGGCCGATCATTGCGAACTCAAGCGGGTTGCGTCCAAGTGCCGAATGCCCAGAGCGATTTTCCCAATTCGCTCCGCCGAGCATGCGGGCTCGTGCGGCAAGCTTGGGCCAGGCGGCACCAGTGAAGCCTTGTGAACAACAAAGGCGATTGGGAATGCTGTGGTTGGGGACTATACGCATGGGGCAACAGATCGGCTTTTGCCAGCATCCATGTTTGATCCGGGCGTTCGACTGCATCGCAATCGCGAGGCGGGAGCAAGGCCAAGAAAAGCACCTGTTACTTGCAGAAGATGGTGTCCCGACCCCGGCCGCATCCAGCGCGTCAGTGAGATGACGAGCTGGGGTAATGGCGCACGCTCGGGCACATATTCCGAGCATTGGTCTCGCTGGCTTTGGGTAATTTCTGCATCGGACAAACGAACCAATGGCCGAGAGGGCTGTCAAATTCAGTCATGCAATGGTAATTTCTGCAGATTGTTTCGCGAATCCTGCGATCGGGCTCTTTGGAACTTCGCTTTACTACATACATTCAATGCCAATGGCCGGAACAGTCACGAACAGAATGGCGAATAAATGCTAAAAATGAAACAGACCGACAGTATGGGCGAGGTGACGGACGCACCTTTGGACGTTAAGCAATTTCTGACTTATCAGATGGCGCGGGTTCAGGCGAAACTAAATGCACAGGCAGCCGCCATTTTAAAACGGCATTCCAAACTGTCTTTGGTGCAGTGGCGGGTTATGACTCTGCTGGCATCCGGGGGCGATAATTTGACAAGCATTTGCCGTTTGTCGGGGATGGACAAGGGTCAGGTCAGCCGCAAGCTCACCCAACTCGTCTCCCAGGGGCTGGTGCTGACCCGGTTGGATGAGGCAGATCATCGATCCCAAAAGCTGTCATTGTCCGAAAAGGGTGAAGAGCTTCATGCGCGGATCCTGCCCATCATGCGGGCTCGGCAAGCGCATCTGGCCTCGGATATGAGTGACGATGAGCAAGCCATGCTCCGGGAACTGCTCTTGCGTTTGGAAGTGGCCGCGGAGCAACGAGAGTTCTAATCGTTTGATCAAGTCAGCCCGTGCGAAGTGACAATGGCTTTTCGCGGGATGCTTTAGCGGCGTTCCCTTTCATGGGCTGGCAACTGAGGTTCTGTTGCTCCAGCGTGGCGGAAATTCGGTGGACGAATGCAAATGAAGCTCGTCTGTTTGGGTACTGGTTCGCCAGAGCCAAGCCTACGTCGAGCCTCCTCGGGCTATATGCTGGAGGTGGGTTCAGATCGGATCCTGTTTGACTGTGGAGGAGGCGTGTTCGACCGCCTGTTGCAGGCGGGCTATGCGCCGGGGGATGTGACACATATCGTCTTTTCGCATCTCCATTCGGATCATGTGATGGATTACGCTAGGTTGGTTCATGCGGCCTGGGATGCGGGCGCAGCACCGCTGCACGTTTTGGGGCCAGCGCCGCTTGCGAAAATGACAACCCAACTCTTCGGTTCCGATGGTGTGTTCGCCCCTGACCTGCGCGCCAGGACCGAACTCGACTATATGGAGGCTCTATGGGTCGCCCGGGGCGGTACCTTGCCCCGCCCACGACCCTGCCCGAAGGTCAGAGAGATCGGGGCGGGCGAGGCTGTGTCAGTGGGCGATTGGCAGTTGAGCACGGTCGATGTGCCCCACGCATCACCCGCGCTGACCTGTTTGGCTTTTCGGCTGGACGCGGGATCAAAGACGTTTGTCTATTCCGGAGATGCGGCCCTGTGTGCAGAGTTGGAGACACTAAGTGCAGGGGCGGATCTGTTGCTGCATTGGTGCATCCGACTGGACGGTGAAAGCCTGCATCCGTTGCTGGATGCCTTGGCACCCACCCCAGGCGAGATCGGCGCCATGGCCACGCGGGCGGGTGTGGGACGATTGCTGCTGACCCACTTTACCACGTCGATGGACCTGCCAGAGAAACATGCCGAAGCTTTGGCCGCCGTCCGGGCCACTTTCAAGGGCCCGGTCGCAATCGCGGAAGATCTGGACGTTTCCGACCTCTGACAGGTCAGGCGGCGCTCAGGCCTTCATCCAGCGCAGCGATGATCTTGCTAACTTCATCTGCGGTCAGGATAAGGGGGGGCGACATGAACAAGTTGTGCCCTGATATTCGGACCATCACGCCAGCCTGATAGGTTGCTTCATGGACCCGGGCGACCGTTGCAGGATCGGCTGGGGTTTTCGCGGCGCGATCCCCCACCAGTTCCAAGGCGCACATTAACCCATGACCACCCCGCGCATCGCCGACCAACTCATGTTTCGCATGAAGCCCTTGTAGGCCCGCGAAAAGCTCTGCCCCCCGGGCCGCAGCATTGTGATGCACCTCTAAACGTTCGGTCTCATCCAGACAGGCCAAAGCCGCTGCAGCGCCAACGGGATGGCCGGAATAGGTATAGCCATGCCCAATCATCGCTTTGCCCGTCTCGTCTCCTTCAAAGACGCTGGCGACCTTTTCCGAAATCATCACCGCGCCAAACGGAAAGTATCCGTTGGTGATCGCCTTGGCAGTGCACATCAGGTCAGGTTGCACGCCCCAATGCCGTGATCCCGTCCAGTCGCCCGTCCGACCGAAACTGGTGATCACTTCGTCGGCGATCAGCAAAATACCGTGGCGGTCGCAGATTTCGCGAACCCCGGGCATAAAGCTTTCATGGGGCGGAATAACCCCGCCTGCACCCAAAACAGGTTCCATGATGAAGGCGGCAATCGTGTCGGCGGACTGGAAGGTGATCTCATCTTCCAGAGCAGACAGGCACAGTTGCGCCAAACGCTCCGGATCGGTTTCGCCGAACGGATTGCGATAAGGATAGGGCGCGGGAATGTGAAAGCAGCCCGGCAGCAGCGGCTCGTACGGGGCCCGGAAATTCGCATTCCCGTTGACCGAAGCGCCACCGAACTGCGTGCCATGATAGCCTTTTTTCAGGCTGAGGAACTTCACCCGGCCCGGGTTGCCGCGCAGCTTGTGGTATTGGCGCGCGAGCCGCAGCGCAGTTTCGACCGAATCGCCGCCCCCCGACGTGAAGAACGACCGGATCATGCCATCGGGTTCAAAGAAATCGGCCAGCCGGTCAGACAGTTCGATGATCACATCCGTCGTGGTGCCCTTGAAGGCCGAATAATAGGGCAGCCGGTCCAGTTGGCCCGAAATCGCGTCCTTTATCGGCTGACAGGAAAAGCCCAAATTGACGTTCCAGAGCCCGCCGACTGCATCAATGACACTATGACCATCAATGTCGGTGATGGTGGACCCTTCGGCGCTGACAACAATCTTCGGCGGTTTGGCATGCATCTCTGCCGGATGCGCCATGGGATGCCACATCTTTCGTGCGTTCATCTCTTTAAGAAAGTTGCTGTCTTTCATTGCCGATCCTTTCGTGGTGGGGTGCAGGCTTGGCGCGCCGCGATGCTGGGCCAGACTACAGGGGGATAGCATGGATTGGGATACGTTCGAACACTGGAGTCTGGAATTTGCGCGTTGGTCCCGCCAATATCGCGAAACCTTGCGCGACAGGGATGTCCGCCCGCCTTTGAACCCCGGCGCTGTTCTGGCCCAACTGCCGGTTGCGCCGCCCGAGGTCGGGGCGGATATGGCCGCGATCTTTTCGGATTTCGAACGGATCATCCTGCCGGGCATGACCCATTGGCAGCATCCCCGATTTTTTGCCTACTTTCCGGCAAACGCCGCCCCTGCCAGCCTTTTGGCTGAACAATTGGCAAACGCCATGGCCGCACAGTGTATGCTCTGGCAAACTTCGCCCGCCGCGACGGAGCTTGAGACCCGCATGATGGACTGGCTGCGCCAGGCCGTCGGCCTGCCGGACAGCTTTTCCGGAGTTATTCAGGACAGCGCATCCAGCGCCACGCTCGCCGCCGTTTTGGTCATGCGCGA
>JBCBGY010000292.1:0-4276 GCA_038526275.1 Pseudomonadota bacterium | reverse complement strand
GCCATAGCTTGCGCCTGCAGCGCGAGTTCCATGACCTTGAACGCATGGGCTTGCGGCATGGCGGTCTCGCTCCGATCCCGGATATCCGCGATCAGCCGCGAAAAGTAGGGCAGCCCTGCCCCGGTGCCGCTCAACCGCTCGCACCGCGTGCCATTGACCAGAAACAAATGATCGGTGCCTTCGGCCCCGCCAACATCCACGTATTTTCGCAGCTCCAACGACCCTTCGGTGCCAAGGATCATCAATCTGCCGTCGCCCCATGTCGGCAGCGCATCAGGCGTGTACCAATCCACACGAATGTACCCCACACCTTCGGGGCTTTCGAGCGCGATCTGGCCAAAATCCTGCAGCCCCGGATCACCAGGATTGGCAAAGTTGCCAATGCTGGCCATCGTCACCCGCGCCTCGGTCGAACCGGTGAAGTAAAGAAACTGATCGATCTGATGCGAGGCAATATCCGTCAGCACCCCGCCATAGCGGTTTCGGTCGAAAAACCAATCGGGCCGCGTGTCCCGGTTCAGCCGGTGCGGCCCCAGCCCGACGGTCTGCACGACCCGACCCACCGCGCCTTCGGCCACCAGTTCCGCCGCGCGGGTCACGGCCTCAACCTCGAACCGTTCCGAAAAATTCACCGACCAGATCCGCCCCGTTCGCGCCACGCAGGCACGAAGCCGATCCAACTGGTCGAGAGACGTGCAACCGGGCTTGTCGGTCATTACGTCCTTGCCGGCCTCCATCGCCTGGATCGCCAGGTCGGCCCGATCCGCGGGAACCGCAGAAATCAGGATCAGATCGATCGTAGGGTCATCAAGCAGACGTTCGGGCGCATCCACGCGCGGAAGGTCCGGAAACCGCTTAACGAAACCCGCCAAGGTGCCGGGCTCCCCTTCGGTCCACCAACCGACCAGCTCTGCCCCGGCATCAACCATATTTTGCGCCATGCCATAGATATGACGGTGATCTATCCCAAGGATCCCCATGCGCACGGGATCGGCCATCTTACGCGTCCATCTCTACCATTGTGAATTGCGCCTTCTTTGAGGCCTGTTCAATTGCGTTAATCAAGGCATGGACATGCAGCGCCTCTTGACCGGTGACACAAGGCGCCCGCCGTTCATTCAATGCATCCGCAAAATCGTCGATGATGCCTTGATGCCAATTCGCTGTGAAAGCCATGGGATCGGCCCCGCCACCCGTCGCCGATGTCTCGCCGCCCCGGACTTCTGTAGGTCCTGCTTTCCAATGGAGCGTTAGTGCCGCCGCATCCAAGATCGCAGAGCCGTTGGCGCCGCGAAGGGCAATGCGTTCCGTTCCACCGGGAAAGCTAGCCGTGCTGGCAAAAAGGGATCCGACAGCGCCTGACGCGAATTCCAAACCTGCCACCACGAAGTCTTCGGCTTCCATATGGTGCAACGCGGTCGTGCGGGTCATCGCTTGCACGCGCTGCACAGGGCCGGTCAGTCTAAGCGCCACATTGAACGTGTGAATGGCCTGGGTCAGCATGACCCCACCGCCATCCCGGTCATAGGTACCTCGCCCCAGCTCGTCATAATAGCTCTGGGGCCGCCACCAGGGAATATGGATCTCCACCGCCGCGATAGGGCCGAGCATTCCTTCGTCGACGAGCTGGATCAATTCCTGAGCGGCAGGGCGCATCCGATGTTGAAACACCATTCCCAATGGCAGATTGGCTTCGTCGCACATCGCCACGATATCTTGCGCCACAGTCAATGTGCGTTCGATAGGTTTTTCCATCAGGATTGGCTTGCCCGCATCGACCAACGCCCGCGTAATGTCGACCCGGGCGTCCGGCGGCGTGGCCACAATGACGAAATCCAACATGGGATCCGCAGCCAACTCGGCTACGCTTTTGTAAACCTTTGCGTCGGGCGCATGTTCTGCGGCAAAGGCCGCGGCCCGGTCGAGGTTACGCCCCATAAGGCCGCTCAACTGAACCCGGTCACTCGCGGCAATCGCCTTCACATGCGTGCCCGCCACCATACCCAGCCCGATTAAGGCAACCTTCTTCATGCCCCGCCCTCCTGGCTGGGTTGTGCGACCGTCATTCTTGGGACCTGTCTCTTACTTTGGGCAGCGCGTCGAGTCAGTTCAGGAGAATTTCGACAATCGGTGGCCAAATCAACAGCACACTCAACGCCAGGATCTGGATACAGATAAAGGGAAGGAAACCGCGGAAAATATCCGTTAGCGAGATATGCGGCGGTGCCACCGATTTCAGGTAGAACGCAGCAGGGCCAAAGGGCGGGCTGAGGAAGCTGACCTGCATGTTCATACAGAACAGAACGCCAAACCAGACAGCCAGATTGCGCGGCTCCAACTGCCCCAGCAACCCGATCTCTTCGATGGGCAGGCGTTGAACGATGGGCAGGAAAACCGGGATGATCAGCAAGACGATCCCGACCCAGTCCATGAAGGCTCCCATGAACAGCAGGATAAGCATCATCATCAGCAGGATACTCATGGTCGGCAGGTCCGATCCAACGATCATATCCGCCACATATTGCGGGCCGCCTGCAATGGTATAGGCCCCGGCAAGGGCGGCAGCGCCGATCGTGACCCAGATGATGGTGCCCGTCGATTTGAGCGTCCGCATCAGACTTTCCCAGACGAGCGCGAAGGACGCCTCGCCCCGCATCAGCGCCAGAATGAAGACCGCAAACGCTCCCATGCCAGCAGCCTCGGTAATACCGGTGATACCGCCATAGATCGATCCCAAGACGACGCCAATCACCACAATCGGCGGCACCAGCCCCTTGCCCATGCCCCAGCCTTTGGTCGTGCGTCCCCAGCCGAACACGGCAAAGATCAGAACCAGCATCAAAACGACCGCTCCGCCGAACCACGGCAGATAATCGGGTGTGCCCAGCGTGAAGGGCTCGCCCGTATTGGCCGCATTCTGGCCCGACAGTTCGAAAAACAGGGCGCGAAGGAACAGGGCCGTGGCAAAGCCCGCCACCAGCACTGACATAAAGGCCCCGAAGAGCATCCACTTCTCGGCGCCTCTTGGTTCTGCTGCGAGCGCTTCGGCTTCGGGCGAACCTGGTTCAACCCGTTCCTCTGCCAGCGGGGCCAGGCTGGGTGTGATCTGGGTTCGAACAATGATGTAGACGATGATGAAAGAGGCCAGCATGAAGCCCGGCAGGAAGGCTGCCGTGAACAGGGCCTTGATCGATGTCTCTGTGATCAGCCCATAGATGATCAACACGATGGATGGCGGGATCATCGTCCCCAAACTGCCCGATGCGCAGATCGTTCCGATGGCCAGGTTCTGATCGTAGCCCAGACGCAGCATCTGCGGCAGCGCGATCAGGCCCAGCAGCACGACCTCGCCCCCGATGATGCCCGACATCGCCGCCATGACCACGGCCATCAACGATGTGACAATCGCTATCCCGCCGCGCGTCCGGCTGAGCCAGACATTGAGTGAGTCGTACATCGATTTCGCAATGCCGGATCGTTCCAGCAACGCGGCCATAAAGATGAATAACGGTATGGATATCAGCACATAGTCGGTCATCAGACCGTATATCTTTTGCGCCAAGATGTTGAGCGGCCCCGATCCTGGCCGACCCGTCAAGATACCATCGCCAAAAGCAAGGGGATTGAGCAGCAAGCCGGGCTCGAACTTCATGACCAGCACCAGCACGGCCAGAATGGCCGACGCCATGCCGAGCGGCATACCAATAGCCAAAAGTGCCAACAGCCCCAGCAGCAGCACTAACGAAATCGTTCCAATGTCCACTTAGTCGGTTCCTACCGCTTGCCGCAGGCGTTGCAGCTCTTCTTCATCAATATCATCTGCCGCGCTATGCACCACCGGCTCCGCGTTCCAATCAGAGATCAGGTTGATGACGGCCTGCACAGCCACCATGGCCACCACGAACAGGATCAGCGGCTTAATCGTTGCAGGGATTGGCGGATTGAAGGCCGAGCCATAAAGCTCCCAACGGCCAAATTTCTGGAAGGCCTCGCCATAGCCGCCATAGATCAGGAAAAAGGCGAATGTGACGATCAGCAGGGTCGAGATCGTATCGCAGACCTTCTGCAACCAGCGTGGCAGTACGTCATAGAGCAGAAAAATCCGGATATGGCTGCGCTGCTGCATGGCGTAAAGGCCGGAGCACAGGAAGATGAACCCGGCGAGCCACAGGGACAGTTCGTTGGCCCAAAGCGTACCCGCGCTCAGCACATATCGGGTGAAAACCTCGTAAAGCATGACGCAAAGCAGGACGACGACCAGCATCATTGTGACCCG
>JBCBGY010000291.1:0-4336 GCA_038526275.1 Pseudomonadota bacterium | reverse complement strand
GTTCGGAAGCCGGCAAGGTGACGGCCTGTTGCTGGGCCTCGATGTGTTCGTCGAAGCCTGGATGACCCGGGTAAGAAGCAGAGCTGTTGCTCCGGCCGCGAAATCGTGTGATAGGAGGCCATCCCCAGCTCGCCCTCCGCATCCAAGGCGCCAGGTAACTCTAGCTCTTCTTTACAGCCAGCGGGGGAACGCCATGGTTAAATTTGTCGTTGCGGCTATGGTCCTGATTGGACTTTCGGCACCATCAAGGGCCGAGACTATCGGCGCTGGCACCATAAATGTCGAATTGAACTCTGCGGCTAGTTTCGAAGACAGCTGCACGCTAACTTTTGTCGTCCAGAACGGTCATGCAGATGAGATCGAAAGGCTCGTCTTTGAGACAGTTCTTTTTGACAGAGATGGCAAAGTTGACAGGCTGACGCTTTTTGATTTCGGCAATCTGCCTGTTGGCATTCCTCGCGTCCGCCAGTTTTCCCTTCCTGAAACCCATTGCGAACGGCTCGGGCGCATTCTGTTCAATGGGTTGAGCACATGTGACGCCGCAAACGACAATGTTTGTGCAGGGCCGATCACGCACCATACCCGAACCGACATCGAGGTTCTGGGGTAATGGAAACAGTAGCGCTTGAAATCTTAAGCCAGATCCGTCGCATTGCCGATCTGGGAGGCCCGGTCGTAATGGTGCTGATCGTGGTCTCAATCGTTGCCCTGGCCGTGGCGATTTACAAAATCTGGCAGTTTTCGGTGGCCGGTGTTGGGCATCACGCCGCACTTGAACGGGCCGTGCAGGCCTGGGACAGCGGAAACCAGCAGGACGCATGGGCGGAACTTTCGCGGTCTCGCAGCTATTTGGCTGGGCTGATCGGCCAAGCCTTTGAATCCCGTGTCGATGACTCCGACCGTCTTCTCGCCGAGGCAGAGGTGCAGTTCGCCAAACTGGAGCGCGGGTTTCGGTTCCTGGACAACGTAGCGCAGTTGGCACCACTCTTGGGTCTTTTCGGGACAGTCTTGGGGATGATCGAGGCGTTTCAGGCGCTGCAGGATGCTGGTACCCAGATTGACCCTTCGATCCTTGCGGGTGGGATCTGGGTGGCACTTCTAACCACAGCCGTAGGGCTCGTCGTCGCTATGCCTGCAGCAATGATCCTCGCGTGGTTCGAAGGTCGGATGCAAGCCGAACGGATTACTGCGGATCAGCTGCTGACGATTATCTTGTACCCGTCCGAGCGTCGGGCGGAGAAGCGGTCAGAGACTGTCAGAAATCCTTCCTATGCCTAGGCGGGTCTGGCCAATACGGCGGCGTCTGTCGATGACATCGCTTATAGATGTTATCTTTCTTCTGCTTCTATTCTTCATGCTGACATCGACCTTCTCGAAATTCTCTGAAGTCGAACTTTCGGCCGCATCTGCGGGCGGGTCTGCCGCCACCGGACAACCGCCTTTATTCCTGAAGCTCGGTCCAGGGAGCCTTGGTCTGAACGGCCAGGAGATCAGACTTGAGAACCTGATCACTGCGATTGAGGACCTTTCGAGCCCGGCACCAGAAACGCCAAACATGCTGCTGGTGAGCATAGCCGACGACGTTTCGGCCCAACGGCTGACAGATCTGCTGGTCGTCCTCCGGTCAGTTACTGGTCTTACCATTTCCGTCCTTGGGTCCGGATGACCCGCCACCTCGCCCGAAACAGGCCCAAGCGGGAGCCGACTATTGCGCTGATCAACATCGTCTTTCTGATGTTGGTCTTTTTCATGGTTGCCGGAACCTTGTCACAGCCGCTGGATCCTTCGCTTACCTTGGTCAAGACCAAGGATCTTGACGGGCGGGCGCCACCAGATGCGCTCGTGATGCACTCGGACGGGAGCCTATCATACCGTGGGCAACCCCTGCCCGACATTGAGACTTTCTTCGACGGGTTGGATGCGGACAGTCGCGAGACGATCCGAATAGTACCGGATCAAGATGCCCCGGCCACGGATCTCGTCAACATAAGCAGAACCCTTCGCGCCGCCGGAGCGGAAAGGATCCTGATCGTTTCAGAAAGGGGATTGTGATGGTTCGGTCCTCCCGAATTGCGACCTTGCTTTGCACTGTTGCAGCAGTGGCTGTTCATCTTGGCGGGCTTTGGACCTTCACGTTGGACGAACCTGCACAGATTGAGGCCGGGCAAGGTTCTGCGAGCGCTGCCTTGGGCAACTCCTTCGCGGATATGGCGACAGGCGTGCAAACAGCATTGCAAACTGAGGAGGTTACGGACGCGCCTGAGCGAGAAGAGATAGAGGCAGTCCAGCCACAAAACATCACTCCTCGGGAACCTGTCGAGGCCAAAACCTTGGAGGCCGACCCCGCAGAAATCGCGCCCCTCGAAACAGCCAAGGCGGAGGCCGTTACGGCGGAAGCCACCCCGTCGACCGTAACGGCAGAGCAATCTCAACCGGCTGAACCTTCCGTCACACCGCAGCCCCCAACCACTGCTGCACCTCAACCAACGCAAAGGGCAGAAAACGCAGCGGAGCCCGAGGGCGTCCGCGCCGCCGGGCCGGATGTCTTAATCCCAATGTCGGTT
This sequence comes from Pseudomonadota bacterium, assembly GCA_038526275.1. GTDB lineage: Bacteria > Pseudomonadota > Alphaproteobacteria > Rhodobacterales > Rhodobacteraceae > 188UL27-1. The sequence continues at coordinate 1,772 of JBCBGY010000291.1, read as the reverse complement.
GAACCGAAACCAACGGTTTCCGTTGGGCCTGCCGGAGATCGAAGCGTAGCCGTCGCGCCCGTTGCCCAAACATCTCATGCGCCGAGCAAGATGGAAGCCATCCGGTCGGAAACCTCTGCTCCGACGCGTGTCGCACTGGCCGCCCTACCCCAGCAAACGGCCCCGGCGGCTCCACAGCCGCCAACCGTTGTTGAAGGGGTTGAAAGAGAAACAGGTGCGGTCACACGATCTGCCTTTCCAAAGCGCAGACCTTACGTCGAACCGAAACCACAGCCTACGCCGACACAGCGGGTTGCAAGTCCGAGGCAGGACCCCAAGCCGCAGCCGCCACGCCAGCAAGCCCAGGCTAAACCAAAACCCCAAGGGAACTCCGACCGCGATGCCAGGAGAGGCAGCGAGACGGGGTCCGAACAGGCTTCGGCGACTCGCCAGGGCACTCGGACTGGGCGTGGGTCGAAAAGCGGAAACGCATCGGTTAGCAACTATCCCGGCCTCGTCATGCGTCGTATCTCAAGGGTGCCCAAACCCCGGATCGGATCGAACGGCACAGCCGTGGTCGCCTTTCGTATCGCTTCAAACGGGTCTTTGAGTGGAGTGTCGATCGCCCGCAGTTCCGGATCTTCGTCGCTTGATCGCGCCGCACTACAGGTTGTTCAACGTGCCGCGCCGTTTCCACCGCCCCCCCGTGGAGCACGACAATCGTTCAGCATCCAGATCAAAGGGCGCTGAAACATCATGACAAGACCTGAATCACCCAACTCTGCTTAGATTTCAACGCGACCTTCGCTGATCCGCGTTGAAAGGGTTACGAACGGGTGGCAGAACGAATGGCTGTCCTGGGGGCGGTATGCGGTTGACCGCAATGTTGCAGCCGTAGGCCATTGATAAGATTTGGTCTGTCATCACGGCGGACGGGGTATCGTTGGCCAAGCTTCGACCTTGCGACAGAACCACGACGCGGTCGGCGAATTGCGCGGTCAGGTTCAAATCATGCATTACTATCACAACTCCGCCGCCCTGATCTGCAAAGGCCCGGGCGATTTCCATGATCTGAAGCTGGTGGGCGATGTCGAGGCTGGCGACTGGTTCGTCCAGAAACAGCCATCGCGGCCCGTCGGTCGACATTGGTTCCCACACCTGCGCCAGAACCCGGGCCAACTGCACCCGTTGCTGTTCGCCGCCCGACAGTTCCTGGTAGAACCGGTTGGCGTATGTTTCCAAACCCACTTTTGCCAAAGCATGGTGGGGCAGGCCCGGGTCCGTAGCCGCGGCTCCGGCGTGGAGGCCAATCTGGACGACTTCGATGGCCGTGTATGGAAAGGCCAGACGGGAGGCCTGGGGCAAGACACCCCGAATGGCGGCCAGTTCCCAAAGGCGTAGTTTATCCATGTCGCGACCATTGATGGTGACAGTGCCGCGATATGGCAGATCCCGGCACAACGCCTTCAGCAATGTGGATTTGCCAGAGCCGTTCGGCCCGACGATTGCTGTGACCTCTCCTGCTTTGGCCACGAAGTTCAGGCCATCGAGAACCAGTCGATTGCCGTACCCGACGGAGAGAAGTGTGGCTTCGATGTTGCTCACAGATCCACCATCGCTTTGCGGCGGAGCAGAATCCAGAGAAAGACCGGAGCACCAAGTGTCGCTGTAACGATGCCGATGGGAAGTTCGGCCGGAGCGACGATGACCTTCGAGATCATGTCGGCACAGACCAGCAATGCCGCTCCCAGCAACCCGGAATTGATGAGTAGCGCGCGGTGATCTGGCCCGGT
>JBCBGY010000290.1:0-4416 GCA_038526275.1 Pseudomonadota bacterium | reverse complement strand
CGAAAGCGTCAACCAAGGGCAGGATCAGTTCGTCCCGGATCAGGGCCATCTCGCTGTCATTCAGGCCCCGCGCGACAGGAAGGTTTACAGTGGTTCCCTGCCCGGTGGTTCCAAGCGGGCCGGTGCGAGGCCACCGCCCAACCTCATGCACCGAGATCATCAACACGTTTTCATCTTCTGCAAAGGCGTGCTCCACGCCGTCGGGATGGTGGGCGTCGATATCCACATAGGCCACCCGGTTTACGCCCTGACGGCGCAGGCTGAGGATGGCGAGCACCGGGTCGTTGAGATAGCAAAAGCCATTGGCCCGACCAGGCATGCCATGGTGCGTGCCCCCGGCCGGATGATAGACAACTCCGGGGGTTGCCAGCAATTCTCCGGCCAACAGTGACCCTCCCGCTGACGTCGCGGGGCGGCGATAGACCTCACCGTAAACCGGGTTTGATGGCGTGCCGAGATTGTACTGTGCGCGTTCGTCCGGAGTGACCGCCCCATTAGCCTCTGCCCGCACCAGGGCGGCCAGATAGTCGGGATCGTGCCAGATAGACAAAGCTGCCGGTTTCGCACGGGGGCTCACCCGGTATTGCGCACCCGGTAACCAACCCAAAACACGGGAAAGATCCATCACAGTCGACACACGAGGCACGCGAAGCGGATGCCATCCCCCATAGGTTGACTTGCGGTAAATTTCGTTCCCGAGGAACAGTGGCGCAACAATCACGGCAGGTATCCCAGTTTTGTCCACAAACCTTCCACAAGAAATCTTGCAATGATGTCGAAATAAACGGGACAAATGCGCCAAATCATCTAAGTTGGCAGATATCGTGTACCGAACATGAACGGCTGTGTGTAGATAGACAAATTTTCAAATGAGCGTCCAATCCAACGGATGCCACGAAGGACGAGCATGATAGAGCTCCCTCCGTCAGCGCAATCGCCCATGTCACTGGGCAATGCTGCGAAAAGTGATATGCGCACCCAGTTTGGGGCGCTCTGCTACCGTTTGGTCAGCGGAAAACCTCAGGTCCTGCTGATCACCAGTCGCACCAGAGGACGTTGGATCATTCCAAAAGGTTGGCCGGTGGAAGGACTGACACCTGCGCAAAGTGCGGAGCGCGAAGCCTGGGAAGAGGCGGGCGTGAAAGGCAGGATCAATTCTGTTTGCCTGGGCATGTACAGCTATAACAAGGAAATCGCGCCAGGCGACTTTCTACCTTGTATGGTCGCGGTCTTTCCTTTGAAGGTGAAAACCATCGCAGAACAGTTTCCAGAAGTCAGTGAACGTCGTCGCAAATGGTATTCATTGCCCAAGGCCGCGCGCAAATCCGATGGTGCCGAACTCGGTAACATCATTTCGCATTTCGACCCGCGGATGTTTCGATAGACCATCCTGAGTATGGCCAACACCCGCGCGCCAGCAAAGTCTGTGCAAAGACTGATTTATGTCCTAACCTGACTGGGCAATTTCGCACATCCAGATAGGATTTTATCATGAGTGATTTCCAACTCCGAACACCGGAACTGTCTTTCCGGCAACCCAATCGGCTCAGCCTGGGTGACTACCAGCTTCGGCTCGACCCTACCCTTCAGGCTGAAATCGAAGCCCTGCGCTCCGGTCCGCCAAGCCCGCAATTGCGGCAGCTGATCCTGCGACCAAACTGGCGGAACTACGCGGCGACACAACCAGACCCACGGCTGACAGCACCCCCGACGCCAGCGCGCCCACCTCTGGTGCCCCAAGGCGCTGGCCCCGACACGCCGCGCCCTGGTGAGGTATCTGATGTGCTGCGCGCCGTCTGGGCCATTCCATCGGTTCAGTCTCTGGCGAACCGCACACTGGACGAAGCCGGGCGAAGGGTGCGCCATAACTGGTCACGCTTGGGCACGGGCGGCCAGATCCTGTTCGTCAGCCATACCGGGATCATGGCCGCAGGCGCTTTGGCCGGTGTTCTCAGCAATACCCGGACCCGCCAGGCGGCCTATCAGCTTATCTTGAATCGCGACATTCCCGTTCCGGGCGTCGATGGCCTGCGGTTCCGGATTTTGGAACGTGGGGGACAGGTGAATTACAGCAACATTGCGGGCTCGGGCGTGTCGGCCCGGGTCCGTGGAGAGGCCTCTGCCACAGGACAGCCTCAAGGTGAAGTTATGATCACAATTGATCTGACCCGCTGGGTGCGCGCCCTGCGTTAGGCACAACTTAGTGACCTCGTGTTAAAACGCGGGGTCACGACAATTATGCCATTGATTTCCCAACGCAACTCCCTACCTTCGGCGCGATGATAAAGTATCGATTGAAATGTTCGGCCAATCACCACTTCGACAGTTGGTTTGCGTCAGCTGACGCGTTCGACAAGTTGCTGGCGGGTGGTCATCTGGCCTGCAGCACATGTGGCGATACTTCCGTGACCAAAGCCATCATGGCGCCGGGCGTGCGGGCCAGCAAAAAGGGGGATCTGTCCTCTCCCGACACGGAGCAAGAACGCAAATTGCGGGAACTGCGCCAAAAGGTCGAAGAAAACAGCGAATATGTCGGGACGTCCTTTGCCCAGGAAGCCCGTGCGATACATGACGGTGAAGCGCCCGGACGGTCGATTTATGGCGAAGCCCGTACCGATGAGGCCGCCAAGCTGGTCGCCGACGGTGTGCCCATCGCGCCCTTGCCCTTCGTGCCCGATCGCAAGACCAACTGATGACGGTTCTGATCACAGGCGCCAATCGCGGGATTGGCCTGGCATTGGCGACGGCGTATGCCAAAACGGGGCATGAGGTCATTGGCACGTCTCGGTCCCATAGTCCGGGCCAGGACGCGGCCATCACCTGGCACACCCTTCATGTACAGACCCCGGAGAGCCAGGCAGACCTTGCAAAGGCTGTTCGCGGCAGCCCTATTTCACTGCTGGTGTGCAATGCAGGTGTGTTTCTGGACCGGGGCGAAGCGCTCGGCGACGGTTTTCCAACCGAACAGTGGGCGGATACCTTTGCCACCAATGTCACGGGTGTCTTCCTGACCGTCCAGTCCCTGCTGCCCAATCTTCGCCTGGCCCCGTCCGCTAAGATCGCGATCATTGCGTCAAAGATGGGCTCGACAGCGCGTGCGCCCGGTGGAAGCTATATTTATCGTGCGTCCAAAGCTGCGGTCGTCAATTTGGGCCGCAATCTGGCGGCCGATCTTAAGGCGGATGGCATAGCTGTCGGAATTTACCATCCCGGATGGGTGCGCACCGATATGGGCGGCCCAGCTGCAGCCGTGTCGGTCGAGCAGTCTGCCGACGGCCTCGCCCAAAGGATCGATCATCTCAGCATGGCAACGACGGGCTGTTTTGAGGCTTTCGATGGCGATGCCCTGCCCTATTGAGCGAGGATCTGCTTAGAGCGGAGGAATATCACCCTCTGCCCGTTCAGCATGGAACTGAGTTTCCCAGGCGGAGAAGGTCCCAGCCGCGATCGCCTTTCGCATACCGGCCATAAGATCCTGATAATATTGCAGGTTATGCCACGTAAGCAGCATCCCTGATATCATTTCCTGGGACCGAAAGACATGGTGCAGATAGGCGCGTGAATAGTTTCGACAGGCCGGGCACGAGCAATTCTCATCCAATGGGCGGGGATCGTCCTGATGCCGGGCGTTCTTGATATTGACGACGCCATGGCGCGTAAAGGCCTGACCCGTCCGCCCGGAGCGCGACGGCAGAACACAGTCCATCATGTCGATCCCACGTTTGACGGCTCCAACGATGTCGTCCGGCTTGCCCACACCCATCAGGTAACGCGGCTTATCGACGGGCAGCATATCGGGCGCATAGTCCAGAACGCCGAACATCGCCTCTTGCCCTTCGCCCACAGCCAGGCCGCCGACAGCGTAGCCATCGAATCCGATCTTAACGAGTGCTTCCGCACTTTCCGCCCGCAAATCCTGGGTCACGCCGCCCTGCTGGATACCAAAGAGCGCGTGCCCGGGTCTCTCGCCGAAGGCCTCTTTCGACCTTGCAGCCCACCGCATGGAAAGCCGCATGGCCTCGGCCACACGGTCGTCGCTGGCAGGCAGTGCCGGGCATTCATCAAAGCACATGACGATGTCACTGCCGAGCAGCCGTTGGATCTCCATCGACCGTTCGGGGCTGAGAAAATGCTTTGACCCATCAATGTGGGACTTAAAGGTGACACCGTCTTCGCCCATCTTCCGAAGCCCGGCGAGGCTCATCACCTGAAAGCCGCCGCTATCGGTCAGAATCGGTCTGTCCCAATTCATAAATGTGTGGAGCCCGCCGAGCGCATCAATCCGCTCTGCTGTTGGGCGCAGCATCAAATGATAGGTATTGCCCAGCAGGACATCCGCCCCGGTGGCTCGAACGCTTTCCGGCAGCATCGCCTTGACCGTGGCAGCCGTTCCGACCGGCATAAAGGCGGGCGTGC
>JBCBGY010000289.1:0-4431 GCA_038526275.1 Pseudomonadota bacterium | reverse complement strand
GGCATCGAACTCAACCCAGATCAGGCTGACAGGAATTTTCGCAGCCACGTTGCGGGCACGCTGAAGATCGACCCAGCTGAACATATCGACAAGCGTACCATGCGGTTCATGGGGCGCGGCGCGGCCTATGCCTACCTTGCCATGGAGCAGGCGATTGCCGATGCCGGGCTTTCTGAGGCCGAGGTCAGCCATCCACGCACCGGTCTGATCGCCGGATCGGGCGGCCCATCGACGGCGAGCCTGTTTCAGGCCCACCAGATTGTGGAAAAGAACAACAATCCCAAACGGATTGGCCCATTCGTGGTGCCGCGCGGCATGTCTTCGACGGTCAGCGCCAATCTGGCGACGGCCTATAAGATCAAGGGGATCAACTATTCGATCACCAGCGCCTGTACGACATCGCTGCACTGTATCGGCTCCGCCGTCGAACAGATCCAGTTCGGCAAGCAGGATGTGATGTTTGCCGGCGGCGGCGAAGAACTCGACTGGACCTTGTCGTGCCTCTTCGACGCGATGGGGGCCATGTCCAGCAAATATAACGACACGCCCGCGCGGGCGTCCCGCGCATTTGACGCCAACCGAGATGGATTCGTGATCGCGGGCGGTGGTGGAATGGTGGTGCTGGAGGATCTGGAACGGGCCCGGGCACGCGGCGCCAAGATCTATGCCGAAGTGACAGGCTATGGCGCCACCTCCGACGGTGCAGATATGGTCGCCCCGTCCGGCGAAGGCGGAGAGCGCGCGATGCGTCTGGCCCTGGCGACCCTGCCGGACGACCGAAAGGTGGGCTACATCAACGCCCACGGCACCTCTACGCCTGTCGGCGATGTGGGTGAGGTCGAGGCGGTTCGGCGGGTCTTTGGTCAAGGCAGCACCCCGCCCGTCAGTTCGACCAAGTCCATGACGGGCCATAGCCAGGGCGCTGCGGGTGCGCAGGAGGCCATCTATTGCCTGATCATGCTGGATAGCGATTTCATCGCGCCGTCGATCAACGTTGAAACGCTTGATCCGGCCTTGGACCCGTCGGAGATCGCGACCAAGATGGTACCGAATGCCGGTCTGGACACGGTGATGACCAACAGTTTCGGCTTCGGCGGCACGAACGGATCGATGTTGCTAAGTAAGTTTCATGGGTGACGGCAAATGGCAGAGTTGATGAAAGGCCGCCGCGGCCTGATCATGGGCGTGGCCAACGAACGTTCAATAGCCTGGGGCATTGCTCAGGCTCTGGCGGCCGAAGGCGCGGAACTGGCGTTCAGCTATCAAGGCGAAGCCTTTGGGAAACGGGTGGCACCCTTGGCGGAAAGCATCGGGTCCAGCCTACTACTGGATGTCGATGTGATGAACGATGCGTCGCTTGATGCGGCATTCGGCATGATCGGGTCCAGTTGGGGGTCGTTGGACTTTCTGGTTCACGCCATAGCCTTTTCCGACAAGACAGAGCTTTCGGGACGGTTCATCAATACCAGTCGCGAGAACTTCAAAACGTCTCTGTCCATCTCCTGCTATTCGCTCATCGACTGCGCCCGACGCGCGGCCCCTTTGATGAAAGGGGGCGGATCGATCATGACCCTGACCTACCAGGGCAGCAATCGGGTCACGCCCTACTACAACGTGATGGGCGTGGCCAAGGCGGCATTGGAATCCGCGGTGCGCTATCTCGCCAACGATTTGGGGCCCGAAGGGATCCGGGTGAACGCGATCAGCCCCGGCCCGATGAAAACCCTGGCCGGTGCGGCAATTGGCGGTGCGCGCAAGACCTTCCGCGCAACCGAAGCCAATGCGCCACTACGCGCTAACGCTACCTTGGATGCGGTCGGTGGAACGGCAGTTTACCTGGCCAGCGATCAAGGTGCCTGCACCAGCGGTGAAATCATTCACGTGGACGGCGGCTATCATGTACTGGGCATGGCACAGCCCGAAAACCTGTAAAGCCTTTGTGCCGTATCATCCGTTGCCGCAAGGTAAGTGCCGACCAGGCGTTTCAAAGAGGTCAATGGCGCGTCTCCGACTTTCGCCAAAACGGTAAATGAACGCCGGTTATCGGCGACTGTGTTGGGGTAAAGCTGTTGTTCACAAACGATTGGGCACTTTGAGGCTTTCCAAGATGCAAAGGGTGGTGCAATTCTCCACGCGGGAGCGGAGGAGCCAGGCATGAGCCGGATAACCACCTGTATTTTTGATGCTTACGGGACCTTGTTCGATGTCGCCGCCGCGGCAAGAGAGGTGGCTGCCGAACCGGGGCGAGAGGAGTTTGCCGAGATCTGGCCACGTCTGGCCGAAATCTGGCGGCTGAAGCAACTCCAATATACCTGGCTCCGTGCCGTTACCCGCGACCACACCAACTTTTGGCAGGTCACGCAGGACGGGCTGGATTTCGCGCTGGAGGCCACAGAGCAGGATGACCCGGAACTGCGGGAGCGGCTGCTGGCGCTCTACTGGGAACTCAGCGCCTACCCCGAAGTGCCAACGATGCTGTCGGATCTGAAGGCGGCAGGGCTGACTACCGGGATACTTTCAAACGGATCGCCCGATATGCTCACGGGTGCCGTCAAATCCGCCTTTCTGGAAGAAGTTTTGGACGATGTGCTGAGCGTCGAGACGGTGGGCATCTTCAAGCCAGCGCCACAGGTCTATGACTTGGTGGGCCAGCGTTTTGGCTGCGGCAAGGATCAGGTGCTATTCGTTTCGTCCAACGGTTGGGATGCAGCCGCAGCAGCGGGCTATGGCTTCACGACAGCCTGGGTCAATCGGGGAGGCGACCCGATTGACCGCCTTCCGGCAGCGCCGCACCATGTGCTGAGCGATCTATCGGGCATTCCAGCTTTGGCGGCATCGCTGTGATGGAGTTTTTCACAGCCTCCGATGGAACCCGTCTGGCCTACCGCGTGACCGGGTCTGGCCAACCCCTGTTTTGCCTTGCGGGGCTGACCCGAACCGTACGGGATTTCGATTATCTGGCCGCGAACCTGGCGGACGTGCAAATGATTTGCATGGATTACCGTGGTCGCGGGCAGTCCGAATGGTCTGGCGCCGAGACCTACAAGGTTGCCATCGAAGGACGCGACGCGCTGGAGCTTCTTGATCATCTTGGTCTGTCACGCGTTCCGGTATTGGGCACATCTCGCGGTGGGATCATCGGAATGCTTCTGGCCGCCGTTGCCAAGGACCGGATCGCGGGTTTGTGCCTTAACGATATAGGCCCGGAAATCGCGCGGGACGGTCTCGACGAGATCAAGCAATATGTCGGGCGTAATCCTCTGGCAAAGACCCATCAGGAAGCCGCAGACGCTATGGCCGCCAATCTCAAGACCTTTGCCAATGTGCCCAGGAGCCGCTGGCTGGAAGAGGCACGGATCCACTTCCGCTCCACCGGAGACGGGCTGGCCATCACCTATGACCCGGCCCTGCGCGCATCTTTCCTGGAAGATTACGATGCCACGGTCCCGGACCCGTGGATAGGCTTCGACGCGCTGGATGGCTTGCCTGTCGCCCTGCTGCGCGGCGCAAATTCCAACCTGCTCACACTGGAAACGGCGGACGAAATGCGGCGACGCCGCCCCGATCTGATCTATGCGGAGATCCCGGATCGAGGCCATATTCCATTTCTTGACGAACCCGCATCGCTGGATGCGATCCGGGCATTCCTGAAGGCAGTTGCATGAATATTGAGATGATCCGTGCCGCCCGCGAACGGCTTACCGGTGTGGCCGTCCGCACTCCGCTGATGTCAAACCCTGCGCTGGACCGGGTGGCGGGACGGCGCGTATTCGTCAAGGCTGAGGCGCTTCAGCATACGGGCAGCTTCAAGTTTCGCGGTGCGTGGTCCGCGATATCAGCGCTTCCCCCGGGCACCCCCGGCGTGATCGCCTATTCCTCCGGGAACCACGCACAAGGGATCGCGCGTGCTGCGCGGGACCACAACTTGCCCGCCACCATCGTCATGCCGCACGACGCGCCCGTTGCCAAGCTGGAGGGCACGCGGGCGCTAGGCGCAGAAGTTGTGATCTATGATCGGGACGATGAAGCGCGCGAGGAAGTGGGCGCGGCTCTGGCCAAAGAGCGCGGGATGGTGCTGATCAAACCCTATGACGAACCGCAGGTCATAGCGGGGCAAGGAACGACAGGGCTAGAGATCGCCGAACAAGCCGCAGAGGCCGGGATCGAGAAGGCCGATGTCCTGGTGTGCTGCGGCGGCGGCGGCCTGACTTCCGGCGTGGCTTTGGCCTTGGAAGACATGGCGCCCGGTCTGCGGGCTCGCCCCGTCGAGCCGGTCGGGTTTGATGATGTGGCCCGTTCCCTGCGCTCGGGCAGGATTGAGAAAAACAATAGCACTTCGGGCTCAATCTGCGACGCGATCATGACACCGGCCCCTGGGACTATCACGTTCCCCATCATGCACCGGCTTTGTGGTCCTGGCATGGTGGTGCC
>JBCBGY010000288.1:0-4465 GCA_038526275.1 Pseudomonadota bacterium | reverse complement strand
GGCGCCGCGCCTGCGTTCCGCACCGCGCCGATCACTGTCGCCTTGTGCGCCCAAAAAGGCCAGCTTCGTCCGCCCTTGCGCTGCGAGGTGACGTACGACCAGCCCCATCGCCTCGGCGTTCGAAAACCCAACGACATGGCCCAGCGGTTCGGCCGGCCTGTCCCACATCTCCAAAACCGGGATGTTCAGGGCTCGCAGCAATGTTCGTGTTTCAGGCGTATGAGTGCCGCCTGTCAGCACAATCGCTTCGGGCCGCCGGGTCAGCAATTGCCGGACAAGTCGTTCTTCCTGATTGATGCTGTAATCGGTGATCCCGAGCAATATTTGCAGACCAGTATCGGCAAGCGCCTTGGTCAGGGCGCGATGGGTCGCGGCGAAGTTCGCATTGTTGATCGAGGGCAACAGCACAGCAACAAAGCCGCTGCGCTGGGCCCGAAAAGCCTGCGCCGTTGAATCGTAGACATAGCCCAATCGATCCGCGATATCCCGAACCTGCTGCTGGGTCCTTTCGCTGACGGTGCCGTCCCCCTTCAGGGCGCGCGACACGGTCATAGGGGAAACGCCAGCCTCACGGGCCACATCGCGCATGGTCACTCTGGCAGACACGGGCAAGGCCTAGGGCAGAAATTCGTGCATTTCGGTGACATGGTGGTGGATCCGGCCCTCGAAGAACTCCGCCACGATCTCGCCCGTCACCTCTTTGGATTGATGCCGCGCCGGCGAATCCAACGCGGCCTCCATGCTGGCAAGATCGGGATAGGTGATCGCCAGGATCATCGGAAAGGCGGGCGCCCCTTCATCGCGGTCTTCGCTGAACATCACCCGCACGGCCAAATTGCCAGGGAATTGCTTCCACAGCGGCACCAGCCGGGTTTGAACAGCCGAGCGGAAGGCGCTGTCCGCCCCTGCCTTTACCTCGCCCTCGAACAAGGCAAATCGGGTGATCATGATGGGAACTCCTGTTTCGCGCCTTGGAAAAACTCCATCACGGCGGCCTGATCTTCGCCGCCCAGCCCGGCGGCGGTCAGCATTCGGTGGATTTCGGCACAAAGTGCGGTCATGGGCATGGAGGTGCCGGTTTGGCGCGCCAGGTCGTTCACCATGTTGAGGTCCTTGACCATGTTGTCGATCCGACCCGTCCGCCGGTAATCCTTGGTGGCAAATCGCGGCATATATTCCTGAAGCAACGCGCTATCAGCCCGCCCGCCTTTCAACGCAACTGGGATCTTGGCCGCATCGACTCCGGCATCCAGCGCCAACTGGGTGGCTTCGGCGACGGCCAGAAACCCAAGACCGCACAGCACCTGATTGATCATCTTGGTCGTCTGACCCGCGCCCGGCCCTCCCATATGGGTCATGTTTGACGCGACATGGCTGAGCGCCCGCTTGGCCCGTTCCACATCCGCAGGATCGCCGCCCATCATCAGGGTCAGTTCCCCAATCGCGGCCTTGGGCGCGCCGCCGGACAGGGGGCTATCGACCCAGGCCAGCCCTTTTTCGGCAGCCAGTTTGTGAAACTTTTGAGTGGCTCCGGGATCGATGGAGGACATGTCGATAATCACCGTGCCCTCTGCGGCGCCATCGGCGATCCCATCTGGCCCAAAGGCGGCCAGTTCGACGATCCGCGAAGCATTCAAGCTGGTGATGACGAATTCGGCCTGACTCGCGGCATGTGCCGCGCTGTCCGCTGCAGTGGCACCTTGGGCGACCAGCGCCTGAACTTTCTCGGGGTCCAGGTCGAACACGGCCAAACTGTTGCCGGTCTCGACCATGCGTGCGCCGATGGCGCCTCCCATGGCGCCTGCGCCGATCAGGGCAATGCGTTCGCTCATATCAAGCCCTCCTCACAGCGATGCGGTAATGCCGCCGTCAACAAACAGCGTGTGGCCGTTGACGAAGCTCGACGCGTCGGAAGAAAGAAAGACCGCCGCGCCCACCAACTCGTCCACATTGCCCCAACGACCCGCAGGAGTGCGCTTTTCGAGCCATGCCGAAAATTCAGGGTCAGCCACAAGGGCGGCATTGAGCGGTGTGTCAAAGTAACCTGGCGCGATTGCGTTGCACTGTAGGCCGTGTCGGGCCCAGTCGGTGGCCATGCCTTTCGTCAGGTTGGCGACCGCGCCTTTGGTGCAGGTATAAGGAGCGATCCCAGGGCGGGCGAGCGCGGTTTGAACGCTGGCGATGTTGATGATCTTGCCCTTGCCGCGACCTATCATATGCCGGGCGCAGGCCTGACCCACATGAAATACGCTGGCGACATTGGTCTGGAGAAGTTTCTCAAATGCGTCGGCCGGAAATTCTTCCAACGGGGTTCGGTGTTGCATCCCCGCATTGTTGATCAGGATGTCGATGGGGCCGGTCTCGGCCTCAAACCCGTCGACGGCTTCGCGCACCTTGTCATGGTCCGTCACGTCAAAGGCCAGGCTGGCCGCGCCCGGAATGGCTTCCGCAGCTTGGGCCAGTTTCTCGGCGCTGCGCCCGTTTAAGACGATGGTGGCCCCGGCCTCTGCCAGCCCCTTTGCGAGCGCCAGTCCGATACCTTGCGACGACCCCGTCACCAGCGCCCGGCGTCCTTTGAGTGAAAACAAATTTGTAGTCTCTGCCATGGTCCCCCCGGCGTTTGTCTTTAATTCGCCCCTTGCGGAACGGGTGTGTTACCGATAACATGTTACCGATAACAATGCCTGTCAACCGGAATTCTGAATGTCAAAACCCGTTATTTTGCAAGTTGGCCCATATCCCGACTGGGACCAAGAGCCGATAGACGCCCAATTCAACACCAGGAAGCTTTTTGAGGCCGGGGATCAAACGACATTCCTGTCGGATCATGGCGGCGACGTTCGGGCGATTGCCACGCGCGGCGAACTTGGCGCGAGCCGCGAGATGATCGAGGCCTGCCCGAACCTGGAACTGATCTCGGTTTACGGTGTGGGCTACGACGCTGTGGATCTTGCTGCCTGCAAGGAACGGGGCATTCGGGTCACCAATACACCTGATGTGCTGACCCAGGATGTGGCGGACTTGGGTATCGCAATGATGCTGTGCCTATCGCGCGGCATGGTCGGGGCGGAAGCCTGGGTGCGCGATGGGCGCTGGGCGGCGAATGGGTTGTATCCTTTGCAACGTCGGGTGTTTGGCAAAAGTGCGGGCATTCTGGGCCTGGGACGGATCGGGTTTGAGGTGGGCAAACGACTGGCCGGGTTCGATATGGACATCGCCTATTCAGACCTTACCGCCAAAGACTATGCCCCCGATTGGAGTTTTGTCGCGGATCCCGTGGAACTCGCTCGCCACAGCGACTTTCTGTTCGTCACGCTGGCCGCATCCGCAGAGACCCGGCACATTGTCGGGCCGGATGTGCTGGACGCATTGGGGCCGCAGGGGATGTTGATCAATATCAGTCGTGCTTCAAACATCGACGAAGACGCCCTGATCGCGGCTTTGTCAGAACGGCGGCTTGGGGCGGCGGCATTGGACGTCTTTGAAGGCGAACCGGCGCTGGACCCGCGCTTTCTGGACCTCGACAATGTATTGTTGCAGCCTCACCATGCCAGCGGAACAATTGAAACACGCCAGGCAATGGGGCAGCTTTTGCGCGACAATCTATCGGCCCACTTTGCGGGCCAACCCTTGCCCACGCCCGTCCTGTGAGGTCTGACATGCAAGCTATCGTTGTTCATGCGGCTAAGGATCTGCGGGTCGAAGCGCGCGAGATGCCGGAACCGGGCCCCGGAGAAGTGCTGATCCGTATCGCGCGCGGCGGCATCTGCGGATCTGATCTGCACTATTACAGCCATGGTGGTTTCGGCACTGTGCGGCTGAAGGAGCCCATGATCCTCGGTCACGAAGTTTCGGGTCACGTTGCGGCCTTGGGGGCCGGTGTGAAAGGGCTCAAGGAGGGGCAATTGGTGGCGGTTTCGCCTTCGCGCCCCTGCTATGCGTGCAAATACTGCTTGGAAGGGTCGCACCAGCACTGCCTGAACATGCGCTTTTACGGGTCGGCCATGCCGTTTCCGCATATCCAAGGGGCCTTTCGGGAATATCTGGTCGCTGACCCGCGCCAATGTGTTCCGGCAGATGGTCTGACCGCTGCGGAGGCGGCTGTGGCGGAGCCTTTGGCCGTTGTTCTTCATGCGGCAAATCGGGCAGGCGACTTGATGGGTCGCCGGGTGCTGGTCACAGGCTGTGGACCAATCGGGCAACTGGCCGTCTTGGTGGCACGGGCTGCGGGCGCGGTTGAGATCGTCGCGACGGATGTGGCGCCTTTCACGCTGGGGGTGGCCCGACAGATCGGCGCGGACCGTACCCACAACGTCGCCGAAGAAGCGGAGGCGCTTGCCCCCTATGCGGAAGACAAGGGGCGGTTTGACGTGCTGTTTGAATGTTCAGGCGTTGCTGCGGCTTTGGCTGGTGCCATCCCTGCCATGCGGCCCGGCGGGATTATCATGCAGTTGGGCCTTGGCGG
>JBCBGY010000287.1:0-4494 GCA_038526275.1 Pseudomonadota bacterium | reverse complement strand
CCGAAGACCCGGTTTCGACATTCTCCGTCGATGTCGACACGGCCTCCTATTCCGTCGTGCGGCAGTCTTTGATGGCGGGCCACCTGCCGCCACAGGATGCAGTGCGGGTCGAGGAAATGATCAACTACTTCCCCTACGACTATCCGACACCCGCAGCCGATGGCGCGCCATTCCAACCCACCGTGGCGGTGACACCCACCCCCTGGAACGAAGGCACCCAGCTTTTGCACATCGCGTTGCAAGGCGAGCTGCCGGAGGTGGAAAGCCGCCCGCCCCTGAACCTGGTGTTCCTGATCGATACGTCGGGGTCCATGTCCTCGCCAAACAAGTTGGGCCTGCTGAAGCAGTCCTTCCGCCTGATGCTGGGCGAATTGCGCCCGGAAGATCAGGTGGCCATTGTCACCTATGCTGGCAGCGCCGGACTGGTGCTGGAACCGACGCCCACCGCAGAGCGGGCGAAAATCCTGTCGGCCCTGGACGCCTTGCAGGCTGGCGGGGGTACAGCGGGGCAAGCTGGGCTGCAACAGGCCTACAGCGTCGCGGAAGAAATGGCAGATGACGGAGAGGTCACACGCGTTCTGCTGGCAACCGATGGTGATTTCAATGTCGGCCTGTCGGATGTCGACCAACTGAAGGACTTCATCGCCGCAAAGCGCGAGAGCGGTACGTTCCTGTCCGTTCTGGGCTTTGGTCGCGGCAATCTGGACGATGCAACCATGCAGGCGCTGGCCCAGAACGGCAATGGTCAGGCAGCCTATATCGATACGTTGAACGAGGCCCGAAAGGTGCTTGTCGATCAACTCACCGGCGCGCTGTTCCCGATTGCGAGCGATGTAAAGGTGCAGGTGGAATTCAACCCTGCGCAAATCGCGGAATACCGCCTGATCGGGTATGAGACCCGTGCGCTGCGCCGCCAGGATTTCAACAATGACCAGGTCGATGCGGGCGAAATCGGGGCGGGCCACAGGGTCACCGCGATCTACGAAATCACGCCGGTGGACTCACCTGCGCGGCAAACCGAACCTTTGCGCTATGGCGAGGCGCAAACGGTTGCCGATCCGTCTGGCGAACTGGCGTTCCTGCGCTTGCGGTGGAAGGAACCGGGCGCTGCTGAAAGCCAGTTGATGGAAACTCCCGTTCTGCCGGGCGCCGGGCAATCCACCACCGAGACGCAATTTGCCACGGCGATCGCAGGCTTCGGACAATTGCTGCGCGACAGTACCCAGTTGGGAGAATGGAGCTACGCAGACGCGATTGCGCTGGCTACGGAAAACCGTGGCGCAGATCAGTTCGGCTACCGGGCGGAGGCGATCAACCTCATGCGATTGGCGGAAAGTCTGTCGCAATAGAGCCATCGGGCATTGTCGGTTGCATCCTGCTGGAGTGCGACCGACAAACGGGTCGACAGCCAACTTCCCGGAGGGACCCATGGCCGACAGCATCCCATTTGCCGAACTTGAAACCGACGGTGACGCGATCCGCACATTCGTCGAACGCGAAAATGCGCGCACCGAAGACAAGCTCTGCGACACCGTCTTTCACGAAGACATGGCGACAGCCTTGGAGATCTTGCGGGATGACAGCTTTTTGGCTGGGCTCCGGCGGCGTGGTCCGTGGATCTATAACTATCTGCGGAACGCCGATCATCCGAAAGGGCTGTGGCGACGCCTTCCGGAAACAGCGAAGCTGTCGCCTGACGCAGACTGGGAGCCGGTTTTTGACCTGGACGCATTTTGCGAGGAAACCGGCGAGGATTGGCACTGGCGCGGGGCAGAGACGGCCCACTTTGACGGCGAGAAGCTGTTGCTTGCGCTCTCATGGCAAGGGTCAGACCAGACACGTTTGTTGGAATGGGATCCCGCGCGGAAATGTGTGGTGGAGGGCGGTTTTGACCTTGGCCCCGAACGGTGTAACGCCTGTTGGCTGGATCCCGATACATTGCTGTTCTGCACCTCGACCGGCGAGGGTGCCGCAACACGTTCGGGTTGGCCCGGGCGCGTGGTCAAACTGACCAGAGGTGCTGATCCTACAACGGCCCCGGTCGTTTTTGAGGTCGGTTCAGAAGATCTATTGGCCTATCCCATTACCTTTGCCACGCCCGAAGGCGAGACGGCCGTCGCGTTGACGCGGGTGCGGGTCATTGGTGATACAGAGGTAACTTTGTACCCTGAAGGGTTGGACGGTGAGGGGATCCTGTTGGATACGCCTCAAAACACCCAAGCCACCTATTCGTCGAAGCATTACGCCTACATCGCATCCGATACCGGCGCCCACCCGCCCGGGACATTGGTTCTGCATGAGGTTGGCAACCCGGAGCCGCGGGTTCTGTTCCATCCCGCCCCGTACAAGTCCGTTGACGTTAATTGCGTCTGGACATTGTACCGGTGGATGATGTGGATCGAATTGGATCGGATGGAGCCCACCCTGAAGGTGCTGGATCTGTACGATCCGGGCGCCGAGCCTCAGATCGTCACCCTTCCGACCCAGGCGGAAGCCATCTGGGCCTATCCGCATGATGCAGCACCAACGGCAAGTGGCCCGATTCAACTGACGACGGCAGGATTTCTGACGCCGCCCACCACTTGGCTGTTTGATTTCGCGGATGATGCGAGCCAGATCCAATTCACCAAGCTGACGGAAGAACCAACAACCTTTTCGTCTGAAGGGATGGAGGTGCGCCTGCATACGGCGGTTTCCGATGACGGGACCGAGATCCCCTATCACATTGTTCTGCCAAAAGACCGCCAGGGCGCCGTTCCCGTGTTGCAATATGCCTATGGGGGCTTCGGGCACGCATTGTCCCCCTACTACCAGCGCACCAGGGGCCCATTGTGGCTGGCACGAGGCGGGGCCTATGTCACGGCCTATATCAGAGGCGGCGGCGAGTTCGGGAAGGATTGGCATCTGGCCGCGAAAGGTACCAATCGACCCCGAGCCTTTGAGGATTTCGCAGCTGTCGCGGCTGATCTGGTCGAGCGCGGCTACACGACCGCCGAAAAAATCGCCTGCCATGGCGGGTCCAACGGCGGCTTACTATGTTCGGCAGTGCTAACCCGGTTTCCCGAACGGTTCGGCGCAGTCTGGGCAAGCGTGGCCGTGACCGATATGTTGCGCTTTCACCTGTTTCCTGCCGGAGCTGGGTGGATCGATGAATATGGCGATCCAGACAACGCGGAGGATCGGGCAGAGCTGCTAGCCTACTCGCCACTCCACAACGTGGCGGATGCAAGCGTACAGTCTTATCCTCCTGCCCTCATCGATACCCATGAAAGCGATGATCGCGTCGACCCATCCCATTCCCGACGGTTCGCGGCCCGGCTATTGGAAGCGGGCCACCCTGTCATGTTCCATTGTCGTTCGGGTGGGCATGGCGGCGGCGGAGCCCTAACGGAAACCGCTCAGGAACTGGCGCTGGGTTACGCCTTTTTGCGTCACACGATAGCGGCCAAAGAAGACTGATCCGCTTCATCACGAATCAAACTGCCGGAGCGGACGCTCCGGCAGGATGGGCGCGCGCAGCGGGAGGACTGGCGCGCCCACGTCTCAAACAGATTTAGACTTCTACGGTCTCGGCAGTGAGGGCCTTGCCGTTGCCAATCTCAATGCGGCGCGGCTTCAGCGCTTCCGGCACCTCGCGCACAAGATCAATGTGCAGCATACCGTTCACTGTGTTGGCACCTGTTACCCGAACATGGTCGGCCAACTGAAATTTGCGCTCGAAGGCACGGGTCGCAATGCCACGGTGTAGGAAGGTTCGGTCCGTATCGGTGTCGGATTTCTTGGCCGAAATGACCAAAGCACCTTCTTTGACCTCAACCGAGAGATCTTGATCGGCAAAACCCGCGACTGCCACGGAGATCCGGTAGCTGTCATCGTCGGTCTTTTCGATGTTGTAGGGGGGATAAGCGGGCTGGGACATATCAGCCGAAAGAACCCGGTCCATCATGTCAGCGATGCGGTCAAAGCCAACGGTGGCCCGGTATAACGGGGTCAAATCATGAGTACGCATGGATCATCCTCCAGTGAGCGATGGTTTCAAAGGCGCGCCCTCCAATGGACGGGCGCTTTCAGGAACGTCCAGATCCACATTGGCCTCTGGACAGAGCTGATATGGGAAGCGGGCGGGGGCGGTTCAATAGCTCCGCAACCCGACCCAGCGGAAAGGAATCAGGGCCGAACGAACTTGGCTGTCGTCTGGCGAACAGAATCGGAACGCGGAGGCGTCAGGGCACCTGCCGTCTGTTCGGTCGCTGTCGGTTCAGGCGTTTTGGCCATTTCGGCGTGCAAAGCTGTGAGGGCATCGCGCAAATTCGCGGCCAAGGCCACGGGTTGCCCGTCCATCTCGGCTTTGGCCGAAACCACCGAAACAATCGATGGTGCGGCGCCCAGAATGAAGATCGGCGCCCCTGACGCTCCGAAGTCGACGGAGCACGAAAGCATGACGACCCCACCCATCTTGCGCAAGACATGGCAAGTTTCCTGAATCGATGGCGC
>JBCBGY010000286.1:0-4596 GCA_038526275.1 Pseudomonadota bacterium | reverse complement strand
TGGTCCCGGGAGATACAGGCTTCGAGTTCCTGCTCTGTTGCCGCTTCGAAACCCTCGGGCGGTTCTGGCAGAACAAGGTAGCGCATGTCAGCATTGCTGTCGTGAACAACCAAATCGATGGATGCCGCAAGGTCGAGACCAAATTCAGCCAAGACCTTGCGCGGCTCACGGACCGTGCGGGCACGATAAGCCTTGGAGATGTACCAGGAAGGCGGCTGCCCCAGGATCGAACGGGGATAGCAGGAACACAGCGTGCAGGTGATCAGATTGTGAAGATCAGGCTTATTTTCGACCACGATGATCTGCGCCTCACCCACGGCAATCCCAAGTTCCACAATGGCGCTCTTGCCGTTGGTCAGCAGCCGGGCCTTGTAGTCGGGATCGCGCCAGGCCCGGGCAATGACCATTGCGCCCTGATGCACGCCTGGAGCCTCAATCTTCGCGATCTCGCGGGTAACTTCGGGCGCGGTGATTAGGCCTTTGGCAATCAGCACGTCTTGAAGCGCGTCGATCATGATCTGACCTTCGCGGTTCCCGGCATCATCTTCGATGACCAGCGCTTCGTGCTCTTCGTGGGTGTGATCCTCGGCCATAAGGGCTCCTTAGGTCGCGGGCGCGAGCCAGTGATCGTATATCTCTATGACCAGGCTGTCCCCGGGCGGGTGGTCATCTTCAGGCCACAAGTCGGTCTGCGCAAAACTGACCCGATAGAGGTCAATCGCCGGCCCACCTGTTTTCCCAATGGCCAAATCCTCTGGGTTGAGGTACCGGCCACAAAACTGCGCGACTGTTCCTGTCTTGCACCGGATATACATGGGAATGCGCACATGGCCGGGCTTGCCCAGATCAATCACCTTCACCCGGTCGCCAACCTGAAACCGGGTCACAACGGATCTTCCCAGACCTTGCGCTTTTCTTCGATTGCCGCGTCAAGATCGGCTTTGCTGATCACGTCCTTTTCGATCAGGATGTCGATCATGGCTTCCAACCTGCGGCGGTAGAACGAGTATTTCGAATATTTCTCTGCCCCGAAACTTTCGAAACCGCGCCGCATCTCATCCAGCGAAATGACCCGACGGGTGCCGTCACCCAGCAGGTTTCGTATGGCTTCGACCTGTTTTTCCCAGTGGAGCCAGGGCAATTCCTCCTTCGGAATCTCCCCGGCCGATTTCCCACCGATATCGTGGTACCCTTGAACCATCTTAGCTGTCGAAGTCGCTCATGCTCAGGATCTTGGTGCGCACGTCCATCTTGTCTTCGATAACGCCATCCAGGACGAACACGTCAACGAAGGCCTGATAGCTGTTCAGGTCGGTTTCATTCAGGTCAGCAAAGGACCGCAAATAGGGTTTAGCCAACAAGTCCAACTGTTCCTCCCGGATCGCAGTGTATTGCGGGATGATGACCTTGTACTTGTCAAAGTCGGCCATGGCGAGAGCTGTGGCTTCGTCGATGATCTCTACGATTTTCTTTGCCACTTCGGGCCGTTCTTCGATAAATTTCGTCGTCAGTACGGCAGCGCCGGAATAGAACGGGTCTGCGATGGTGGCGGCGACTGGGTTGACCATGGCGCGCCCGACGCCATCTGTGGCGGCGGCAATCGATCCGACGGGCTCTAGCGACAAGGTTGCATCAACGCTGCCACCCTGTACCGCCGGGACCTGCATGGGCACGGCAAGGTCAACGAGCGAGACGTCATTGTCCGGGTCAAGACCCGCTTCCCGAACCAAGTGGCGCGAGATGGTCCGCCACTGGATGCCCGGCACGTGGCCCAGGGTTTTGCCTTTGAGATCGGCGAACGAGGCGATCTCACTGCCATCCTTAACGATCAGACCGTCATTGATCAGGTCGACGTCTATCCCACCGCCCTGCAGACCAAACACCTTGAATGTGCCGGGAAATTTCGCTTCGGCGATCATCGCGATGCCCGCCGCTGCACCCGGAGGACCGAAATCGGCGCGTCCCGCGACAAGGGCGTCGATAATCAGGTTGGGCGACTGCATCTTGTTCGACTCGATCTTGATGCAGGCTTTTTCGAACAGCCCTTCCTCATGCGCGACATAATAGGCCGTGGTCTGCATGATCGGCAGCCAGGCCGACACGACGGTTTCATAGCTGTCACACGCATTTGCAGCGCTGGCCCCCAGCAGACCGAACGCTGCCCCCAGCATCTTGGTTCTGATTGTCATTTCCCTGTCCTTTCGTTGTCTCAAGCGGCGAGGCCTCCAGCCACTTCCCGCTGGAATATGTTGAGGCAGTGGCTTTTGAGCTCCACAAAACGGCTTTCAGTCACGGTGGCGGCCGTACGGGGCCATGGCAGGTCGACTTCCACAAACTCCGCAACGCGGGTCGGTCGCCGGGTAAGCAGCAGCACATGTTCCGCCAACTGCACCGCCTCCTCGAGATCATGGGAGACCAGCAGCATGGATGTTCGGGTCTTCAGGAACATCGACTGAAGCTGCTCGCGCATGAAGAGCGTCATTTCGTAGTCGAGCGCCGAGAAGGGCTCGTCCAGAAACAGCACATCGGGATCAGTGACCAGGGCGCGCAGGATCGACACCGTTTGCTGCTGTCCGCCCGACATCGTGTAGGGATAGGCATTCAGATCGAACGGCACAGGAAAATCAGCCAGCAGCGCCTCGACCCGATTGTTGCGTTCAGCCGCTGAAAGGCCGCTAAGTTTCAGCGGGTAGTGGATGTTCTCCAACGCGCTCATCCAAGGAAAGAGCGCTTCCCGGTAGTTCTGGAAAACGTAGGATATTTTGGTCGCCTTGATCGGTTTTCCATCATAGAGCACCTCGCCCCGATCCATGGGCATCAGGCCGGATATCATGTTGATCAGGGTGCTCTTGCCACAGCCGTTGGGGCCGAAAATGGAGATGAAACGTTTGCTCGGCAGATCGAAGTTGAACGTGTCATAGACTGTGGTCCCGTCGAAGGATTTCGACAGGTTCCTGATGGAGATAAAACCGTCTGCTTGGGTCATGTTCTACTTGCCCGACCAATGCACGATCCGCGTTTCGATCGTGATGAAAAACAGATTGAGGAGGTAGCCAAGCGCGCCCGATACCAGGATCGAGCCGTACATGTCTGTTAGGTCATAAGAGATCTGGGCATCGATGATCCGCTTGCCCATCCCATCACGTGCTCCGATGAACATCTCGGCCACGACGATGACAACAAGGCCAAGCGACACGGCAGAGCGCAGGCCAACCAGCGTTTGCGGCAGGGTCTCAAAGAACACGACATCGCGAAAGGCGCGGAGCTTTGAGGCTCCCATTGACCGGGCCGCAAGCAGCCGCGTTGGGCGGGCATTCATCACCCCGTACGCGGTGTTGAAAACGATCAGAAGCCACGCGGCGAATGCGGCCACGGCGACCTTGGAAAAATCGCCCAGTCCAAAAAGCAGCAGGAACAGGGGGAACATGGCTGTTGCCGGGGTGGATCGGAAGAAGTCGATCAGAAACTCGGAACAACGATAGACCGAGCGATTGGCGCCCAAGGCTATGCCGGCCGGAACGCCCAGAATGGTCGCAATGAAAAAGGCCTTCAGCACCCTCCACAATGTTTGCCAAGCGTCGAACAGCATGGAGCCGCTGACAATGTTCGTGAACGTGTCTGCCAAGGTCGCAAAGGGCGAAGGCAGCAGGTTGGCATCAAGCGCGCCGGTTACGTAGATCAACCACCAGACCGCGATTAGTGCGAACGGTCCTGCAAGGACCTCTAGCCAGCGCCGGGCGGTCTTGGGATCAACCGTCAGGGACCGCGCCTTCGTAGCGGTCTCGTTTTCAGAAATAGAACTCACCCAAACATCTCCTGCGGGGGTTGTGAACCTCGTTCGCTTGATCGACGGAGTTTGATCGGCGGAATGGCCATCCCCCGACCTCTCATCCGCGTTCTTAGGATCGTTCGAGGTTCAGTAGACCGGTC
Organism: Pseudomonadota bacterium; assembly: GCA_038526275.1. Taxonomy (GTDB): domain Bacteria; phylum Pseudomonadota; class Alphaproteobacteria; order Rhodobacterales; family Rhodobacteraceae; genus 188UL27-1. Next base: position 666 of record JBCBGY010000286.1, on the reverse strand, counting down.
AAGTCTTGCCGCAGGGTCAACCGCTGCTGCGGGGCAACGCGAAGCAACTGATCTAACATCGCGACGCTTTGCCTTCATTTTGAGCGGCCTGCGAAGGTGCTGGAAGGTTAGCATCGCCATGAGATTGGCAGGGATAATTGTGGCGCAGCAACAAGCGGGCGGTGATGACAGCCCGACGACGACTGTCCGGCGGTCGCTAGCGCAATGCCCGCCACAACAGATCTACGTATTGATCTGCGAACTTGAGAAGGTTGATAGGGTCCAGAACAGGCTTGCCGCCACTGATTGGGACATAATCTCGTCAGGACATTTAAAGCGTCATCGAGATTTCAACGCGTTAAACCTGATATTGCGGGTATTTCGTCAAACGCTCTAAAGACCGATGCGGTAGCGTGCGAAACCGTCCTGACCAGAGCCTGCGGGTTCTATTTCAACACCCTTAACATCATCGACCAGATCGACGCCCTTTGGTCCGGTGTCGAACAATACCGAAGTTCCTGGCAGTGATTTAAACGACCAATTGTCGTCTGCGCTGGGGTTGATTGTTCCTTGCTCTAGTATGTACCGCACGATCACATCGCGATTGGTGTCGGGTGCTTCGAAGATAATTGTCGTGCCGTCCGCACCTGGAAAGCTGCCACCGCCGCCCGCGCGGTAATTGTTTGT
>JBCBGY010000285.1:0-4610 GCA_038526275.1 Pseudomonadota bacterium | reverse complement strand
AGAGCTCAAGCACGCGGGCCTCCGCGTCGCCCGCATAGGCATGAACGGTCAGAACCTCTTTCAGGATCGCACCGGCGGTCATCCTTGGATTCAGCGATCCGAACGGATCCTGGAAGATCGCGGCCACCCGTCTGCGGTAGGGTCGGAGCGCCGTGCCAGACAGCGGCAGTATATCCGCCCCTTCGAACAGGATCTGGCCTTCGGAAGGTTCTTCGAGCCGCAAGACCGTGCGCGCGAGCGTGGTTTTCCCACAGCCGCTTTCCCCCACCAGCCCGAAAGCCTCCCCTTGCCGAATGGCGAAGGAAACGCCGTTGACCGCCCGAACGCTGCCGACCTCGCGCTGTAGCAGACCCTTCAGGATGGGGAAGCGCACGGACAGATCGGAAATTTCCAGCAGGGCGGTCATGCCACTGCCATCCGACTGACAGGGTGGTGACACGCCACGCCTTCTGCGAAGTCTGGCAGCGTCTTGCAGGCAGCAGAGACCGAAGCGCATCGCGGCGAAAACCGGCAGCCCTCTATGGCAGTGAAAGGATCAATCGGTGTGCCGGGGATCGGGCGTAGCGAAATGCTGCGGTCCTGGTCCAGACGGGGAATGGAGGCCAGCAAACCTGCTGTGTAGGGATGACGCGGCGCGCGGTAGATGTCTCGCGCCAGGCCACTTTCCACGATCCGTCCGCCATACATCACGTTCACACGGCGGGCATATTTGGCAACGATCCCCAGATTGTGGGTGATCAGGATCAAGGCCACGCCCTGCTCTCGACACAGGCGCGAGAGGAGCGTCAGGATCTGTGCCTGGATCGTGACGTCGAGCGCGGTTGTTGGTTCGTCCGCGATGATCAGTTTTGGCTGACCGGAGAGGGCGATGGCAATCATGACCCGCTGCCGCATGCCGCCGGAAAACTGGTGCGGATACTGGGCCAGCCGCCGCTCTGGGTCTGAAACACCCACATCGGTCAGCAATTCAATGGCGCGCTTGCGTGCGTCTGCTTTCGAAAAACCCAGATTGGTGCGGACGCCCTCCATGATCTGGGCGCCAATACTACGCACCGGATTAAGCGAGGTCATTGGTTCCTGAAATACCATGGCGATGTCTTTCCCGCGCCGGGTGCGCATCTCTTCCGGCGCGAGACCGGTCAAATCCGCCCCCTCAAACAGGATACGGCCCTCCAAAATGTCGATCCCCGGTGCGAGCAATCCCATGATGGCCAAGGCGGTGACTGACTTTCCGGATCCGGACTCGCCGACGATCGCCAGGGTTTCTCCGCGGTCAACCTCGAAGGTCGCATCGCTGACCAAATGATACTGGGCATTGTTCTTGGTCAAAGAGACCGTCAGAGACTCGACACGAAGTAACGTCACGCACTTCCCCCGCGTGGTTATTGCGTTAAGGGTAGTGTGACGTATGGGAAACTCAAAGAATTCGGGTTCAGAGCGCTTCTGGAACCCGTTCCGCGCGAGCATGAGGTCATAAACTGTGCAATTCACCACTCGACCGAACATAACAGGGACATTTGGTGTCGCGACGTCCACTCACTGGATCGCAAGTGCGGTGGGTTTCGGGATGTTGGAACGCGGCGGAAATGCCTTCGATGCAGCCGTCGCGATGGGTCTGACCCTGCAGGTTGTTGAGCCGCATCTGAACGGCCCGGGCGGCGAGTTCCCTGCGATTTTCCATTCCGTATCAACGGGTAAAACCGAAGTTCTGTGTGCCCAGGGGCCTGCGCCTGCGGGGGCGACGATTGACCATTACCGTGCTGAAGGATTGGACCTGATCCCCGGCTCGGGCTTGTTGGCCACGGTGATCCCCGGTGCGTGGGACGGTTGGATGCTGCTCTTGCGCGACCATGGCACGATGCGGCTCCGGGACGTGATGGAACCGGCGCTGCATTATGCACGTCATGGTCATCCGATTTTGCCCCGGGTGTGCGACGCGATTGCCGGGCTGGAAGGGGTCTTCGCCGACGAGTGGCCGACCTCCTTTGCAACTTGGTGCCCTGGGGGCCGCGCGCCGGAGGCGGGTTCGCTGTTCACCAATCCCGTGCTCGCCGAAACGTGGGAGCGGCTGCTGCGAGAAGCGGAAGCGGTCGAAGGCCGAGACGCACAGATCGAAGCGGCCCGGCGGGCCTGGCGCGAAGGTTTCGTCGCCGATGCGATCGACGGTTACCTGCGCGACGCGGAGGTCACGGATGCGTCTGGCGCACCCCATAAGGGCGTCTTGACCGGGCAGGACATGGCGGGTTGGGAGGCAAGCTATGAACCGCCCCACCTGTTTGACTATCACGGTCGTACCGTTGCCAAGACCGGGCCGTGGGGTCAGGGGCCGGTACTGACCCAAGCGCTGTCACTTCTGGCCGAGGACGATATCGCGGGGATGGATCCGAATGGCGCGGATTTCATTCATTTGGTCATCGAGGCGATGAAACTGGCCTATGCGGATCGCGAAGCCTTTTACGGCGATCCGCTTCACACCGACATTCCCATGCAGACGCTGCTGTCTGACGACCATGTTGCCGCGCGGCGCAAGCTGATCGGTGCTGACGCGTCGCACGACCAGCGCCCGAGCCGGTTGCCGGGCCATGAAGCCTTGGCGGATGCTGTGATCGACCGCGCTGCCCGGATCTCGGCCCAAGAAGCGGCGCCCAGTGCCGGTGAGCCGACCATGGCCCACCTGACGGATCGGCGCGGCGATACGGTGCATATCGATGTGATCGACCGATGGGGGAACATGATTTCCGCCACGCCGTCCGGCGGCTGGTTGCAGTCCAACCCGATTGTGCCGGGCCTTGGCTTCGCGCTGAACTCGCGGGCCCAGATGTTCTGGCTGGACCCTGACCTGCCGCAAAGCCTGGCGCCGGGCCGAAGGCCGCGCACAACCCTTTCCCCGACACTGATCCTGCAGGGCGACCGCCCAGAGATGGCGTTGGGCACGCCGGGCGGCGATCAGCAAGACCAGTGGCAATTGATCCTGCTATTGCGACACTGGCACCACGGACTGCCCCTGCAAGAGGCCATCGATGCCCCGTTGTTTCATTCCCAGCACTTTACCTCTTCGTTCTTCCCCCGCGCGGCCTTGCCGGGCCAGATGATGGCAGAAGAAACACTGGGGCCAGCGGTGATAGAGGATCTTCGCGCGCGCGGGCACATTGTGAATGTGGCCGACGCCTGGACGGTCGGCCGATTAACTGCGGCGTCTCGTACCGCTGAGGGTGTGCTGTCAGCCGCCGCGACGCCCCGTTTGATGCAAGCCTATGCGGTGGGACGCTAAAGATGACCTATTCCATTGTCGCCAAGGATCCTTCGACAGGGGCTGTGGGCATCGCCGTCGCCAGCCGCTTTTTTGCCGCAGGCTCTATTGTCCCAAACGTTCGGCGAGAGGTCGCCTTTGCGTCCCAGGCCTTCTGCAACCCGATCTGGGGGCTAGAAGGCGCGTCCCGGCTGGCGGCAGGAGAAAGCGCGGAAGCTGTCCTGGCTGATTTCGTCGGGCGGGATCAGGGTCAAGCCATACGCCAAGCTCATTGCATCGGCCTGTCGGGAGAGATCGCGGCCCATACCGGCGCGGATTGCGTGCCATGGTGCGGCCATGCCTCGGCGGAGCATGTATCCGTTGCGGGCAACATGCTGACAGGGCCCGAAGTGGTGGACGAGACCCTGCGCACCTATCAGCAGATGGCCGATGCGCCCTTCTTTGACCGCCTGATCGCTGCCATGGAAGCGGGTGAACGGGCGGGCGGTGACAAACGCGGGAAACAGGCCGCGGGGATCATCATTCACCAGGGCCAGGACTATCCCTGGCTGGACATCCGTGCAGATGATCACGCGGACCCGCTGGCCGAATTGCGTCGCCTTGAAGCCGTAAGTCAGGAACGCTTGCGGCACTTCATGGTTGGCATGCCGACCAACGAGAACTTTTCGGGCTTGCAGAACCGCGCTCCGATTGATGAAGCGATGCGTCAGGCTGAGCTTGAGCGTTTGTCCCGCGGCGAGCCAAGCCGATCTTTCGCGACCGAAATGGCCTCAGGGGGTTAGCTTCCGGTAGGGGGCAGGATCGTATCATAAGCCTTGTTCCCTTCGCAGAAGCAGTAAATGGCAGCTCTAGCCCAAAGTGTCGAATGCTGCAGAACGTGCGTGTGTCCGCTTCGGTGACGATATGGAATGCCAGTTCTTCCAGCGAGGTGGGGCTATCGAAACCCGTCCTCTCCGTTTGTGTGTATTTCGGGACCGCGCTCTTCGATGGGTTCTAGCGCGCTGCCGACAGTTCGATTTGGCGCTGCATGCACATCGGCATTTCGGGATATTTGCGGTTTTGCCCATCTTACGCCGTTCTTGAGAACCAGGCGGTTGTTGGCGTCATGGTACGTCGGGTAAGCTTCGTGTCCGGGCCGAAAGTAGAAGATGCGGCCAGCGCCGGCAAAGTCTCAACCTAATCTAAGGCCTTGTTGAGCAAGCGTATCATTTCATTTGTATGCGTAATGAATGTCAAATACCCCGCGCCTGGAATCTCGTTGACCGTGATTTTGCCTTTATGGTATTCGCAGAAATTTCGGATCGCGACCGGATCGGACGAAGGGTCGTGTTCGCCACGCACGATCTCGATTGGAACAGGA
>JBCBGY010000284.1:0-4625 GCA_038526275.1 Pseudomonadota bacterium | reverse complement strand
TTGCGGATCAGCCCAACAACGATTTGCCGCAGCCAGTTCTGATCGCAAAGCAGGGTCACATCAGGGATTGGGTCAACAGATAAGGCCATACCGGCATTCTCAATTTCCGCCCGGATTTCGGCCCGCACATCATTGAGGAGAGGGGCCAGGGCCACTTTCTGAAGATCAAGCGCGAGTTGCCCGGTGTCAGACCGCGCGACCCTGAGCAGATCATCGATCCGTCGGTTCAGTCGATTGGCGCGCGCCTCGATCGTCTTGAACGCAGTCGCCGCGCCCCCTTCGGCCAGACCGCCGATCTGAGCCTCCATCATGATGACAGTCAGTGGTGTACGGAGTTCGTGGCTGACATCGGCAAAGAAGCGGCGGCGGTTTCCGTCAATCTCTTCAAGTTGCCGGTTGGCGGTGCGCAACTCTTCCGTCCGCTTGTCGATCGTGTCGTTCAGCCTGGCCCATTCGGCGGCCACGCCCCGTTGCCGGTCTGCCAGCGCTGCGGCCATACGGTTGGTTTCCGCATAGATCTGCCCAATCTCATCCTCTTGATGGGCCGGCAGGGCGAGGGCGAAATTTTCGTCTCCGATTTGGCGGGCTGCATCCCGAAGCCGGTCCAACCGCCCGAACTGTGGGCGGATCAGGCCAAAGTAAAACAGCAGGACCGATAGGATGGACAGAACCGCAATAGCCACGGCAATTCGGGTCAGGTTGCGGCGCAGCGCTTCGATGCTGGTCAGGATGTCATTGCGGAAAACAACCTCGGTGTTCACCGCCTGGTTCAGGAGCGGATCAAAGCCACTGGCGAAGCTGTCCAGATGGGCCCGAAGTCGGCTTTGGTTCGCATTGTTTTCGCCAAGGCCGATGATTGTGCGTTCCAACTGTGCTTCCATACGGGCAAGGCCCAAAGACTGGGTTCCAAGGCGAGACTGTTGATCAATGCCTGCCGCTTCTGCCGCTGAAACCGCTGCCATCAGATCGGTGCGAAGCAGGCGGAAGGCCTCTTCAATGTTCTGGGCGACGGGCTCCAGGCGCGCCACACGATCTGGCTGCGGTAGTCCGGTCTGGATGGCCTCTGTCGCGATAACCAGGAAGGTCGAAACCTGGGTGGACAGGGTCGCATAGCGGGCCATCCGCTTTTCCGCGGCAACCGCCGTGTCCAAACGGGACGCCACGATGGACAGGCCCGTGTAAAGGACAAGCGCTGTTGCCAGTGCGCCAGCGCCCATCAGTGCGGCACCTAAGCCAAGCCGAAACCGAAGAGACCAATTCAGGCCTTTTGCGGATCTCTTGGTCATCACGGATGGTGTGACGTCTGCCAGAGCCAAGTTCTGCGAGCCTTTGCCATTTATGGTTTCAGGCTAGCCAAAAGAGCCTTCGGCCAACATGCTGCTAAAGAACTAGCCGTTCGGTCTATCCCGCCTTGCGTTGCATCAGGCCCCGCGCTGGATCATAGGCCCAGATCGCGAGCCCAAGCAGAACTGCCGTAGACGCGCTGACCCAAAGAAAGGCTGTCCAGCTGAAGTCGAGATAGAGCAGGTAGCGCACCAATTCGACCGCGTGGGTAAAAGGGTTCAAGGCGCAGATATCGCGCAGCAAGTCCGAGCTTTCGGCCATTTTCCAAAGGGGATAGAGTGCCGACGACAGGAAGAACATCGGGAAGATCACGAAGTTCATCACCCCTGCGAAGTTTTCCAACTGCTTGATGAAGCTCGATAGGACCAGCCCCAGGGCGCCCAGCATCATGCCTCCCAGAAGCAGGCCGGGCAGGGCCGCGATGTAACCGAGGATGGGCATCGTGATGCCAAATAGTGCAGCAATGGCGAGGAACGTATAGACCTGTAGGATCGAAATGGCTGTTGCCCCCAGCAACCGGCAGACCAGGAGCCACCAGCGGGGCAAGGGGCTTGTCAGCAGCAATCGCATGGATCCCATTTCGCGGTCATAGACCAGGCTCAGAGAGCTTTGCATGCCGTTGAACAGCAGGATCATCCCGCAAAGGCCGGGCACGATGTAGGTCTCGTAGGTGATGTAGGTCTGGTAGGGCGGGGTGATCGAAATGCCCAAAGCGGCCCGGAACCCAGCCGCAAAGACCAGCAGCCAAACCAGCGGTCGGACCAAGGCCGCCAGGAACCGTTCGCGCTGGTGGACGAACCTCAAGAATTCTCGTCCGACAATGGCGCGCAGCGCGCCCAGCCAGCCGGTCATGCGGCGGCTCCCGTTCGTTCCAGGAACCAGTCGGACAGTGATTGCACGCCACGGATCTGGCCCGCGACACCGTCTTCGATCACCGTGCCCCGGTGCAGGACGAGCAAGCGGTCGCTGTCGTGCACTTCATCCGTCAGATGCGTCGTCCAGAGCACTGTCAGCCCGTGGGACGCCAAGTCGTGCACGTGAGCCGTGATCGATGCTCTGGCGGCTGCATCCAACCCGACTGTCGGTTCGTCCAGCAGCAAAACCTTGGGGTCATGCAGAAGGGCGCGGGCCAGTTCTGTGCGCCGCCGGTGCCCGCCATTCAACGCGCGCACCTTTTCCTGGGCGCGTTCCTGCATGTCCAACTGTTCCAGGGCACGTTGGATGCGACCCGCGATTTCAGCACGGGGGATAGCGTGTAGTGCAGCGAAATAGGCCAGGTTCTGATGCACCGTCAGGTCCAGATCCAGCGTCGGTTGCTGAAACACCACGCCGAGTGCGCCAAGCGCTGGGCCGGGTTCGGCCTGAAGGTCGTGACCTGCGATGGTGATCTGGCCCTGCGGCGCGACGAGCAGCCTGGTCAGCAAGGAGATCAGCGTCGATTTTCCTGCGCCATTGGGGCCGAGCAGCGCGCAGAACTGACCCGGCGGCAGATCGAATGAGACACCGGTGAGCGCTTTCTTCGAGCCGTAGTTGAATGCCAGATCTTGCGCCGACAAACCTGCCTGCATGCTGCCCCCTTTGAGGTTAGTCTAGGGGCAGAGCATCGTTGATTTCAAACCGGGATCTATTCGACTTTGGGCGCGAGCAGGTCCCAGGGTGGCAAACGTTCCTTGCCGGGGAAGGCTGGCAGCAGGTTCATCAGCCACCGGCGCAGGCGTTCCCATTGCGCCCCAAGCAGGACCAAACCCGCGCCGAGGAACAGGATCACAATAAAGGCCTGCCCTTCGGCAACGGTGATGGCCAGCGCCACCACATAGCCCACGCCAGAGACCAGAAAGGACCGTCGATCAATGGTCACAGCCAGCACCGCGATCAGCAGCAGAAACGCCATGAGGATCAGGTAGGCCAAAGCGGTTTCTTCCTGAAACAGCGTGAGGGCCACGGTATTTACGATGGCAGGGGCAGAGATAATATGCAGCCAAAACCCGTTCTGGGCGCGGCGCGTCACGCGGTGGGGGTCCGACATGTCGAACCACAGCGCAAAAGCAAAACCGACAATCCCAAACCCGATGGTCAGAAGCGAAAACGGCCCTTCTGCCGACAACAGGAACAGATCCAGCGGGCCTTCAGGTTCAGCGCCGCCAGCGATAATCAACCAGAAAGCCGTGGCGAAGATCGACAGTGCGATCAAAAACAGGGCGAAAGGCACCCGAAACGTTACCCAGAAGCCGATCAGCGCAACAGTCGCGCATAAGCTGACGATGAAAAACCCGACAAAAGCTTGGTCAGTGCCAATGCTACCCGCGATGCCGTAGCCCATTTGCATGGCACTTAGCCCCACCATGACAGTCAGCGCTATGGACGGCGCGACCATCCGGCGTTTTCGGGTGAAATAGCGCGACAATCCCACCAACGTCGCCAAGGCGATCAAGCCGAAGATAATAGCAAACCCGGTGCCACGCTCCGATGCGAACACCGGAAAGGCGGTGAGGCCGGACCATCCAGAGTAAAGGATCGTGAGGCCCACCACGATGAAGATCTCGTTGAACCCTTTGAACAGTTCAAACGGTTCATCGAGGCCGCTGAGGTTTTCGCGGGCACCCCGACGCGCATCGGACAGTGCCACAATCCCGGCGGCTTGCGCCTCGGTAATGGTACCGTTCTGGATGGCTGCACGGATATCGTCGCGGGTCAGGCTCATGCGTCGATGCTTTCCACGGTCAGGTTGCCGTTGGTGTAGACGCAAATGTCTGCCGCAATGGCCATGGCCTTTTGGGCGATGTCGTCTGCCGACAGGTCCGTTTCCAGCAGACCGCGGGCTGCAGCCAAGGCGTAGTTTCCGCCCGATCCGATGGCGGCGATCCCATGTTCGGGCTCCAGAACGTCGCCTGCGCCGGTGATGACCAGAAGCTCTTTGCCATCCGTCACGATCAACATCGCTTCGAGCTTTTGCAAATACTTGTCGGTCCGCCAGTCCTTGGCGAGTTCGACGCTCGCCCGGGCAAGTTGGCCGGAATGCGTTTCCAGTTTGGCTTCCAGGCGCTCCAGCAGGGTGAAGGCATCTGCCGTGGATCCCGCAAAACCTGCCACGACCTCTTTGCCCCCGGTGCTCAGCCGCCGAACCTTGCGCGCGGTGCCCTTGATGACCGTCTGACCGAGGCTCACCTGACCGTCGCCTGCTATGACGACTTTACCGTTACGCTTGACCCCGATGATCGTTGTGCCGTGCCAGCCGGGGAACTCTTCCCTCGCCATGTCTGTCTCCTGCATGTCTGGCCGAA
>JBCBGY010000283.1:2015-4640 GCA_038526275.1 Pseudomonadota bacterium | reverse complement strand
GGCCGCCATCACTGTGCGGCGGGTCAGTCTTCCAAGCATTGTAGTCCTCCCAAGTTTGGCCTGTGGTCAGGCCTTGATCCAGTTTGTCCTCACCTCGGTTCCGGCCATGACGAACAGTTTCGAAAGCGGGCAGTACTTGTCTACCTCGGCTGCGAGCCGAGACAGGTCCTCCTGACTGACGCTTCCGCCAACCGTCACGGTTTGATCAATTGCAACGAATGGCACGTCGATTTCTTCGGCGAGCGTCACCCCGCGGCGGTCAAATTCACAAGTGACGCTAATTTCGAGGTGGCCGATATCTATGCCCAGCATCTTGGCGCATTTGTGGCCAATGACGTTCGTGCAACCCGCCAACGCGGACAGAGCGGTGTCGGTTGGGGTTGGCCCCACATTCGTGCCGCCCCGTTCAATGGGTTCGTCGATGGCAAAGACCAGATCCCGCACGGCAACATCTGCACGTGAATGCGAAGGGCAGGTTGCCTTGGCCCGGAGCTTGACGGTTGTCTTTTCCTTGATCGCCATGACTCAGATGATCTCACAGATGTCTTCAAACGCGAAGCGCGGGAGTTTCTGAAACAAGGCGGTTTCGTCAGCATAGCCGATGTTACACAGGAAATTCGACTTCCAGCCATTCTCGGCGAAGAATTCTTCGTCCACGATCTGGTTCGAAAAGCCCGACATCGCACCGACATCCAGGCCCAAGGCCCGCGCGGCAATCATAAAGTAGGCGCCTTGCAGAGTGGAATTCCGAAAGGCGGTGTCGTGCGCAAAGTCCGGCTTGTCCGCAAAAAGGGGCCGGCGGTCTTCATGTGGAAAGGTGAAGGTGAGCTTTTCCCAATAAAGCGGGTCCCAGGCGATGATCGCCGTCACCGGTGCCGCGCGCATCTTTTCGACGTTTTTAGGTTTAAGCGACTTGGCCAACCGGTCTTTGGCCAAGTCGCTTTTGACGAACACGAACCGTGAGGGCAGGGTGTTCATACTGGTAGGGCCGGAAATAGTGATATCGTAAAGCGTCCGCAGCATTTCGTCGCTGACGGGTTTGTCCGTCCAGGCATAGTGCGAGCGGGCGTCGCGCAGGATCAGATCAATCGCGTCATCATCCAGCCGTCCGATCCGGCTGCGCAACGAACGGACCGCCTCCTGGGCCTGTAGGCGCAGATCTTCAGCCACTTCCGCCATTATTCAGCCGCCACAACTGTGTTGACCGCGTCTTCGTCGACGATAGGGCTTGAGCAAATTCCAATCCCTTCGATCTCGATGTCGACCACCTCGCCTGGCTTCAACCAACGGGGACCAGGCTTTTTCGCATGGCCAACGCCCGGCGGGGTGCCCAGGGCAATGTGATCGCCCGATTGCAGGGTGGTATATTCGGAGATGATCGAAATGGTGCGCGCGGCACCCCAGATCATATTCGCCGTGTTCGAGGACTGCAAAATCTCGCTGCCAACACGGCTTTCAATTTTCAGGCCAGATGCCCCCTCGGGCAGATCTTCCGGCGTTACGACATAGGGGCCAATTGCGCCCGTATTGTCGAAGTTCTTGCCGGGCGTCCATTGGTGGGTTTTGCGCTGATATTCACGAACAGAGCCGTCATTGAACACGGTGTAGCCAAAGACATGGTTCAGAGCGTCAGCTTCGGAAATATGGCGCCCGCCTTCGCCGATGATCAGCATCAACTCGGCTTCATAATCCAGCGTCTCAGAGCAGGTTGGCCTGACAAGCGGCGCACCGGCAGCCATGATCGATTGTTGGCCGCGCATGAAGAGTGCCGGGTAGTCCGGAATCTCGTAACCACCTTCTTTGATATGTTCGATATAGTTGAGGCCCAAGCAGATGATCGTCGGAGGCGCAGCTATCGGCAACGCCGGAGTGATTGCGTCGACCGATATCTCCTCGCCTGACACGGCTTTGGCCTTTTCGACCAGATCACGAGAGCCCGCGAGGGCTGTCAGATCACTTCCAACCTCAGGAAGGGCAGACGTCAGGTTGATGGCTTTGTCACCTTGGATGGCGAATACATTCTGTGTTCCCTCCACGGTGCCGACGAGAAAACGCATTGGGCTCTCCTTGTTGATCGTTCTCGCTTTTGGCGATAAAAAAGCCGCCAGTCAAATAAAATCGATATTTTCGCGTTCAACAAATGGGGAGAGGCACATGCCGGCTTGGGAAGACTATAAGGCGGAAGCCAAATCACGCGGTGCTTTGGCATTTGAACTCTATGCGGTTCATTCCAGTCCCGGCGAAGATCCTGCGCAAGTCAAGGCAAACCTGCCAGCGCATCTGGCCTATCAGGCGGAACAGGAAAAGGCGGGCAAGCTGTTTCTTGCCGGTCCCATGTCGGACGAATCCGGCGAACAGATGCAGGGCATGGGGTTGATCATCTATCGCGCTGGATCGTTCGATGAAGCCAGGGCTTTGGCCGAAAATGATCCGATGCACAGATCCGGCGCCCGCAGCTACGTGTTGCGGCGCTGGATGATCAATGAAGGTGCGGTGTCGCTGGATGTGCGGTTATCGGCGCAATCCGTTCAATTTGAGAGTTGAGCCAGAAAATTCGCGACGGATCCGGACCGCTGTCCCGTTCAACCTTTTGTGGCTGCAATGCCCAAAAAGCAAAGGGACAAA
>JBCBGY010000283.1:0-1915 GCA_038526275.1 Pseudomonadota bacterium | reverse complement strand
TGGGAAATAAAAGTCGATATTATTCCCCCGATAGCACAATATCGATTATTTCTAGATTTTCGGATCTGAAACGATTATCGTTTTGGTAACAATTACGGGAGGACAGCATGAAACACCTTATTCTTGCGGCAGCGATGTCCGTTTTGACGACGGGCACAGCGATGGCGGAAGAGATGCGTATGGGCACTGCCAGCTTGGGTGGTGCGTTTTACCCAATGGGCCAAAGCATCTCGAACCTGGTCAACAAATATGGCGGTGGGGAATTTTCCATGGTCCCTGTCGTGACAGGCGGTTCGGTGCAAAATCCACGTCTTTTGGGCGACGGCGAAGTTGAAATCGCAATCACCAACAACAACCTGGCCAAGCTCGCCGTGGAGGGCAAAGGCCCCTACAATTCTGGTGCGATTGATATCAAGGCGGTTGCGGCCTTGCACCCGTCGGTTCTGCACATGATCACGCTGGACGGGTCGGACATCGAAACGTTCGAGGACCTGAAAGGCAAGCGGGTTGCCGTTGGGCCAGCTGGGGGCGGCACGCTTGGCTTCCTCAATTTCCTGCTGCCGATGCATGGGATGAGCCCCGATGATATCACACCGAGCTTCCTGAGCTATTCCGATGGATTCAGCCAGTTGACCGACGGCAATGTGGATGCGGCGCTGGCGCTGTCCGGCTTTCCCGCCGGTGCGGTGATGCAGGCCGCCGCAGGGGCGAAGTTGAAACATATCAGCTTCTCGGACGGTAAAATGGCCGAGGCTTTGGGAAACAACTCGGCTTATACCGAAGTGACCATCCCCGCTGATGTCTATGGGACGCCAGGTGACGGCACGGTTCTGGGCGTCAACAACATGCTGATCGTGCCAAGCTCGGCAGATCCAGACAAGGTCGAGGCCATCGTCAAATCGATCTTCGACAATATGGAAGAGTTTCAGGCCGAGAATGCCAATGCCAAACAGATCGATCCAGAGATGTCCAAGTCCCTGGCAATTGATCTGCATGAAGGCGCGGCGCGCTACTTCCAGCAGTAACCGCCTATGACCGAAGCGCCTTCCGCCCGGGCGATCAAAGACTACGCGACCATCAGCAACTTGCTTTTGGTCGCCGCCTTTGGCTTGGGAGCATTCCACCTCGCGGTCGTCTCTGGCGTTATTGCTTTGTCGACCATGCCGATGCGGGTCATCCATGTCGCCTTGGCCTTTTCGTTGCTTTTTGCGATCAAACCAACCGCCAAACGGTTGGAGGGCACGGGGGCGGATCGGGCTATCTCCATCGGTTTTATTCTCGCGATCATGGCGGCGTCCTGGTGGATTCTCACCCGGTGGAAAGCCATCGCCTTTTCGGGCGGCATGACCGAACCCGGAGATTTCTGGGCTGGTCTTGTGATCCTGATCGTAGTCTTTGAGGCGGCTCGACGTGGGATCGGGCTGATCCTGGCTGGCATCGCCTTGGTCTTCTTCTCCTACGCCTTTCTCAGCCCTTACCTGCCGGGCGTGTTGAACGGCCGAGGCTATAGCCTGGAACGCATGGTCATCTTCCTGACCACCGACACGGCGGGCGTCTATGGCATTCCGGTCGGCGTGGCCGCGACCTACATCATCGTCTTCACCATCTTCGGCGCGCTCCTGTCCCGCTTTGGAGCGGGCGAGTTCTTCTTTGAAATCTCGATGAGGATCACCCAAGGGCTGCGCGCGGCCAGCGCCAAATCCGCCGTCTTGTTTTCGACGCTGATCGGTATGGTTTCCGGCTCTGCCGCAGGGAATGTGGCGGTCACAGGGGTTGTGACAATCCCGATCATGAAACGCGAAGGTTACGCACCGCACCAGGCCGGTGCGGTCGAGGCCGTAGCCTCCACGGGCGGGCAGCTGATGCCGCCAGTGATGGGGGCCGCAGCCTTCATCATGGCCGAGATCGTGGGCGT
>JBCBGY010000282.1:0-4657 GCA_038526275.1 Pseudomonadota bacterium | reverse complement strand
TTGATGGTGACGCCATTCTCCTGCAGCATGGCGCAGGTATCGTAGATATTCTCGACTGAATAGGCCAAATGCCCGAAATGGCGACTATCAGACGGCAACCCTTCGTCCCCGTCCCAGTTGTAGGTCAGTTCGACCGGGCATTCTGACTGGCCCGGCGGGGAAAGGAACACCAAAGTAAAGCGACCTTTCTCGCTGTCCATCCGCCGGGTCTCTTCCAACCCAAGCAGCTTGTAAAAGGCGATCGAGGCGTCCAGATCCTTCACCCGGACCATTGTGTGCAGGTATTTTATCTTCATTGGGCAGGTCTCCCTAAACTGCAACCTGGCGGATTCTCCCGCCGACGCGGCCAACATAGGGTGCGATGCAAGGGATCAGAAGGCCGATTGAAACCCGACGGACAGGCCCAGATTGCGCCCCTCAAACCGGCTGACATTCGATGTTGTCCGGCTGGCATTCAGGGAAAGGATCGGGCGGAAGCCCATATAGCTTACTTCGTCAATATGCAGGTTCACTGTGCCGTCCAGTTCGGTGTCCTGCCGACCACCACTGTCGATGCCGCCCACGGAATAGGTTTCGAAATCCGAATGCCGCAATCGAAGCTGCCCAGAGAGGCGCATTCCGGCCACAGCCTCGCCCATCGAATAGCCGACTGACACGGACGCGCTGTCATATTCGTTGTTTTCCCAGTCTGACGTTACCCGTTTCAGATCCAGCCCAAGCGTAAGATAATTCTTATTTTCCAACTCCTTGCCGTAGCTGAACTTCAGATGCCGCCCCAGCCGATCCGCAGCGCCGCGGGCCGATGCGCGATTTTCCAGCTCTCCCGTCACGCGCAATGTTGAGGTGTCGTCCAGCTTGAAGGTCCGACCTGTTCCCAACCGTAACACGCGTTCATAGGCGTCTTCGCCATACCAGGTTTGGCCGAAGGCAATACTGTACGTGTCAGGCAAGTAGTCGGTCGTCGGACGCACCCGGTGTCGAACACCCAACTCTACCAACGCATAGTCGAAATCTGATCCTTCGCTCTCCGGTGACAGTTCCTTGGCCTCGTTCGAAAGCTGATTGAAGGACCGATAGCTCCGAAAGGTGAAACTGGTGGCGTGATCTTTGCTTTCGGAAAAACGGTAGGACAGATTGCTCGTCAGGCTATAGCGGATGCCCGACAGCGCCCGTGCGGCGCCTGTGAACTGTCCGCCATGCCCAACCCCATCTATGAACAAGCGTTCCTCTGAACTGCCGCCATTCAGATTGGAGGATGGAGTCGCACTGAACGAAAAACGGGACGAATAGGGGGAGAGAGATCGCAAACGTTTGAAACTGGTTGCGGCCAGTTTCTCCTGCGCCGGCGTATGGGCCGCCTGATAAGCCCGACGCAACCAATATTGAGAAGACAAAAAGCGTTCATCAGCAGCGGCGGCCCGTGCCGTCAGATACGCGGACTGGAAGCGCAATTCGGGTGTGTCCACTGACTTGAAGGCGCGCTTTCCCGCATCCAAGCCCTCTTCTGCCTTCCCGACTTGCGGGGCCGACGCGGCGACCAAAAGAAGTGCTGTCGGGTCCTCAGGATTGGCCCGCAAGAGGCCCTGACCGATCTGGTGAGCCAGCGCGTAGTTGCCAGTGGCAAAGGCCTTTTGCCCGAGCGCCCGCGCCTCGCCAAGATCCATCCGAACCGTTTCGGCATGACCATGGGAAAGGCCCACCAGCGCGGAAAACGCCAGTGGGCCGAGCCATTTTGAAACCCCGAAGGGCCCCAGCATCAGGGATTGGCGCCATTACAAGACGCCGGATCTTCTGCGGGATCACCCGTGCATTTCGGCAGGATGAATACGCCGTTTTCCCGATCCAGATCGTCAGAAAGATCGCTGTCCGGTCCGAAGATGTTGGTCAGGACCACAGCGCCTGCTGCCGACGTGGCACCTTCGCCGCCGAACACCCCGCCAAACTCGCCGACACCTGTCGGTGTGCCTTCGTCGTCAAACATCTCGGCGGTTCCTGTGAACCCACCGTCCTCAATAACGCCGTCCGCAAGGTTGACGTCAGGCAGAGCAACGCCGTCCGTGAACTGTCGGTTGAACATTGTACCGTTCAAGGCACCATCCGCAAAATCGACGTTCAGGAAGATTTCCGCCTGCGTCAGACGCGGCTGGTTGGCTTGACGCGCATCATCATCGTCCGGCGTAATGCGGATGTCATTTTCGATCGTATTCAGGTTCGTGACACCGGCATAATTGCCCGCGTAAGAGACCAGCCCAGTTGTCGGCACCTCAGCGTCATCAACCTGTTCGAAGTCCGTGCCCGCGAAGAATCGGCCAAACTGTCCACCATCACCAGCGACAACAGCGCGAACCGTGCCATCCGGGCTTTCCCCCGCGAGCGCGATAAAGATACGGTCCAACCGGTCATCCTGAGCAGAAAATGCGGCAAAGCCCGGCACGTCCAGATCAACTTGACGCACGAAGGTTGTGTCCACTTCTCCTGAATCCAGCGACGAGATGTTCACTGTCAGTGTATCATCCGTTGGGTCGGCTGGATCACCTGGGTCGAACGACGCGTCTGCAACGTTCTGTGCGAAGTTTTCAGGGATATCAGGAAGCGCATCGGGATCAGCCTCTTCCTGGGTGACGCCTCCCTCCAGTTCCGTGCCGTTCCCGTTAATGGGGTTGGAGTCGCCACCACAAGCGGCCACAAAGACGGGAATCGAGACGACGGCGACCCATGGCCGCAAAGCCTGTATCATTTGGAAACCTGCGATGTTTGTTTCTGCTCGAATTTTGGCTCACTGTTTCCAGAGGGGTTAACAAAGTCAATCAAGCCAATGTGTTCGTTGGGAAAGTGCGGCAGATGCGCCTCACTTCCACTGCTAGTCGGGTTTGCAGTATCTAGTGGTCATTTGGGACAACCTGCCTATATATTGTGGGCGCGAGTCGTCGACCATTTGAGAAGGAGCGCGCCATGCCGCTTTCAGCTGACCAACGCGCCGAGATTGAGGCCGCCCGCGCAACACCGCAGACCACGTTGCGAGCCGTCAGCCCGGGTATGGAAGAACATCTTTACGTGGCCCATGAGGTGCTTGATCACGGCTTTGTCCGGGTCGTGGATTATATGGGAGACGACAGTGCCATCGTGCAGGCCGCGCGGGTCAGCTATGGCGCAGGGACCAAACATGTCAGCAATGATGAGGGGCTGATCCGTTACTTGATGCGGCATTGGCATTCGACCCCTTTTGAGATGTGCGAGATCAAGCTCCATGTCAAACTGCCAGTCTTCGTGGCGCGGCAGTGGATCCGCCACCGAACAGCAAATGTGAACGAGTACTCCGCCAGATACTCCATTCTGGACCGCGAATTCTACATACCTGCGCCCGACCAGTTGGCGGCACAGTCATCCGTCAACAATCAGGGACGCGGCGATGTGCTGGAAGGCGAAGAGGCGGCAGGCGTCCTAGAAATGCTGAAAGGCGATGCTTTTCGGGCCTATGATAATTACGAAAAGATGCTCAGCACGGACGGCCAGCAGGGTCTCGCACGCGAATTGGCACGGATGAACCTGCCTGCCAATGTTTATACGCAGTGGTATTGGAAGGTCGATCTTCACAATCTCTTCCACTTCCTGCGTCTTCGCGCCGACAGCCATGCCCAGTATGAAATCCGGGTTTATGCAGAGACGATCTGCAATTTGGTGGCGGATTGGGTTCCGGCAGCCTACCGCGCCTTCGAAGATTACCGGTTGGGGGGCGCTTCCCTATCGGCCACCGGGCTCGACTGTATTCGGCGGATGCTGGCAGGCGAAACGGTCGACCAGGAAAGTTCTGGTATGTCGAAAGGCGAATGGCGGGAGTTTCAGTCGCTTTTGGGCAGCACCTGAGTTGCCTCGGTTACTGCCCGCAATTCTGTGACCAGGGACGCCACATCCGGCACATCGGTGACAAAGCTCTGCATACGTGGTTCGGCAAAACCTTGGTCAACCACATGGCGCAGCAATGCCAACAGCGGGTCCCAGTAGCCTTCGACGTTAAGAAGGACCATAGGTTTGTTGTGCAGGCCAAGCTGGCGCCAGGTCAGAACCTCAAAGAACTCATCCAGGCTGCCAGCCCCGCCAGGCAGAACAACAACCGCATCCGCATTCATGAACATGACCTTTTTGCGCTCATGCATCGTTTCCGTAACGATAAGGGCCGTAAGGTCGGCCATGCCACGCTCGCGCCCCATGAGATGGGTTGGGATCACACCCAGCGCCTCTGCGCCGCCATCCAACGCCGCCCGCGCCACGGCCCCCATCAGGCCAACTTCGCCTGCACCAAAGACCAAGCGCCACTGATTTTCTGCAATCGCACGGCCCACATCCTCTGCCGCCTGACGATAGACAGGGGTATCTCCATCCCGTGCCCCACAGTAGACGCACACACTGAACTGTCGATGCACCGGATAGCCCCTTGTTTCACAGCAGCTTTGACCGGTGTTAACTTGATTGATACACTCCCTCAACCCATGCCCGGTGGGGGCGGAGGGGTTGGAATTCCTGAGGCAAGTCTTGCATAGTGCTGCAGGTGCAAAAGCCCGACCCACCGCCAGCCGTGGCAAAGGGGACCATGGAGATCCAATGGCTAAAAAGAAATCTGGTGGGCGTTCGCTCCTGTTTATTGTGTTCCTCGCGTTAC
>JBCBGY010000281.1:0-4658 GCA_038526275.1 Pseudomonadota bacterium | reverse complement strand
TCCGCACAGCCATTCCCGGTCGAGAGCGAAACCTCGCGCTCGGCAGATGGCCCGCCCATTAGGACGGCAATCTTTCGGTCTGTCCTGCCCGACATACCGCCTCAATTGTTCCGGCCGAGTTGTCCCAGCCTTGTTGTATTGTCTGATCTGTGGGGCGTTGTGCCGCCAGACCGCCTGTAGACTATTCTTGTTTGTCTTCGTCGTTTTGCTCAGGGGCCGGTTCGCCGACCCTCATGATCTCCCACTCTAGGGTCAATCCGCTGGTCTCGTAAACCCTTTTCCGCACCAATTCGCCCAACAGTTCCAGGTCTTTGGCCGTGGCACCTTGGGCATTGACCAGAAAGTTCGGATGTTTGGGGCTCATCTGGGCGCCGCCCAGGGTCGCGCCGCGCAGGCCCGCATCGTCGATCAGCTTCCAGGCCTTCAACTCATGGGACTCGTTCGGGTCGCCCGTTGAAGAGCGCCCCGCCGGGTTGCGGAAGGTCGAGCCCGCCGTCCGGTCCTTGGTCGGCTGCGTCGCGTCACGCTTGGCCAGTTGATCCGCCATTCTCTGCTGCAGATCCGCCGGGTCGCCGGGGTCCGCGCGGAAGGTGGCCCGGGTGATAACCCAGCCATCGGGCAAGTCGGTCGACCGGTATTTCATGTTCAGGTCAGCGGGTTGCAGGACCTTCAGGTCTCCCGCCCGCGTGACGACCTGCACCTCCACCAGATGGTCAGCGACGTAAGAGCCGTAGCAGCCCGCATTCATCCGCACTGCACCACCGATGGCGCCGGGAATGGTGCGCAGGAAGGTCAGGTCGCGCCCCGCCTCCGCCGCTTTCCGCGCCACTTGCGCGTCCAAAGCGGCGGCCCCGGCGACGACCCTATCCCCTTGAACTTCCACCGCATTAAAGCCGCGCCCAAGCCGGATCACCACGGCGCGCAGCCCGCCATCCCGCACGATCAGGTTCGACCCGACGCCCATGGGAAAGACCGGAATGCCGGGATCCAGTGCCGCCAGAAAGCCCTGCAAATCGGCGAGGTCCGCCGGTTGAAAAAGCCAATCCGCCGGGCCACCGACCCGCAGCCAGGTCAACTCGTCAAGCGGCCTGTCCGGCGTCAACGCCCCCCGCACTGACGGCAAATCCAGCATGGCTCCCCTCTCGCTCCCGACACTCGCCGCCGCATAAACCATAGTTTCAGAGGACAAACGACCCCCAGGATTTTGCGCCGCGCTAAGCCCTGTAATCGCTGCCATTTGCGCGCTTTCAACACGACCGACAACACGGCGGCCTCCAACCTTTTCCACAGGGATGCCAAGCGGATTAAAATAGCGCAAGAATGTACTTGATAGCATCCGCCAACCAGGCCGGGGAGGATAGGGCCGCAGCGGCTGCACCGATTTTCGCGGAATTGGTTGCAATTGAGGCCACCGTTTTGGTTACGGATGCGATTTCCTCAAGCAACGCTTTCTTGCCTTGGTAGATGAACACTGACACCCGCAAAAGGCGGCTACTTATGCGGTAAAGAGCGGAACGCTTTTCGGTATCGGATGCTGAACTGTCTGTAAGAAGCTTTGCGTCTTCAGGAAGCTCTTGCGCCAATTCACCTTCCGAAACCGCCGCAACCTCAAGGCTGGCATTGGAGATGACATCGATTGCGTCCGCCACTGGCAGGTTCTTGAGCGCCTGCTCCCCCAGATGGGCATCACGAACATTGGGATCGCGGTCCATAAGATCTGCTGCAACATCGGTGACTGTCGCCAGAAAGTCGGCGATGTCGGCATCCTTGTCTGGTGCCGGGCATTCGCCGTTTTCGATCCGGATATTCATCCGCCGCATGACGCGAAAACACGCGCTGTGCAGCATACGTGGGCGAGACTGCTCCTTTTCTACCGCGTCTCTAATGATCCGCCACTCTGTTTCAATGCCCGTGTATTGGTTGCTGCCACCCCTTTCGAAGTCGAATAGCCCTGTAACGTTCTGTAGTTTCGCTATCGCCTCCGACAGATAATCGGTTGGCATTTCGGAAAGTGGGTCGACCCGAAGCAAGGTCGTCTGATCGTTTATCGAAACAGTTTCTGCGTTCGGGGTGCGCGCGACCGCGTGTTTTAACTGAACGTCATTGATTTGCTCGGTGAGGGTTGAGAGGTCACCACTCCAGATGTCGTCGGGGATGAGGGCGATGTCGCGCAGCATGTCCCAGCGGTCTTCGGTGCCGTCGAGGGCACGCTGATACCAATCAATCCAGAAAGACCACACGTTTAAACGTGGTGCATTCTCATCGACACTCAGCTGGACACGTATCGACTGCCATTCCTCCGCAAATGGGTTTTCGACAACGTTCCAAACAGCTTTCGGCTGTCTTAACCAATGATCTTCAAGAACAGTGCGACAATCTGATTTCAGCGCCCCCCAATGAGCAGCCGCACTGTCTGCTGCTTTATAGTAGAAGTCGTTGCTGGCAGTGGCAGTTGCAAACGCTGCTGCAACAGCTGCTGTGTAAGCAGCATAAGCAGTCTCTGCGGCGTCACTGGCGTCAGCGTAAGCGTTTGCCGCGGCAACCGCACCTCCATCGGCCACGGAAGCTACCCGCTCAGCAACCTCCTGCAACTCTGCATCATGCGGAAATCTGATCACTGCAGCAACCGTCAGGCATGAACGCAGAACCGGCGACGCTTTTAGATTATTGTGAGGTGACCGCGTATGATTCCAATAAATTGGCAACACCCTGATCGCGTTGCGATAGACCAGCCAGATGCGAACTTCGTTAGAGGCACCAGTGTCCTTAAGCCAATCACGAAAACTGTCGATATCGTTTATGTCGGCAATTTCCACCACGGCATGACCCTGCCCCGGCGGTCAGTGAGAGACAAGGTATTACCGGTCAGCGGGGGTGGGGGTGTCGTCTTCGGGGGGATCGAGGCTCAACTGGCGGCGGAGGTAGCGGCCCAGATAGATGAGCGGCCAGCGCAGGATCGAGGCGCCTGCGGCAAAGCAGACGATGCCGATCAGCGGCCCGTTCTCGTAAGTCACGTAGCCCAATAGCGGGATGCCGATGGCGATCAGCACATAGGCAGCGGGCCAGTGGTGGCGCTTGGACGGCATCATGGCCGCAATGGTCGCGCCGACCGCCCACAAACATACCAAAATCAGCGATGTGGGCATTTTTGCCCTCCTTCACTCTGCAACGACTGCCTGCCTCGCGCGGTTGGCGATTCGCTGCCAACCTGACCCCTCAAAAGGTTTACGCGCATTGAATCGCGTTTGCCAGCGGATATCTGCTCAAAACAGACAATTTGATAGCAGACTTGCGCGCATAGGTAGACACGCGAACGGACGACTCGCCAACACCCGGATCAGGCGCTTCGCAAATACCCATTGATTACAGCGCTCTGTCATTTTCGAGCTTATGAGGTACCTTACGCCCTCTGTAGTTAACAAAATCCGAACAATTTTTGGGCAAATTGAGGTAATTATGCAACTTTCAGCCAAAGCGGCGGCTAATTGTTTGTTTTTTGGAAACAGTTTTGCTATTTCGGCAGGGTTTTGCCTATTTGTTTTCGCGGCCCAAAAGGCGGCGCCAGAGATAGGCGAGCGGCTTGCGAAACATTGACACGAATGCCGCTGTGGCAAGCGCACCGGCCCATAGCCCAACCTGCCAGCCAATCGCGATGATCAGGACCGGAGCGGCAATCAGCAGCGCAAGGCCCGGCACATATTGAAAGCGCATGGGCAACATGGCGACGGCGGCGCTGGCCAGCACCCAAAGGATGCTAAGCCAGACGAGCGTCACTGGCCGGGTTTCTCCAGGCGCGCTGGCAGGCCGTTGGCCCAGGCGCTGATCGTACCGGCCCCGAGGCAGACCACCATGTCGCCCTCGCCCGCCTGTTCGCGGACCAGACGTTCCAGATCGTCTTCGCCCAGGATCGCACGGGCGTGCCGGTGGCCGTGCCGGATGAGACCCCGCACCAGATCATCGCGAGACGCCCCGTCGATGGGCGCTTCCCCGGCGGCAAAGACCTCGGCGATGGCCACCACATCGGCTTCGTTGAAACAGGCGCAGAAATCGTCGAACAGGCTGGACAGGCGCGAATAGCGGTGCGGCTGGTGGACCGCGATCACCCGGCCTTCGGTCGACTGGCGGGCCGCTTTCAGGACGGCCGCGATTTCGACCGGGTGATGGCCGTAATCGTCGATGATCGTCACGCCATCCACTTCGCCGACCTTGGTAAAGCGACGGTTGACGCCTTTGAACGCGGCGAGCGCATCGCGGATCTGGTCGCCCGTCATGTCCAGATGCCGCGCCACGGCGATGGCCGACAGCGCATTTGAGACATTGTGATCGCCCGGCATGGGAAGGGTCAGGTCTGCGATCACCTCATCCTCGTTTTGCAGAGCCACGTCGAAATGGGCGACGCCGTTGACATAGTGCAGGTTCGTCGCGCGCACGTCGGCTTGGGCATTGAAGCCGAAGGTCACGATGCGGCGGTCCGAGATGCGACCGACCAGGGCCTGCACTTCTGGATGATCGGTGCAGCAGACGGCAAGGCCGTAGAACGGGATGTTCGAGACGAAGTCGTGAAAGCCTTGGCGCAGGTTCTCGATACTGCCCCAATGTTCCATATGCTCGGGGTCGATATTGGTGACGATGGCGATGGTGGCGGGCAAGCGGTTGAA
>JBCBGY010000280.1:0-4677 GCA_038526275.1 Pseudomonadota bacterium | reverse complement strand
AAAGGTGCCGGGGATCGCAGAAGCTCCGATCCGGTTGGAATGCAAGCTGTTCGAGTTGCGGCAAATCACAGCCCGGCGGCATCTTTGCATTGCAGAGGTGTTGGCGCTGTCGGCCCGCGACGGAATTCTCGACCCGGAGACGTACCATGTGGACATAGAGGCTTATCGTCCCATCGGGCGGCTTTACGGCGACAGTTACGCTGAATTGGCCTCGCCTTTTGAAATCCCGGTGCCCAAGGTGCCGACATGAGACTGACAGAAGACGCAAACGGCGTGTTTATCATTTCTGCCACGCCTTTCGACGAAGACGGGGCCATCGATTTTGCCAGCGCGGATCGGTTGGTCGAGTTCTACCTCGAACGGGATGTATCGGGCATGACGATCCTGGGCATGATGGGCGAGGCGCCGAAACTTTCCAGTGAAGAGTCCCTGGACTTCCTGTCCCACATGCTTGACCGGGTCGCAGGTCGGGTGCCGGTCATCGTCGGCGTTTCGAATGCGGGCATTGCCAATATAGCTGCGCTGAGCCATGCGGCGATGGACAAGGGTGCAGCCGGGGTCATGATCGCACCGCCGCGCGGCCTTGGAACGGATCAAAAGCTCTATGGATATTTCGCGCAGTGTTTTGAAGCTTTGGGGCCTGACGTGCCGGTTTGTTACCAGGACTTTCCGCTCTCAACGGCAGTATCTCTGTCGGTCGAAGTGTTCCAGCGCATGGTCGCCGACTACGACCAGCTGGTGATGCTGAAACACGAGGATTGGCCAGGGCTGAACAAGCTCAGCAAGATCCGCGCGGGGGGCGGGCGCCGCGTTTCAATCCTCTGCGGCAATGGCGGGATCTTTTTGCCGGAAGAAATGGCGCGTGGTGCCGATGGCGCAATGACGGGCTTTGCCTATCCGGAAATGCTGGTGGATGTCGTGCGACTTTCAAAGGCGGGAGACACCGACGCCGCGAGCGATGTTTTTGACGCCTACCTCCCGCTGATCCGGATGGAGCAACAGCCTGGCGTAGGTCTTGCGATCCGCAAAGAAATCCTGCGCCGTCGCGGTGCCCTGGCTTGCAACGCAGCACGTGCGCCGGGGCCGGTCCTCAGCACTGAAGATCAGCAGGAGATTACCCGTCTTATGGAACGCCTGGGGAGGAGATTGAGCGAACTATGACGGATTTTGACTTGGTTGTTCGCGGCGGTACGGTCGTCAATGCCTGCTCTACTTTTCTGGCTGATGTAGGCATCAAAGACGGCAAAATTTCCGCGCTTGGTCTCGATTTGCAGGGGCGTCAGACCATTGACGCACAGGGCAAATTTGTCCTTCCGGGCGGTATCGAAACGCACTGCCACATTGCGCAGGAATCTGCGACAGGGGCTATGACGGCAGACGACTACTTTACCGGAAGCGTGTCCGCGGCCTTCGGCGGAAACACGACGATCGTGCCTTTCGCGGCCCAGCATCGAGGGCAAACCATACCGGACGTTCTGGAGCTTTACGATAGTCGCGCCGCTCCGAAATCCGTTCTGGATTATTCCTACCATCTGATCGTCACTGACCCGACTGAAGCGGCTTTGAAAGAGGATTTGCCAGCCGCTTTTGCGCGCGGGATCACCTCGTTCAAGGTCTTCATGACCTATGACAAGATGATCGTCTCGGATGAGCAGTTCCTCGATATCCTGGTGATGGCCCGCGAGAATGGCGGGCTGACGATGGTGCACGCCGAAAACAACGCCATGATCAAATGGATGGTCCGGCGGCTGATCGACCGAGGCTACGACGCGCCCAAATATCACGCCGTCAGCCATCCGGCGGTTTCAGAGGTTGAGGCAGTGCGCCGGGGCATTGCGTTGGCGTCATTTGTCGAAGCGCCGCTCTTGTTCGTCCATATCTCAACCGATGCCGGCGCTCGGGCCGTCGCTGAAGCGCGCATGGACGGACGCATGATCTTTGGCGAGACCTGTCCGCAATATATGTTCCTGACCGCCGACGACCTGGACCGGCCCGGGGCGGAAGGCGCCAAATATTGCTGTTCGCCCCCTTTACGCGATAGTCAGACCCAAACCGATATGTGGCGGCATCTGAACGCGGGGTCGCTGCAGCTATATTCGTCGGACCACGCACCCTACCGTTTCGATGCGTCTGGAAAATTGGCCGCAGGGTCCAACCCGCCGTTCAATCGCGTTGCCAATGGCCTGCCCGGGATCGAGCTGCGCGCGCCCTTGCTCTTTTCCGAAGGGGTGAAATCCGGCCGTATCAGCCTGCAAACCTTTGTGGCGCTTACCGCGAGTAATGCCGCCAAGATCTTTGGGATGGACGACCGAAAAGGCGCGATTGCCATTGGATATGACGCGGATATCGCGATTTGGGATCCGGAAAAGGTCACCCGGGTCACGGCGGGCGGCATGCATGACAATATGGACTACACGCCGTTCGAAGGATGGGATCTGACCGGATGGCCCATGACGGTCATAAGTCGCGGACGCATCGTTGTTGATGGTGGTGAGTTGAAAGCCGAGGCAGGGACCGGTGCCTTTGTTCCGCGAAAACCGTTTGATCCGACAGGGTTTTTGGCACCGCGCGCACCGGAGATGAATGAGGCCACCAACTTTGGCGCAAAACTGTTTTGAGGAGGGGTCGATGAAAAAGATCCTGGCGATCAACCCCAACTCAAACGAAGCAGTGACAGAAGGAATCCGCGAATGCCTCGCCCCGCTGAACATCGATGGACGGGTGGAGGTGGAATGCGCAACCCTGACCGAAGGGCCATTTGGCATAGAAACCAAGTTCCATGCCGAACAGGTGGTGATGCCCC
Organism: Pseudomonadota bacterium; assembly: GCA_038526275.1. GTDB lineage: Bacteria > Pseudomonadota > Alphaproteobacteria > Rhodobacterales > Rhodobacteraceae > 188UL27-1. The sequence goes on along the minus strand of JBCBGY010000280.1, from coordinate 1,874 downwards.
TGCAACGGATGGTGACGGAGCGGCAGGATGCGGATGCATATGTAATTGCTTGTTATTCTGATCCCGGACTCGCGCTTTGCCGCGAAACCACGCCGAAACCAGTCTTTGGCATCCAGGAAAGCGGGTTGTTTTCCGCACTTCAGCGGGGTGAACGTGTGGGCGTTATTGCGCTTGGTCCGAAATCCATCGCGCGGCATTTGCCCTACATCCGGGCGCTTGGACTGGAGAACCGGTTGGCCGCGGAAAGACCGCTTCACCTATCGGTCGCCGAAAGCGAAGAAGCGGCCGCGTTCCCGAGGATCTTGGAGGTTGCGCGAGAATTGGTAGACCGTGACATGGCGGATACATTGCTCATGGGCTGCGCAGGCATGGTTCGACATGTCAAACCCTTGGAGGACGCCATGGGTCTTCCCGTCACCGAACCCACACGCGCTGCAGTTGTCCAGGCCTTGGGTGCTGTTCTACTCATTTGATCGACAGGATGACAGCTTATCGCTTAGAGAGCTGGAAGCCCGAGTTTTTGCCGGCGAGCAAGCCGTTTTGCACACGAAAGGACGCGATCACAATGAGGCGAATGTTGACGACCTGTTTGGTTTCATTTTGTCTGATGGCGGCCCCGCTCAGCGCAATTGCATTTGACACTAACGCCGACGCCCGTGCGTTCCTCAACACGGTCGGATCATTGTCGGAGTTCGGTTCATCGGAGCAGGAGCGGTTACTAAATCTTCGCGTGCAAGACCGCATCGAGAATGACGACCTGCAGCAGATTGTCGAGGCGGCGTCGATTGTTGGTACGCTACAAAGTTTGACCATCAGCAACGGGCAGGATATCACAGACATATCGCCGCTGCGCGAAACCAAACTGACCTCTCTGACGTTGGCAGGTGTTTTCCTTCTGAACGATCTATCGCCACTCTCGGAACTGCCGTTGGAGCGGCTGAGACTCGAGTTGGACCCGGGCCTCAACTACAACACACAGGATGGTCAGCTCCCCATCGGGCCTGCGGATTTGTCGGCTCTGTCTCTTCTTGAGCTTAGATCCCTTTCCCTTCGCGGCCTGAGCGGTGTGACCAATCTGAACGCTCTGTCGAAGATGCAGCTTGAGTCCGTGGGGTTGGAGGAGATGTACAACCTGACGGATGTTTCCGCTTTGAAGGGGATGCCACTGCGTGGCGTTACGCTTCGTCGTATGCCGATAGACGATCTTTCGTTTTTGGCGGACGCGCCGCTGGAAAACCTCGACCTCTCCGAAGTGAGCATTCGCGACTTGGCCCCTCTCTCCGGTAAGATGTTAGCGGAGGTCAGGTTGGTGGATTTACCTTTCGTCGGAGCCTTGGAGCCGCTGAGAAACCAGCCTATCAAACATTTGCGACTTCAGGCATTGCCTGCGGTCGCGGATCTGTCGCCACTTTCAGAGCTACCGTTGGAAGGCATCTCTCTTTCCATTTTACCGGCAGTAACGGAATTGCCGTCATTAGACAAATCGCAACTAACGACCGTCGCATTGGCGGACTTGCCGCAGATCACAAGTTTCAGACAAGTATTTTCCCCGACACTTTCGGAAGTATCTCTGGCCAGTCTGCCCGGACTAACCACGCTTGATGGGCTCCAGGGCGCGCCGATCAAGCGCTTTTCCATGAGCGGTTGCGATGCGGTGACAAGCCTTGAACCGTTGAGCGGTGCACCAATCCAGTGGGCAGACTTATCGCATAGTTCAGGCATAACCGACGTCACTCCGCTAGCCACTGCCCCGCTTCGAGACCTGAACCTCTCCGGAACGTTGGGGGTCCTCACTCTCTCCCCGTTACAAGGGAAGCAGCTTAGACTAACGACCCACAACCGGGCGCTGTTCAATCAGCTGTTAGAGTTAGGGC
>JBCBGY010000279.1:0-4680 GCA_038526275.1 Pseudomonadota bacterium | reverse complement strand
CATTTTCGCCTACCCTTAGTGGAATCGCCGGGCCCCAAAAGCCCGGCGGGCAGTCTTAGTCCTGGCTGTCGATGGCGGACAGGCCCTTCAGGATATCGATGGCATAAGCCAGCTGATAGTCTTCCTCGCGCAGCTTGGCGGCATCTTCAGCCTTCTGGCGATCTTCCTCGATGATCCGGCGTTCGTCTTCGCTGACAGAGTCATTGTCCAACCGGCCACGCAGATCGGCTTCAGACCGGCGGGGGCGGTTGCCCTCTTCTTCCTCTTCCTCTGCGGCAGGCTCGGCCCGAGGCTGAACCACAACAATATCCGGCGAAACGCCCAAGGCCTGGATCGAGCGGCCCGACGGCGTGTAATAGCGCGCCGTCGTCAGACGCATCGCACCTTCACCACGCAACGGCATAACGGTCTGAACGGAGCCCTTACCAAAGCTCTTTTCGCCAACCACAATGGCCCGACGATGGTCCTGCAACGCGCCCGCGACGATCTCAGAAGCCGAGGCCGACCCGCCATTGATCAGCACCACAATCGGTTTGCCATCCGCTAGGTCGCCAGGCTCTGCATTATAACGCTCGCCGTCTTGCGGGTCGCGGCCTCGCGTTGAAACAATCTCGCCCTTTTCCAGGAACGCATCAGACACCTTGATCGCCTGGGTCAGCAGACCACCGGGATTGTTCCGCAGATCCAGCACGAAACCGTTAACGGCATCCATCCCGCCGGCTTCCTCCACAGCCTTTTCCAGGCCCGACCGCAGGTTCGGGAAGGTCTGGTCATTGAAGGTTGTCACCCGCAAGACAACGGTTTCGCCCTGGGTGCGGGTGCGCACTGCGGTCAGTTTGATCGTGTCGCGGATGATGGTCACATCGAACGGCTCGTCTGCGCCTTCGCGCACAACGGTGATGATGATCTCGCTGCCTACGGGGCCGCGCATCAGTTCGACCGCATCGTCGAGCGTCAGACCCAGAACACTTTCGCCATCCACATGGGTGATAAAGTCGCCCGCTTCAATGCCAGCCTCGTCGGCGGGCGTATCGTCTATGGGTGAGACGACTTTGACAAAGCCTTCTTCCTGCGTGACCTCAATGCCCAGACCGCCGAACTCTCCACGGGTCTGGACCCGCATGTCGCTCGCATCCTTCGGAGAAAGATAGCTCGAATGCGGGTCAAGCGAGGTGAGCATTCCGTTGATCGCGGCTTCGATCAGTTCGCTTTCGTCCACTTCCTCGACATATTGCGCGCGGATGCGTTCGAATATGTCTCCGAAAAGATCGAGTTGTTCGTAGATGCTGGTTTTTCGCTCGGCCTCCTGAGCGATCAGTGGTCCGGCCACCTGCGTCGTGATCAGGGCTCCTGCCAATGTGCCGCCCAATGCGGCCATCACAAACTTCTTCATGGTGCTCTTATCCGTCCTTGTCTTCAACGAACCAGTCTGCCGGGTCCTCGGGTGATTGCTGTATTCTGACTTCTATATAGAGCGTGTCCACGTCCGGCGCGCCACTCACTTCTGCGCGTAATGGCGCTGCCGCGTCGTTTGGCCCGCCAAATCTCGTCAATCCTACCGGATCGCCACGCTCAACGATCTGTCCTGGCTCACCGAACACGGTATCCAAGTGCGCCAGAACAATATGTGTTCCAGCCTCTGGTTCTAGCACGACTACGTTGCCTAAATCCAGCAGCGGCCCGGCATATCGGATGGTTGCCGCCAAAGGCGCGGTGACGAGCGCACTGGACGGCACAAAATACAGGCCAAATCTACCGCGAAGAGGGGCAAATTCGGCAACAACCCGCCCCTCAACTGGCCAAGGCAAGCGCCCTTTCAGCAACGCGACATCCGGCGTGTCGGCCGGACCAGGCGCGGTGCCCAACCATTCGGTGAAACTGTCCAGCGTCTCAGCCGCGTTGAGAAGCGCCTCCATCTGCGCGGGATCCGCCAGAAAACGCAGGGGCACATCGCTGCGCGCTGCAATAATCTCGGTCAACGCTTCCCGCGCGGCCTGCAGTCCCACGCGGGTGTCAGATAGTTCGGCTGCTACATCTTCGGCCGTTTGGCGGGCGGCAGACAAAGCCAACGCCCGATGCCGCACTTCTGTTGCCGATGCCCCAACATCGCTTTGCAAGACACGCAACAGTCGCGCGGCTTGGACCCGCGCAACGGGGCCTTTCGGGTGCGCCCCAGGGATCTCGAAACCAGCAATGCGCGCTCCACGCAGCATATCACCGAGGCCGGGTCGGACGGTGGCAAATTGCGCCTGTGCCGCCTGCTCTTCCTCCGCCCATCGTTCCAAATTGTACTGCAAACGGGGCAGCGCCGTTTCGTACTCACGTATGATCTGCATTTGGGTCGTGATGTCTGAAGAGCGATCCGCAGCTTGTTCGGCCCCCGCGAGACTGGCAGCGAGGCAAAAGAGCAGAAGGCTAACGCGTATCACAGCGGTTCGATCAAGGTTTGGCCCGTCATTTCGGGTGGTTGCGAAAGCCCCATCAACTGTAGGAGTGTAGGCGCCAGATCCGCCAGCCGCCCAGACCGCAACCGGACGTCCTCCGGCCCGCCGATCAGAATAACCGGCACAAGGTTCAAAGTATGCGCTGTATGGGGTCCACCCGTCTCGGGGTCGACCATCACTTCGCAGTTCCCATGGTCGGCGGTCAGCACCATGACACCACCTTCCGCCTCCAGCGCCTCTAACGCCTGACCCAGGCCCTGATCCACAGCAGTGCAGGCCGCCATAGCTGCCTGAAGATCGCCGGTATGGCCGACCATATCCGGGTTGGCATAGTTCACCACGATCAGATCATAGCGCGCATGGATGGCGGCCACCAAACGCTCGGTCACATCTGCCGCCGACATTTCGGGCTGCAAATCATAAGTGGCAACCTTCGGCGATGGCGGCATGAACCGGTCTTCCCCGTCGGCGGATTCCTCGCTGCCACCGTTCAAAAAGAACGTAACATGGGGGTATTTCTCGGTTTCAGCCAGCCGAAACTGACGTTTTCCATGCTGCGCGACCCAAGATCCAAGTGTATTCACAATGGTCCGCTTCGGGAAGACCGTGGACATGTAGGCATTGTGGTCTTCGGAATAATCCACCATTCCAAGGCGAGCGGCCAAATCCACCGGCGCGCCCCGGTCAAAGCCATCGAAATGGGGAGCAGCCATAGCGGCCAGAATCTCACGCGCCCGGTCCGCCCGAAAGTTAAGGCAAAAGAGCCCGTCACCTGCAGCCATGCCAGCATAGTCCCCGATCACCCGGGGCGTGATGAACTCGTCGCTTTCTTCCGCAGCATAGGCAGCGTCGACTGCCGCTGCCGGATCATCCGCTGCAATGCCTTCGCCCCGAACCATAGCGGCATAGGCCAAGGCAATCCGGTCCCAACGGTTGTCCCGATCCATGGCGTAGTAACGCCCGCAAACCGTTCCAACCCGAACGCCATCAGGCAAATCAGCCATCAACTGCGCGACAAACCCATCGGCAGAGCGAGGCGCGACATCCCGGCCATCCGTGATCGCATGCAACACCACAGGCACTCCTGCCTCTGCCAAAACCCTGACAGCCGCGAGGACATGGGTAATATGCCCATGGACGCCGCCGTCAGAGACAACGCCCATCACGTGCGCTGCCCCACCGGTGCTGCGCAACTGTTCGATGAACGACAACAACGCCGCTTCCCTGGCAAAGGAGCCTTCCTCAATGGCCAGGTCAATCTGACCCAGATCCATGGCAACAACCCGGCCCGCACCAATGTTCGTGTGCCCCACCTCCGAATTGCCCATCTGTCCGCGCGGCAAGCCCACATCTGGGCCATGGGTCACCAAAGTCGCATTGGGACAGTCCGCCATGACACGATCGAAATTGGGCGTTTCGGCCAAGACAGGAGCATTGCTTTCGCGCTGATCACTTAAGCCCCAGCCGTCCAAAATGCACAAAACAACTGGTCCGGTCATGGTCGCTCCCTTTTGCTTTCGCCCCTTCTATAGGGTTTCGAGTCGGACTTGAATCCCCGTTCCACGCTTCAGTGATAATTGCCTCTGTCCGGTCGGCGCCCCTACCAACCATCCATTCTTATTGGCCAAAATACTTCCGCCGGAGGCGTTCCTAAGCTCGATGATAGGGACTGCCTGCGAGAATAGAGACGGACCGGTAAAGCTGTTCCGCCACCATCACCCGAACCAACATGTGGGGCCAAACCATCGGACCAAGAGAAAGTGCATAATCTGCATCCGCCCGCAGGCTGGGGTCCAGACCATCGGCCCCGCCAATGACAAAGGTCGCGGCGCGTTGGCCATCGTCCCGCCAAGTAGCAACCCTGTCTGCCAGATCAGGTGAGCTCAGTCTTTGGCCGCGCTCATCAAGTGCCACAAAAATAGAACCTTTGGGCAAAGATCTCCGGATCAGCGCGGCTTCCGCGGCCATGCCACCACCCTTACGCTCTTCGACCTCGATCACGTCAAAGCCGGAAAAACCAAGCCCACGACCCGCCTTTTGTGCACGGGTCAAGTAGTCGGACACCAGTGCATGTTCAGGTCCAGGCCGCAGGCGACCCACGGCCAGAATGTGCACCTGCATCAGGCGGGGTGCGACGCTCCTGCCGCACCCTGGGGCAGCCACATCTTCTCAAGTTGGTAGAATTCGCGCACTTCGGGCCGGAACACATGGACAATCACATCGCCCGTGTCGATCA
>JBCBGY010000278.1:0-4697 GCA_038526275.1 Pseudomonadota bacterium | reverse complement strand
ATCGAACGTCTCCTTTTCTTTGTCGGGTGGTGTTTGGTCTTCAGTAAACTGGAGGCGCAATGACCCAGATCGCCTGGGCCGCCACGGGATGGGGGTTTTCCCAAAGGTAGGGTTCATTGCGGATCCGAAAACTGTCTCCGCGCCTTACCTCAAATTCGTGCCCGCTGATCGTAATCTTCAGCCGACCTGACAGGATATAGCCGATCTCTTCGGTTGGGCGTTGGCGCGGTGTGGTGATGGCGGCATGGGGCTCGAAGGTTGTGTGGATCACTTCGAAACTGTCGGTCAAATCAGGCGATAAGAGTTGTTCCACGAGCCCAGGTACCTGCGCGCCGATGGGGCGCCGCGTGTCGGGGCGTACGATGCGCCCGCGTTCTGCTTCGGGACCCGTCGCATCACCGAGAATCATGGAAATCGGCACATCATACAGGGCTGCGAGCCGTTGGACCTCGGTTGCGGATGGGGCCGAAAGGCCCCGCTCCACCTGGCTCATCCAACCGGTCGAGCGCTCCATGTGCTGCGCCGCCTGCTGCAGGGTCAGGTTGCGGGCCTTTCGCAAGGTGCGGAGATCGCCGCCAAGGCCAGGTGCATGAAAGGCTTCGTCAGACATTGAGCGACTCCGCAGTTGTCCTAGGCCAATGATTGGCTTGTTCGTGAAATTGTCAATAAAATTTTCACCGTTTTGAAATCTTTCGCCATCGTTTCGCTTTGAATGACCTAAGGTTGCCTTATTGCGGTCCGCATCCAGACGGAGTGGCGTGCCACCCTTGAGATGGCTGCACGGGGCGGCCCGATCCTTTGGGTCGTGTAACTGGGACGGTATGGGTATATGTCAGGTGTTTCTGTAAACTATCGCATAGGATTAGCCGGTGCTTTTGCGGCTTTGGCTGTGGTGGCGACGTCTTCGGCTTTGGCATCCGGTCTCGACACAGACCAATTGAATACCGCTCAGATGGCGCAGATTCGTGCGGCCTATGCGATGACTGATCGGGGCGTCAGTAATACAGAGGCGCTGTTGCCGACCCGGATGGCGACGATTAAAGCGTCTTATGCCGTTCAGGACCGTGAATTGGCCAACTGGACGGAGGCCTTTAGGCCGTCACGGATGGCCGAAACCAGGGCTGTTTTCAGCGCCGTCCTGGGTCGCTAAGCGCAATTCGCATATTTGAGGTTTCGTTTCTGCCGAGGCTTTCTCTTGGAGGGTTCAGCGCTTTGTGGTGGCGGGCCTTCTATTAGATTGAGGCGCTATTGCGCCACGCGATGTTGGCGCCCCTTGGGCGCGGCCTTCGGCGTGTAAGCTTAGTGTCTGACGAAGGACCTTAAGCATCAAGGTGTTTTAAGCCCTCATGTTTTCTGAGCGTTTGGGTTTCAGTACGTTGGGTCATCTGTCGACCACAGGTTTGTCGCCAAAAAAGAGCGTGGTTGGTTTGACCGAATCTGGCGAGAGCGCTAGAACATACCGTGAACATGTACTGGGATGTTTAACGTGTGTGGCGCCGATGTCGACAATGCAAAGATTGGCCAACAGTCCCGCCCAACCTGGCTCTGGGGCGACGCTGTCGGAGGTGTTTCCCGACAGCGCGACAGATGCGGCGGCGGTGGGGTTTGTGCTGTCGCGTTTGAAAGGGGCCGGGCGGGGGCCGCTTTTGTGGGTCCAGGACCGGCTGTCGCAGCAAGAGGCCGGGCGGCCCTATGTGACGGGGCTGGGTATCGAGACTGCCATTGTGCGGGTGGATGTGACCCGACCTGTGGATGTGCTGCGCGCCATGGAGGATGGGTTGCGCTGCAAGGGGTTGGCGGCGGTGGTGGGCGAGGTTTGGGGCGACCCGCCAGCGGTGAGTTTCACGGCGACCAAGCGGCTGGCGATGCGGGCCGAAGCCTCTGGCGTGGCTTGCTGGCTGATCCGACGGGCGGCCAGCCCCGATTTGAGTGCGGCGCGGGATCGCTGGCGGGTGAAATCATTGCCGTCTGCGGCGCATCCTTACGATCCGCAGGCCCCGGGGGATCCGCGCTGGCGGGTGGACTTGTTCCGGTCGCGCCGGACCAAGACGGGCGTGTGGGAGGCGGTCTATGACCGGGCGGCGGATCGTGTCCGTCTGTCTGCCCCACTTCGCGATGGAACGGTGGCAGCGCGAGATGGAGCGCCGCGGCAATCCCGCACCGGATGATCTGCCGGTTGTGCTGGCGACGGAAGGCCCCCATGGCCCGGTGATCCATGCCACCAGCCGCGCGGCCCGGCTGGCCGGTGTGGTCGAAGGTGCGCGGGTGGTGGATGCCAAGCCGCTCTGCCCAGAGTTGCGGGTGGATTATGCCGATCTGGCGGGCGACCGCGCGGCCTTGGACCGGTTGGTTCTGTGGATGCGGCGCTGGTGCCCGTGGACGGTGCGGGATGGGGCACGCGGGGTGATTCTGGATATAACCGGGGCGGATCATCTGTTCGGTGGAGAAGCCGCGATGCTGGCTGATATGGAAGCGGCCCTGTCGCTGCTGGGTTTGACCGCGGGCCTGGCTGTGGCACCGACCTGGGGTGCTGCCTGGGCCTTGGCGCGCCATGGCACCGTGCGGACGGTTTGCGCGGAAGGGCAGGTGGGTGAGGCTTTGGCCCCTTTGCCGGTGGCGGCTTTGCGGTTGGATGCTGAGACGCTGTTGTTGCTGCGCCGGTTGGGGCTGAAGACGATTGGCGCGTTGATGGAGATCCCGCGCCTGTCGCTGACCCGCCGCTTTGCCCGGGCGGCGTTGCACGAAAACCCGCTGATGCGGCTTGATCAGGCGCTGGGGCGGTTGGCGGAGCCTGTGTCGAGTGTGGAAGCGTTGCCGCCCTTTCGGGTGTTGGCGCGGCTGGCCGAGCCGGTGCAGGACCCGACGCCGCATCTGCCGGATCTGTGTGAGGATCTGTGTACCGCTTTGGCCGAGCGGGGGATGGGCTGTCGCCGCTTGGCGCTGACGGTTTACCGCAGCGACGGTGAGGTGAGTGTGGTGGAGGTCGCCACCTCCAGCCCGAGCCGTGACCCTGCGCATCTGCATCGGCTGTTTGATGACAAGCTTGAACGGATCAATCCGGGCTTTGGCTTTGATCTGATCACCTTGCAGGCCGGTGGGGTGGAGCCGGTCGCCGAGGCGCAGGCGGGTTTGGAAGGCGAGGCGGACGAGGATCTGCATTTGGCGCAGTTGGTTGACCGGCTGACCGCGCGGTTCGGGGCAAAGTCCGTGACCCGGCCCGTTCTGCGCGAGAGCCATGTGCCGGAGCGGGCCGAGGCCTGGGCGCGGGCGCTGACCGATGGGGCAGACGCAACCGTGGCGCAGGGGCGTCGGCCCGGCCTGCCGTCATCGCGGGACCGACCGCAGCGCCTGTTGGACCGGCCCGAGGAGGTGCGTGTGCTTTATGCGGTGCCCGAGGGGCCACCGGCGCAGTTCACCTGGCGGCGCCAGGCCCATAAGGTTGTGCGTTTCGAGGGGCCGGAGCGGGTTGCGCCGGAATGGTGGCAGGACCGGCCTGGCACGCGGTTGCGGGATTATTTCAAGGTGGAGGATCAGTCCGGGCGGCGCCTATGGCTTTATCGCGAAGGATTGCATGGCGATGGGCGCGGAGATGATCCGCGCTGGTTTGTGCATGGGATGTTTGCGTGAAATCGGCAGCTTTGGTGTTGGCTGAGAGGGCGGGAGCCTCCGGCGGAAGTATTTTGGCCAATAAGAAAGGGCAGGGTTTTGGCAAGAGCGGTGTTCGTGGATTTGGGTTGAGGGGCGGGCATGCCGGATAGCGGGCCGACCCATCCGAAGCGGACCCTGACGGAGAAGGACGGGTTTAAGCTTAATCCCAAGGCGGCCTTTGTGGAGCTTGGGGTGACGTCGTGCTTTTCGTTTCTGCGGGGCGCGTCGGATGCGGTGGATCTGGCGGTGACCGCCTGGGGGCATGGTTATGATGCGCTGGGGATTGCGGATCTGAACACCATGGCCGGGGTTGTGCGGCTGCATTCCGAGGCTTTGAAAGCGTGCATCCGGCCGATCATTGGCTGCCGTGTCGAGCTTGTTTCGGGCGAGGCATTTCTGGCTTATCCGCGGGATCGGGCCGCCTATGGACGGCTTTGTACGCTGCTCTCCAAGGGCAAGATGCATGATGTGGATGGGGAGTGGCAGGCCAAAGGGGTCTGCGATCTGACCCTGGGCGATCTGGCGGCCCATGCCGTGGATGTGCAGTTGATCGCCTTACCTGGCGACGATCTGATGGCCTTTTCCGCCCGGTTGCCCGCTTTGGTGCGGGCCCTGCCGACGCTGCGGCATGTGGCGGCGAGCTATCTGTATCGTGGCAATGACCGGGCACGGATCAACTGGTTGGATCAGTTGGCGCAGGACCATGATTTGGGTCTGCTTGCCACGAACGATGTTCATTACCATGCGCCGGATCGGCGGCCTTTGCAGGATGTGATGACCTGTATCCTGCACAAGACGACCGTCGCCAAGGCGGGATATCTGCTGGATGCCAATGCCGAACGCCACCTGAAGTCGCCGGCGGAAATGGAACGGCTGTTTGCTGATTGGCCCCATGCGATTGCCGCGACGCGCGAGGTGGCTGATGCCTGCCGGTTTGATCTGCGGGAACTGGCCTATGAATATCCACAAGAGACGGTGCCGAAGGGCAAGACCCCGCAGGACTATCTGGTGGAACTGACCTGGGCCGGGGCGGCAGAACGCTATCCTGA
>JBCBGY010000277.1:0-4744 GCA_038526275.1 Pseudomonadota bacterium | reverse complement strand
CGGTCAGGTTGTAGATGAACAGCGTGTCCATCACCAACTCGCGCAGTGCCTCTGCTTTCCCCATCTTGTGAAACTGATCTGTCGGCGCGTCAGCATAGACCGGATCAATCGCGGCAAGATCAGGTTCCAATGCGGGGCGCGACAGCAGCTCCGGAACATACTCTAGGCTTTCATGGAAATCCCGCGCGATGAGGCCTGTTGGCCAGCCTTCATCATGCTCTAGCAGTAGGTTTTGCGCGTGCGCCTCAAGCCCGATCCCATGCGCAATCATCAAATGCCAAACCGGCAGAACCATCGTCCGCAGAAGTTGGTCCAGCCAACGATCCAGGCCGTATGTCTGGATCCAAGCGGCGACCACAGGTTGGCCATCAGGTTCCACCAGCGACAGGGCATTGAAGGGGATGACCTGATTACTTTGACGTCCGTGACCTAGAGGGCTTTCGCGATATATCGCTGCCAAATGCCCGGCTAAGGGCGTTTCGCGTCCCACAATCGCGCCAGCATATTCTCTCAATATGGTCAGGTTCAGCTCGCCCTCGAACAGCGGATCGCTGGCGAGCACCGCAATCAGCCAATCACTTATGGCAGGCGCCACGCAAACGGAGCGAGGCGCTAGCGACCGAAGAGACGAACTGTTGCGCATGGCCATCGACGTTTTGACATGGGCCCGGGTCGGATCGGTCGCGTTGGCCAGGGTGCGAACCGACTGGGTGGCGCGATAACTATCTCCCCAAGGGCCGAGAGCGCATACTTTTCCGCAGGAAAGCCATTTGCGATAGTCAGGAAACTCCATCAGTTTCGGCATTTGCCACGGATGCACATGGACCAACGCATGGCCCACACATCGCCGTTCGGCCATACGCGCGCTGAGTTCTTTGACGCCCGCTACTCCAAGCTCAGTTTCCCAAAATCCGAGGGGCAGAGACTGATGCACCAACTGGGGATCAACGGCGAGCCAGTGTAGCTGAAACTCGGCCGCCGCCTCAGGACCGAAAGCCAAATTGTCCCTGTCAGTAAACCCGCTACGCGCCTTGAAGCACGGATGATAGGGATGCCCTTCATCAATGGCGGATTCTAACGCATCGTATGGCATCTGCAACCGCGCGCCGCGCGCCCGAACAACATCATATGTCTGATCTGTTAACTGGGCCGAACGGAAAAGATCGTCGCGAAACTCATCGCTCATTCCCAAGGCCTCAACGACGTCGGCCAGGCAAGCGATGCGCCAAGTGCCGGCTTCTCGTCGCTGAATCGAACCTGGCCTGATCCGAGGACGATCAAATCCGCCCACATAATATTCAGCGCGGAAACACGCCTCGTGCAGCGACCACTCGGCGCCATTCGTCCGGACAAGGCCCTCGAACAGCAACGCCTCGCACAATTGTCGTAGAACGCGATCCTGTGTCGTCTCAGTCGATTGGGGTTTATCAAATGGCATGTCGGATCTCCGACATGGTCAACAGCGGGTTGGCGAACCAGATGTATTCGGCTTTCTCGCCCTCTACCTGCAATTCGTCCAGATCATGAATTCGGGTGAGCAGGTTCCCTTTGCAGGGCAACTTTGGCGCGTTCAGGACAGATTCAACAAATGCTTTTGCAGGACCGTTTGCCTGTAGGGCGAAGTCGTTAAGCCGGTTGCGCAAGGTTTTAAGGAGCGCGGTCTCGTCGGCAAACCCATCGCGGCCCATCCGGCTGATGACCGAGAAGATCTGGTTAACGATCAGGTAGTAGCAGAAGCGCTGGTTGATTTCTGCTTCCGGGAAGCAAATCGACGCCGTATCCAGTAGGCCGGGGGCAAGCTTCGCCAATCGCGGCAAATGGCTTTCGGCGATGTAGTAGCCCTGGTTGTCGCGAAAATAGCAGCGTTGAGGCAGTCCCGAGGAAACGTCCAATAGGCTATTTTGCTGATGGGCTTCAAAGGCAAGACCATGCTGATCATAGAGCGTCAACATGGGCCACAAAGCGCAGTCGAGATAAGCGGCAAACCAACGTGTCGCGACCTTGCTGGGCAGGGCGTTTTCGGTCCTTGACTGCCGCATAATGATCCGTGCCAGCAGCGAAGACTGGCCAGGCAACGGGTCGGCCGTTAACGCCGCGACGTTTACAATTCCTTCCCCATCAGCATCTCGAAACGGGTTATCCCGAAAGATGACTTCGAACCCTGTTTCGGTTTGATCCGGCAGGGTCAGGGTGATGAAGGCGGGGTCATTTATGACGTGGAGTTTCGGTGGCAGAGGTGCCAACGCTTCGAGCAATCCCGCCATGATCACCCCGGCAGACAATTCGTGTCTTAGATTGATCCGCAGGGAGTTGGTGATTTTGACGGGGAGCGAAAACTTCAGCATCCAGGGGCATGTCGGGCTGTAGACGGTGCGCACCGATGAGGTTGCTGTGAATTCCGCACCGGCCGGACCCAGATCCCGCAGAAGTCCATCGGCCAAGAGCTTGCGCGTTGACGGGCGCAGGCGTTGAGCCTCGGCTTGGAGGGGATGCATTGGGATCAGGGTTTCGTCTGCTCCAAGCTGGTGCAGCGGAGCGCCGTCAATTTGACCCAAAATCTCTCGTATCGGCTGACCAAAGGCCGAGCCTGTCTCAACAATATCGTTGCGGGCCGCGAAATATTCCAACTGGAATAGGCCACCGAATTCAGGTGCATAGGCGTCCTGATGCCAGACTGTCATACCGTCGAGGCTTTTGGGTGTCGGGTGCATCCAATGACCGAAATGCAGGTGCTGTTCGGCCGAAAGGAAAGCAATGTCGCTGGCTTGGGTTTGGCGGCTGCTTTGGAAGATTCGATCGTAGCTGTTAAAGACCCGTCGAAGGAGTTCCATCATTTGCGGACTGCCGACCACCCCTTGCCGGACAAAACAATCGGTTATGATCAACGGGATCACTTCACCGATGGCCGCATCGCGCCAACGATTGGTGTTCGGATTGAGCAGCTGCAGCGCACCAAAGTCATGTGGACCAGTCAGCGACCAGTAGGTCACCTCAACCCGAAGCCGCGTGAAACTATGCGGCAGATCACATTCAAGATGGACGGGTACGCCAAGGTCCGCAGGCTGCGATACCTCCTGAACCACCTCGCGCAGATATCCATTCATGAATGCCTTGAAGCTCGCGCGTGCCGCGGCGTTCTGCATGATTTCGAACTGTGATTCTGGGCCTTCGCCAGAAAGGGCGGGAGCATCTAATAGCACAAGCGAGCCTCATCTGATTGAAACCGCACAACGCAACCTGTCCCACTCGGACACGGAGTAGGTTGCGCGGTTTGCGACTTTGATGATTGGGCTGGGCTATGTGCCTTGCTTAATCGGCGAAAACGATCAACGGCAAAGTGATTTGCGTATCGTAGGGGGTAAATACGGCGGTGCTGCATCGGAGGCAAGTGGAACATTGGCACCGCATCCGAATACCGCTGAGCTCCCACTCATCCAAAATGGCGAAGGAGGGCCTCGGCATAGCTGCGAGGAACGTCGAGCAGCGTCTCGTCAGTTTGCACTGGTTGTTGATCCTTGTCGGCGAACCCTATCCGTTTTGCTGGTCGTTGTTCCGCTTGAACTGCTGGTGCTCATCCTCGACAAGACCAATTTTCCAGTAACCTGAGATGTAAGTATCCGCCCGGGGGATCTGCTTCTCATTGTGCAGAAAGTTTCGCAGGCCCCGGATCACGCTGGACTCGCCTGCGATACAGGTCTGGACCCGCCCGGCAGGCCACTCCATCTGGCGAACAAAGTCCTGTTGAGCGGAGGATGGTTTTGAAGGTTCCGGATGTATCAGCCAATGGGCCTTAATCCCGTCAGGCATGTCGATCTGCTGACGATCTTCGGCGGACGTTACTTCAAATATAGCGACACCTTGTGCATCGCGCGGCATCGCTTCCAGCGTCGCTGCGGCCACCGGAATGGCGGTAGGATCTGCAGCAATGAGGTACCAGTCCGCATCAAATTTTTCGACCTTGGGACTGCTGGGACCGGCGAAACCGAGGAAACTTCCGGTTTTGGCGCGCGTGGCCCAACGTGACGCAGGCCCGTTATCCCCGTGGGCCACGAAGTCGATCGTAAGCTCACGTTTGCCGGCATCATAGGTTCGCACCGTATAGGTGCGCCGCGTCGGCATTGGACCATCGGTTAGACGCGTTGCAAACGCTTCTCTCTTTTCATCGACCTCAGGGATCATTAGTTTGCAATTGCCCCCTTCTCGACCGCTCGGAAATCCGTCCAGCTCCGGCCCGGCAAATATCACCCTGATCATGTTGGGTGTCAGATAGAATGCCTCTTTCACTGTCAAAAGACGGGGGTTAGGCCTGCCAGTCGTCTTGCGGTCTGCCCTATTGGTGTTTTCAGCGAGTGCCACGGCGATTGCTCCAATCTCTCGCGCTCAGATGGGATTGCGCGGGTCAATAACGTCCCCGTTCATCGAGCGGTTCGAGGCCGGGGCAAAATGCACGGGTAGACGTCAGAGACGGCGGCGCCTGACGTTGTCCGTGAGTTGCAACGAGGTCGCCCTGGCAAACGAGCTGGAACATCATCTCGTGGTGGTCTGCGTACGCCGATGCGAACCAAGTCGCAAGACCATCCGGATCTTCGCCGCACCCAACCCCAGGTCAAACGCACTGCGCAGGCGGAAGGTGGGACGGCCGATGGCCCAACCGCTCTTTTCCAATCGGACAGCGACGTGAATGACATTGTCGGACATTTCACCAGCGATCTGAGAGCCATGCATGACCATGCCAAAGCGCTCC
>JBCBGY010000276.1:1313-4746 GCA_038526275.1 Pseudomonadota bacterium | reverse complement strand
ACTCCGGCCGAAGTGGAACCGGCGCTTTATGATCGGACGCTTACTTGCAATGGCGTCAGCAAAGCCTATTCAATGACGGGATGGCGTATCGGATATGCGGGTGGCCCTGAAAAACTGATTGCGGCCATGCGCAAGATCCAAAGCCAAAGCACATCGAACCCCTGCTCCATCTCCCAATGGGCTGCTGTTGAGGCGCTGAACGGGCCGCAAGACTTCATTCCGAAAAACAACGAGACCTTCAAGCGGAGACGCGATTTGGTGGTCGAAATGCTAAACGCGGCCGAGGGCATTTCTTGTCCGACGCCTGAAGGCGCATTTTATGTCTATCCGCATATCGGCGGCTGCTTGGGAAAAACAACGTCGGGTGGAGTAGTCATCGACAGTGACGAAACCTTTGCAAAGGCCTTGTTGGAAGAACAAGGTGTCGCGGTTGTTTTTGGTTCCGCATTCGGCCTTTCGCCTTGTTTCCGGGTGAGCTACGCAACGTCGGACGAAGCTCTTAAGGAAGCTTGCAGTCGTATTCAGGCTTTTTGCCAAGCCCTGAAATGAATATTCGGGTGGGTGGACCAACGAACTTGGCCCGCCGATCCGGCCATTTCTGTCCATAAGAGCAGCATTTGCCTGGTCATTGCCAGGCGGAATGTATGACTAATGTGTGGGTCCAGGAACAGAATATTCCCTAAATTTCGGTAAATTGTTTCACGCAATGCGTGTGGTTACAAAAGCCGCGCGAAACCGGTTCAGCCAACAAATCAGTTGCCTTGTCCAGATTTGGGTGGCGCAAATTTGAGAACGAAGTTGCTGATTTGTGCCGCATTTCAACCAGGGGTAAGCAATGTCATGCCGATCTCGGGACAATCCCGAGACGTTACCTTTCCGCAAAGTCAACTATTTTACCTTCATGCTCGTTTTCGCGATAGTTCTGGCCGAACGAAAATTTTTAGCTTATTTACAATTACTTATCATTTCATTCTTGCCCTATGGAGGCAAAAACGGACGTAGGGTGAGGTATCAGGATGCCACAGAACCATGCCGGTTCGGTCAAATATTTGCCGCATTACTTTACGATCCCTTAAACTAGACTCTCCACAAGGGCCATGCCACAGAGACGGCATCGCGAGAATAAAGATGGAATTGACGTGATTGCACCTTTCGACAGTGTACTCCTGCTAAGTAACGCGCGACGTTTGGGGATTTTGGGGATCCTTGGCAGATCAATTCCAAACCGGCCAAAAACAAAGAGAGCCGGTTTAACTTTATTTCAACCTAGAAATACCAGGCTGTCTCATTAAGGCCCACCAGTGGAAATTAGTCTGTGTTCTATTTCTTGGATCGGTACTGGCATGGTTTGCTGTTACACTCGAAACGCACACACTTAGGCCTCTCGCAGGCCAGGAAGACGAGACGATGAACAAGAACTTGGGGACTTTTTCAACGAAGGTGTTCGCGCCGTATCTGGAGTGGACACTTGAAAATGACAGCATCAGCGGAAATGCGTACGATCTGAACGCATCTGTGACATTCACCCACAAAGGAACGGGTGAAAAAATCACGACAGGAATGTTCTACGATGGTGACGATTACAATTTTCGTTTCACCGGCACAAAAGCGGGCGAATGGACATTCCAAACCAGTTCTGGCGATGCAGATCTAAATGGCTATTCCGGCACAATAAATGTTGCCGCAGACAGCGACAATCGGGGATTTGTCGTTGCCGAGAACGGAAAGTTTGCGCAGCAAATTTCCGACGGAAGTCTGGAAGCCATCTTGCCGAATATGGCAATGATGACCACCAATATCGAAGACTACTATAACAATAAGGCGGGCATCAAAAATTTCGTCCAGACCTTTATTGTTGAGCATGGCTTTACCGGCGTCCATATTCCGAACTTAGGCGCGCAACTTTTCGATCTCTTCAGCAACTCTGCCAACTACGGCAGTTCATTCAACGGCTCGCAAGGTTGGGACCCCGACCCGCGCGCGTTTGAAGTGCTCGAAAACATCATCACAGAGGTCCATGCGGCTGGCGGAATTGTCCATATCTGGCCTTGGGGCGACAATGCCCGCGACCAGACGCCCGACTCGATGCCGGGCGGCGAAAACGGATATGTGCATGATCGCATCATGGAGTACATGGCTGATCGATTGGGCGCCCTACCCGGCTGGACCCTTGGCTACGGTTTCGACAATTATGAGTGGACCACGCCGGCACAAGCCGCCGAAGCCGCACGATACTTCAATTCTCAGTCCGGTTGGGAGCATCTGACCTCTGTCCGGGGTGGCGATTCCGTCCAAAACAGCGCAAACCATAGCGGCGAAACGCGGTGGCATGAGGCTGGTCAAACTGTCGCCGACTATGAACATCACCAGCCCACATACGAAATGTATGTCGCGGCGTTTCAAGCGTCCGATGATCTGGCGGTCCAAAGTGGTGACAGATTCCGTGTTCGTGAC
Organism: Pseudomonadota bacterium; assembly: GCA_038526275.1. GTDB lineage: Bacteria > Pseudomonadota > Alphaproteobacteria > Rhodobacterales > Rhodobacteraceae > 188UL27-1. Next base: position 2,292 of record JBCBGY010000276.1, on the reverse strand, counting down.
CGGTCGAAAGACTTCACGCAGGCAGAAACCGTCGACAACCTTTGGATTTCGACCATTGCCGGCGGTGCGTCGGGCATCTACGGCAATCTGACGAAGCCAAACGGCTCGACGATCGACACGAACGAAGGAAGCCTGAGCTACACGCAGGCCATACAGAACCAAATCGCCACCTGGAACGAGTTCTTCATCGAACGTGGCCGTTTCGAACTGGATTCGGCCCGTGCAAACTACCTGACCGGCGGCGCAAGCAATCAGCAATACGCTCTGGAATCCAAGAGCGCTAACCACGTTGTGGTCTATGCCGAGGATACGAACTCGATCACGCTGAACCTTGGTAAGCTTTCGGGTGACGCAGACTGGTCAAATGGTGCCACGGTGATCGCCGTGAACACGGAAGCTGCTTACCAGCAAACCAACCTCGGCAGTTTCGATCTCGAAAATCAAACCATCTCGCTCTCCTCTAAAAGCGATTGGGCACTGTTTGTGCGGGCCAACACATCAAGCAGTGGCGGCAACAACACTGGCGGCGGCGACGACAATAGCGGAGGGTCGACCGGTGGCGGGTCAACCGGCGGCAATAACACGGCGCCAAACGCAAGTTATGACCGCGCCACCGTCGTTCAGGGAGAAACCGTCCGGATCGACGTTCTGGCGAATGATAGCGATTCCAATGGTGATACGCTGACCGTTCAGTCGGTTGATGGCTCGCCGCAGGGCACAGTATCCATCAATGCCGCCGGGAAAGTGGTTTACGTTGCCCCAACCGATTGGTCCGGGCGGGATACGTTCAGCTACACGATCAGCGATGGAAACGGTGGAACTGATACCGCCCGTATCGATGTCGATGTGAGCAAGTCAAGCAGCAGTAGCGGCGACAGTGGCGGCTCAAGCGACAGCGGGGGCTCTACCAACACCGATACGACGACGCCGACAGACGCAACGCCGATCTACACACTGAGCCAGAAAAGCTTCAGCGGCA
>JBCBGY010000276.1:0-1213 GCA_038526275.1 Pseudomonadota bacterium | reverse complement strand
ACGCCGACAGACGCAACGCCGATCTACACACTGAGCCAGAAAAGCTTCAGCGGCACACCAACCACAATTAACCCAATCACCCTGCGTGGCGACTTCACCATCATGGGCACGATTGAGTTCAAGGAAGACCGGCCCATCGACAACCGCGATTCCTTAGTTGGTGATGGGAACTACTGGAACGGCAACGACCTGAACTTCTATGATGGCAAGTTCCGTCTGTACTCGTCTGGCAAGAAAGATGTGGTCGTCGCCGATACGGTGGCCGAAGAAGGCGGCGAAGCTCATTACGCCATCGTGCGAAAGGATGGCATCACAAAGCTGTTTGTGAATGGCCAACTTGAGGACAAAGCGACCACAACCTGGAACGCCAACTTCGTCATCTCTGAGATTGGCGGCGGTGTGCAGGACGGCGGCCTGGGCGGCACAATCAGCGACCTTAAGATATACAACGAGTTTCTGACCAACAAAGAGGTTGCTGCCGCCGCAGAGGCATCGCTCGGCTCAAGCGCGGCCGGGGGATCTAGCGGCAATGTGCAAGCCGATACAGGGTCTTCCGACGATACGGCGGATGACAACAGCTCCGACGACAGTGGTGGTAACAGTTCTGACGACAGTGGTAGCAACAGCAATTCGAGCAGTTCGGTAGATCTGTCGGACGCCGTCTTCACGATGCTCGGTCAGACCGAGTTCAGCGGAACCAACTCCATTGTCAGCGTTGCCCCTTCCGGGGATCTACGCGTGGACGAAGCCACCATCTCAATGTTCTTCGAGGCTGACAATGTGTCCGGGACAAAATCGCTTCTGTCCAAAGATGCGACCGGTTATAGCGGCGGCGACCATCTCCGGGCTCGGATCGAGAATGGCGAACTGATCGTCCGGTTCCAGAACGAAGACGGCGATGACATCGACATCAGCGCTGGAAATGTGTCTGCCAACAAGGAATACCATCTCGGGATCACCTTCGGCGACTGGGGCGCGCGCGTGTTCTTGGATGGCGAACTTGTCGGCTTCGACAAAGAGTTCGACATGGATTGGCTCGACAACATCCAGTACCTGCACGTCGGGGGTGACGGCTCTGCCCAATCGTCCGGTAGCAAAACGGCCACAAACCCGTTCGACGGTACCATTTCTGATCTGATTATTTTTGACGATCAGTACGGCGCCACTAAGCTTAACGAAATTATAGACGCGGCCTAGGCCGCGCACCAAGCGA
>JBCBGY010000275.1:0-4776 GCA_038526275.1 Pseudomonadota bacterium | reverse complement strand
CGACGAACCCTTCCAAAAGTACCACGCCCGCAAGTTTGCGGAACAAGAAGGCTAGCAATTTGTAGCGGAGAGATCTCGTTTTTCGTTTGGCTAGCGGAAGCGCCGGGCGCCCGTAGCTGTTAAACGTTCATGGATCACGGGTAACCCAGAAGAAGCGGTAGTTTAGCGAACCGTTGGGTGGTCTTAACCTGGGAGCAAAGAGGCTTGGTTCACTGCGCCAAACGCTGATTGCATCCCGCGGCTGAGCAAACACCCCCTGAAAGTCGAATACTGCTCGCACGCTTCCAACCGAGACTCTTGCATCTCGCGAAACGTCGATGACAGCTACCACGAGGATACCTCCTGTCGCATGGTCCATCATGCGCCAGGCTAAGACGGGTCTTAACTCGTCGATTCCAGCCTGGATATTCCGCTCAATAGTCACTTGGTTTGCATACGAGAACAATCTTGGGATTTGTCCTACAGGATGATTAGCTGTGCGATCTCCGGGTAGGTTGTCAATCTGAACCGGTCTGCTATTGCGGCCCGCAGGCATCCAGTTCTGCGCTCCCTGTTCTGCCTGACCAACTTCGCGGATCGATATTCTAGGGGGAGTTCTGCCAGATATGCGCGTAACTGGTAACTCAATGGGTGGCTGATTGGGCAGTCTGCTAGCGTAGACATCCACTCTACGGTCCTCTGCCATTTGGTCGCGCGAAGGCATTGGCCACTGTGCCATAATCTCACCGCGTGTCTCGGTACGAGACGCAGAGTAGAAAGGGCAACTATCGAAAATACCGTCAAGGAATGTTTTGACGGACGTCGCTCGACGCAATGCTAGGCGGTCGTTGTAACTGTCTGCTCCGCGATGATCAGCGTTTCCAATGCACCAAAAATGTAACCTGTGAGCCAACAGCAAGACCTGATAGGGTCCACGGAGGTTGTTTAACCCTGTCCGGTCGTTGGCGTCGAGTGTGTGTTTATCCCGAGCGAAGAATACTTGGGCGACCAGACCTTCAACTTCGCGGTTGCCATGTGCCGACGCCCAGGTCTGAAGCTGATAGTTGTCGCTCATCGAATTAGGCCCTTGGTACAATATCTCTTTTGCAGATCGACACTCACAAAGCAGCTCCAGTTAAGTTTCACGATGCTTGAAGAATGACGTGGCGGGGAAAAGAAACATCATCCTTTTGGGTGATGTTTCGATCCTTACGGTTGACGCCACGAAGTGTCGGCGAACGAATATAAGAATTCACGTAGTTGAATTTGTTATTGCGTGAAATGGATCCTGTGCCCTAGTGTATCTGAAAAGGTCGGCTGAATCGGCCAAGGGAGGGTTTATGAAACGTGCTTTAGGAGCAGCGATCATAGCTGCAACGGGCGCCACCGGGTTAGGTGCAGATGTCGTGAAGCCGACGGATGTTGTTTTTGTGGATGGCGCGGTTGAACTGTCCTTGTCTGGGCAGGCTGGCAACGCTGATGAAGGCGTCATCCTCATGAACAAGGGTGCCGGAAACTGCATTGCCTGCCATGCTGTCAGCAAGCTGGAGGAATTGCCGTTTCATGGTGAAGTCGGTCCGCCGCTGGATGGTGTCGCAGATCGCTGGTCCGAGGCCGAACTTCGGGGGATCGTAAGCAACGCCAAGCTGATGTTCGAAGACACTATGATGCCTTCGTTCTACAAAACGGACGGGTTCATCCGGGTGGGCGACGAATATACCGGAGAAGCCCTGGAGGGTGAGGTGACACCGCTTCTGACCGCGCAACAGGTCGAAGATGTGGTGGCCTACTTGATGACCCTCTCGGAAGAGTAATTCACAGGAATTCGGAGGACGAAATGGAACTAGATCGTCGAAAAATCCTCGCGCTTGGCGCCGGGAGCATGGCGTTCGCCAGCCTCGCTGGCATGCCGGTCTTTGCAAACCTGGCCGATGAGGCCATCACGACCATGACTGGTGGTGCAGAGATCGCAGAAGGGGGCGTCACACTGACCGCGCCCGAGATTGCCGAGAACGGCAACACTGTGCCGATTGGCGTCGAGGCTCCGGGAGCCGTGGCCATCGCACTCTTTGCGGATGGCAATCCGGAGGCCGCCGTGGCGACGTTCAACTTTGGACCGTTGAGCGCGTCACGTAACGCTTCGACGCGGATCCGACTGGCTCAAACCCAGAATGTCATCGCTGTGGCCAAGATGGAGGACGGATCCTACCAGATGGCCAAGGCTAACATCAAAGTCACTATCGGCGGCTGCGGCGGCTGAACAAGGACGAGGAGAAGAAACATGGCATCTGGTGTGAAACCCCGCGTCAAAGTTCCAAAGACGGCTGCAGCTGGTGAGACCATCACCATCAAGACGCTGATCAGCCACAAGATGGAAAGCGGTCAGCGCAAGGACGATGATGGCAACGTCATCCCGCGTTCGATCATCAATCGTTTTACGGCGGACTTTAACGGCGAAAACGTGATCGATGTGGCGATGGAACCGGCGATCTCGACCAATCCGTTTTTCGAATTTGAAGCCGTTGTGCCGGAAAGTGGTGAATTCACGTTCACTTGGTACGACGATGACGGCTCTGTCTACGACACAAGCAAAAAGATCGAAGTTTCCTAACAATAAGGAAGCACGATCCATGCCGGGGAGGGACATGGATGAAGCTGAGCCCAGCGATAATGGTGGCGGTCGTCGGATTGGCGACCGCAGCGATAGCCCAGGATGACAAGGCGCTCGTGATCGAAGGCGAAACCTTCGTGACCGAAACGGCGGCGCCCGCGCATCTGGAAAACGTCAGGACGATCTATTCCGGCTGGCGGTTCCGGACGCCTGAAACACAGGCGCTGCAAACGGATGATTTCGAGAATCCGGCAATGATCTTCGTCGATCAGGCAATTGATCTGTTTGACAAGGTCGAAGGATCGGAGGGTAAATCCTGCTCGTCCTGCCATGAAAGTGTCGAGGAATTTGCGGGACTACATGCGCAGATGCCCAAGGTCGTTGATGGTAAGTTGGTGGTGATGGAGGACATCATCAACGAGCAACGGGTCAAGCATATGGGAGCCGAGCCATGGAAATGGTCCAGCGCCGACATGCAGGCCATGGTTGCGTTGATCGGGCTGCAGTCTCGCGGAATGCCGATGGATGTGACCATCGATGGCGATGCTGCGCCGTTCTGGGAAGCGGGTAAGGAGATGTACTATACCCGCTACGGACAGCTCGAACTGTCCTGCGCGAACTGCCACGAAGACAACTACGGCAACATGATCCGGGCAGATCACCTGTCGCAGGGCCAGATCAATGGGTTCCCGACCTATCGTCTGAAGCAGGCCAAGCTGATCTCGCGCCACAATCGCTTCCGCGGCTGCATTCGCGACACCCGCGCCCATACTTTCGCCGAAGGTTCAGAGGAGTTCAAAGCGCTGGAGCTTTATGTTGCGAGCCGCGCAAACGGTTTGTCCATCGAAACGCCTGCCGTCCGCCAGTAACCGAACGAACCCCGCGCCAATTGCGTGGGGTACTTCTCTTCTATAACATTCAGACATACGCATATGTTAACAGGACCGAAAGACCCATGATATCCCGACGCGATTTTCTACAGGTTGGCATGGCTGCATCAGCGGTCCTTGGGGCTTCGGGCTTCGGGAACTGGGCGCGATTGGCGGCGCAGCAGGCTCTCACCCAGGATCAGCTTTTGGCGTTTGAGACGTTTGGCAATGTCTCCCTGATCCACGTCACTGATATCCATGCTCAGCTGAAGCCGATCTACTTTCGCGAGCCGTCGATCAATCACGGTGTTGGAGACAATAAAGGAGCGGTGCCCCACGTCACCGGCGCGGAATTTCGCAAGCTCTACGGTATCGCCGACGGCAGCCCGAGCCACTACGCGCTCAGCTCTGGCGACTTTGCAGCACTTGCGCAGGGATATGGCCGGGTTGGTGGGCTTGATCGGGTGGCAACCGTGGTCAAGGCGATCCGGGCGGATCGGCCAGACGCGATCTTGTTGGACGGCGGCGATACCTGGCACGGTTCGTATACGTGCCACCACACCCAGGCGCAGGATATGGTCAATGTCATGAATGCGCTCGCCCCCGATGCCATGACGTTCCACTGGGAATTCACTCTGGGCAGCGAGCGAGTGAACGAACTGGTCGAAGGGCTTCCCTTCGCCGCCCTTGGCCAAAACATATTCGACAAGGAATGGGATGAGCCCACAGAGCTTTTCCCGCCTTACCAAATGTTCGAACGGGGCGGCACCAAGGTTGCCGTTATCGGTCAGGCCTTCCCCTACATGCCCATCGCCAACCCGGGCTGGATGTTCCCAGAATATGCCTTTGGCATTCGGGACGAAAATATGCAGGCCATGGTGGATGAAGTGCGCGGGCAGGGCGCGGAATGCGTCGTTGTGCTCAGCCACAACGGTTTCGACGTCGACAAGAAGATGGCAACGATCGTCAAAGGGATCGACGTGATCCTGGCAGGCCATACTCACGATGCACTGCCTGAACCAGTGCTGTCGGGCGAAACGATCATTGTGCCGTCGGGGTCCAATGGCAAGTTCGTGTCCCGGGTGGATCTGGATATCCGCGACGGCCGCATGATGGGCTACCGCCACAAGTTGATCCCGATCTTCGCCGATGTGATCGAGCCCGACGCCGACATGGCTGCCCTGATCGATGCAGAGCGTGCACCATTCCTGGATCAGTTGACCGAGGTCGTCGGCAAAACGGACAGCCTGCTCTATCGCCGTGGCAACTTTAACGGCACCTGGGACAATCTGATTTGCGATGCGCTTCTGTCAGAGC
>JBCBGY010000274.1:1913-4808 GCA_038526275.1 Pseudomonadota bacterium | reverse complement strand
ACCTGCGCCGCGCGCAGCCCTATGAATGCTACGACGAATTCGACTTCCAGATCCCCGTTGGCAAGAACGGCGACTGCTATGACCGCTACCTGTGCCGCATGGCTGAGATGCGCGAGAGCCTGAAGATCATCAAACAGGCTTGCGAGAAGCTGCGCCACGAAAAGGGCGACGTGATGGCCCGAGGCAAGATGACACCGCCGACCCGCGGTGAAATGAAGACCTCGATGGAGGCACTGATCCACCACTTCAAGCTCTATACCGAAGGCTTCCACGTGCCCGCAGGCGAGGTTTACGCCGCTGTTGAGGCACCCAAGGGAGAGTTTGGCGTCTATCTGGTCGCGGACGGCACAAATCGCCCCTATCGCGCCAAGCTTCGCGCGCCCGGCTATCCGCATCTACAGGCCATGGATTACATGTGCAAAGGCCACCAATTGGCCGATGTCAGCGCGATTATCGGCACCATGGACGTGGTATTTGGCGAAATCGACCGCTGATTTCGCGGTCATGCGGACGTTATCTTGCGAAAGAAGCGGCCTGGCGGCCCTGGCACCATTTTCGTCGGGTCTTTGCCTGTGCTGCATTCTGACCGGCCCTGCGAACGCCCATCCGCTGAATGACCCGAGGACAGAGCTTTTTGTGGCCGTCATCGTCCAGGCGGGTTGCGAGATGACAGATAGCGTCGCCGATGTGGAACTGCCGAAGTACGGTTTCACCAAGGCTGAAACCCGAGACATCGTAGGTGATTTGCTCCTGGCCGGTCAGGCGGTGCTCGATCGCACAAACGGGCTCTTGACGTTAAAGACCCGGGAATGTGCCGAATGAGTGCACATCTCGGCTTCGCGGTGTCGCACCAACGCAAATGCGGGCGGTCCCGGCTTTACATTGCGTCCAGAGCCGATATGGATCACCCACTCTCAGAACGGTCAAACGACTGTTCCACAAGATCTCGACGAGGCTGCGTATGAACGCCCATTCCCTCCGCCGCACAACCGGTGCCCTGCTATGTGTCTTCATGGGGGCAACGGCGTCCCATTCACAGTCCTTTTCTGACCTGATCGATCAGTCGATTGGCTATCTCAGCGTCCGCCCCGGCGTGATTTTGGTCGAAGGGGATTATGCAACACACATCTGTAAAGTGAAGGTCACCGACGCGGCGTTCGACGCTTACGCCGAAGGCCGCAGCCCGTCATCTGATGATATGTCCTATGTCTGCATTCCAATTGAGGAGTTCGAAGACTAATGCTCCGCCGTTTGCACCCTGAACAACCCGACAGCTTCGCCTTCACACCCGACAATCAGGCTTGGGCCGAGGCGCAGATCACCAAATACCCCGAAGGCCGCCAGGCGAGCGCGATCATACCGTTGCTATGGCGGGCCCAGGAGCAGGAAGGGTGGCTCAGCCGTCCGGCTATTGAGCATGTCGCCGAGATGCTCGATCTTGCTTACATTCGGGCGCTGGAGGTCGCGACCTTTTACTTTATGTTCCAGTTGCAACCTGTTGGTTCAACGGCTCATATTCAGGTTTGCGGCACGACGTCCTGCATGATCTGCGGGGCGGAAGACCTGATCGCGGTGTGCAAAGAGAAAATTGCGGGCCGCCCCCATGAGATCAGCGCGGACGGCAAGCTCAGCTGGGAAGAGGTGGAATGTCTTGGGGCTTGCGCCAACGCGCCGATGGCTCAGATTGGCAAAGACTATTTCGAAGACCTGACAACCGAAACGTTTGGGAAGATCATTGAAGATCTTCGGGACGGCAAAGTGCCCGCGCCGGGGCCGCAAAACGGGCGCTACGCAGCGGAGCCGTTGGGCGGTGTGACGAGCCTGACCGACTATGTGGACGGGCGCGCCGACGGAAATGCCAGCGTCGCTTTGGCCACAGGTTTGGGCGACACGGTGCGCCGGATTGACGGCACCGAGACGCCGCTCACCGCACCTTGGCGCCCGGCTACCATGGAAGTTGGGCGGTCCGCCTCGGAATTCGGCACCGGCGAGGCACCTGCGCCCGCTCCGGTTGCGGAGAAAAAACCGGAACCTGTCCCCGCGCCAGCAAAGCCCGCAACACCGGAAAAGAACGAGGCCAAACCAGAGGAAACGCCGGTCGGGACCCGCCCAGCTTCTTTGGAAGCAGCACGCGACGGTGGGGCAGACAAACTTCAGAAAATCAAAGGTGTAGGGCCGAAGCTGGAAAAGCTTCTGCACTCGTTGGGCTTTTACCATTTCGATCAGATCGCGGCCTGGACAGCGGAAGAAGTGGCCTGGGTTGACGAGAACCTTGAAGGCTTCAAAGGGCGGGTCAGCCGCGACGAATGGGTGGATCAGGCCCGCATACTAGCTACGGGAGAGGAGACAGAGTTCTCGAGAGGCGTTAAATAGTCCATAATCAGAAACGGCGAAACGCCGCAATGGGAGTGAGGATAGTATGGACAGACAGAGTGCGCCGATCGGTCTTGGGATTATCGTCGTAGCAGCCCTCTTTGGCCTTGTCGGAGCGGCAATGCTTTGGGTTGTGTACGAGTGGCAACTGGCGGGTGCCGTCTTTGGTGGCGGCTGTGTCGCGGCTGTGGCCGCTCTTGTCCTTTGGCTGGGATGGGGCGGGCCCCAGACCGGGCCGACCGGGCCGCGGGATCTCTCGCCCGAAGCGAGCGGAGCAGCCGCGATCAATGTTCCCCGCAGCACTGGGTCCGCGGGCGGCTCCTCTTTGGCCTCCGCCAGCGCGTCCGCAACTGCCGCGCCAGAACCGGAAGCTCCAGCGCCCGAGCCCGCACCTGCTGCGGCGACAGAGACGCCAGCGCCTGAACCCGCTGTGGTGGCAGAGACGCCAGCGCCGGAACCCGCTGTGGTGGCAGAGACGCCAGCACCTGAACCCGCACCAGCCGTGTCTGTCCCGGCAGCCAC
>JBCBGY010000274.1:0-1813 GCA_038526275.1 Pseudomonadota bacterium | reverse complement strand
TGGCAGAGACGCCAGCACCTGAACCCGCACCAGCCGTGTCTGTCCCGGCAGCCACTGAAGAGCCCAAGGTCGCCGTTGGGCAATCTACACCTTTGCCGGGTGAGACCGAATTGGCGGAACGCAAAGGCGCGTGGCGTTATGAAGGTAACGGTGCCGATCAGTCCGCAACCGCGGATGCCGCACCAGCAGAGGTTGCTGGCACCAAGCCAGCCGCATTGGACGGACCACGGGACGGTAAGGCGGACGATCTCAAGCAGATCAAAGGCGTTGGGCCAAAGCTTGAAAAGCTGTGCAACGAACTGGGCTTTTACCATTTCGATCAAGTGGCCAACTGGACGGCAGACGAAGTCGCATGGGTCGACCAGAACCTTGAAGGTTTCAAGGGGCGGGTGTCTCGTGATGACTGGGTCAGCCAGGCAAAGGTTTTGGCATCCGGCGGAACGACCGAGTTTTCCGCCAAGGTTGAAAAGGGTGGCGTCTATTGATCTCACCCGAGCGCGACAAGGCCCTGGCACGCCAGGGCCGATTGGTGGCCATCGTTATTGCGGTGGCCTTCACTTTGTGGCTTTTGGGGAATTGGTTAGGCGGCTGGTTAGGGTTGCCGAGCAAATATGCCTTTCTGTTCGACTTTGCCGCATTGGGGGCCTTTGTCTGGGCCTTTATTGTGGCGCTTAGGATCTGGCGGGAACGCCGCGCATAAATAAGGAACGTCTCGGGATGCTGCAGGACAAGGACCGGATTTTCACCAATCTCTATGGCATGCATGACCGTACCCTGGACGGGGCCAAAAAGCGTGGCCACTGGGACGGAACAGCCGGTCTGATCGCGAAAGGGCGCGACTGGATCGTTGACGAGATGAAGGCGAGCGGCTTGCGAGGCCGCGGCGGTGCGGGCTTTCCGACCGGGCTGAAATGGTCCTTCATGCCGAAGGAAAGCGACGGTCGCCCGGCCTATCTGGTGGTAAACGCGGACGAATCTGAGCCCGGCACCTGCAAAGACCGCGAAATCATGCGGCATGATCCGCATACCCTGATCGAAGGCTGCTTGATCGCAAGCTTCGCGATGAATGCCCATGCCTGCTATATCTATATCCGTGGCGAATATATCCGCGAGCGCGAGGCGCTGCAGGCCGCCATTGATGAATGCTATGAGGCTGGCATGCTTGGCGCGGATGCGGCAGGCTCCGGCTGGGACTTCGACTTGTACCTGCACCATGGGGCCGGCGCATACATTTGCGGTGAAGAGACGGCCCTTCTGGAATCGCTCGAAGGCAAGAAGGGCATGCCCCGGATGAAGCCGCCATTTCCGGCGGGCGCGGGGCTTTATGGCTGCCCGACCACTGTGAACAACGTCGAATCAATTGCTGTCGTGCCAACGATCCTGCGTCGGGGCGGGGAATGGTTTGCGGGTTTCGGGCGGCCCAACAATGCAGGCACCAAGCTTTTTGCGATTTCCGGCCATGTCAACAAACCGTGTGTGGTCGAGGAAGAGATGTCGATCACCTTCGAGGAACTGATCGATCGCCATTGCGGCGGGATCCGTGGCGGCTGGGATAACTTGAAAGCGGTGATCCCGGGCGGGTCATCCGTGCCCTGTCTGCCAGCAGATGTGATGCGCGATGGCGCCATCATGGATTTTGACTGGCTGCGCGAACAAAAGTCCGGCCTGGGCACGGCTGCGGTGATTGTCATGGATCAGTCGACCGATATCGTGAAAGCGATCTGGCGGCTATCGAAGTTCTACAAGCACGAAAGCTGCGGCCAGTGCACGCCCTGCCGCGAAGGCACGGGCTGGATGATGCGGGTCATGGACC
>JBCBGY010000273.1:0-4855 GCA_038526275.1 Pseudomonadota bacterium | reverse complement strand
CGCTCGGCCATCAGATCGACGAAGGCGGGGCAATCGCGCGCCAGGGCCGGTGTATGCACCGCTTCGATCAGGCCCGATTGCCACTCGCACTCGATCCCGTGCCGCGCGATCAGGTCATGCACCAACGCGACCGACTCAAGCGACAGGTCCCATAATTTCCGGGCCTCTTCGCGACCCACCTTCCGCTCCAGCTCATCCTGGGCAACGCGCTGGCCCACGGCCACCTGCCCGCCATTGCGCCCCGATGCGCCAAAGCCAACACGTTGCGCTTCGAGCAACACAACATCATAGCCGCGCTCTGCCATATGCAGCGCAGCGGATAGTCCGGTATAGCCGCCGCCGACGATCGCCACGTCGCAGCGCACCTCACCTTCGATCCGGGGCAGGGGATCCAGCAATTCTGCTGTCGCCGCATAGTAGGAGGGTGGATAGGCGCCGAGCCGATCATTGGCGGTCAGCAGATCCAGTCTAGGCATGCTGAACTCTGACAAAACTGGCGCGCTTACCCAAGATGTCTTAATCCTTCTGCCACTAAATTGGGCAATCTACGGTGCCGTAGCCAGCCTACATACCTGTGTCTTGTCATTGGTTCGGATTTGTCCTGATATCTCTGAAATGACAAGCCTATGCCGACAATGCGACCAGGGGAGATTTCGCATGATCCGCCACTCAGCCACGACTTTTCTGCTTATTTCGGCGGCTTTCGCTGCGCAGGCAGAGGAGGTTCGTGTTTACAACTGGTCCGACTATATCGACGAGGAGCTGCTGACTCAGTTCACCGACGAAACCGGGATCAAGGTGATCTATGACGTGTTCGACAGCAACGAGGTGCTCGAAACGAAGCTCCTTGCCGGAAAAACAGGCTATGACATCGTCACCCCTTCGGCGAGCTTTCTGTCGCGCCAGATTGCAGCCGGGGCTTTTCAGGAACTCGACAAGACGCAGCTTGAGAATATCGGAAATGCCTGGGATGTCGTGACGGCACGAACCGATGTGTACGACCCCGGCAATGCCTTTTCGATCAATTACATGTGGGGCACCACGGGCATCGGTGTGAATGTCGACAAGGTGAAGGCTGCCCTGGGAGACGACGCGCCGATCAGCAGTCTGTCACTCATTTTCGATCCGGCGAATATGGAAAAGCTGGCAGGCTGCGGCGTGCATATGATCGATGCCCCGACTGAAGTGTTGCCTGCGGTTCTGGCTTACCTCGGCGAAGAACCGGCCAGCAAGGACCCGGCGGTGATTGGCAAGGCCGAAGGGGTGATGAGCGCTGTGCGTCCGCACATTCAGAAATTCCACAGTTCGGAATATATCAACGCGCTGGCCAATGGGGATATCTGCGTGGCCTTCGGCTGGTCTGGCGACGTGTTTCAAGCGCGGGACCGAGCGGCTGAGGCAGAGAACGGTGTGAATATCGAATACCATATCCCGGCAGAGGGTGCGCTGATGTGGTTCGATCAGATGGCGATCCCCGTCGATGCGCCGAACCCAGAAAATGCCCATAAATTCCTGGACTTCCTGCTGAGAGCTGAAGTCGCGGCAGCCGCGTCGAACTACACGTATTACGCCAACGGCAACAAAGCCTCCCAGGAGTTTCTGATCGAGGATGTGATCGGCGACACAGCGGTTTATCCTGACGATGCCACGCTCGATAACCTTTACACGGTCACAGCCCACGACCCGAAGGTGCAGCGCACGGTGACCCGGCTTTGGACAAAGGTGAAATCCGGCCAGTAGAACCATTTTGTCTGGCACGGACCGCGCGCCCCCGACTGTTTTCGCACCGTGGGAGACAGACGAGGCGCCTTTGATCGAACTGACCGGGTTGAGCAAACGCTATGGCGCGGTCAGTGCGGTGCAAGACATCGATCTGAAGATCTATGAGCGGGAGTTTTTCTCTCTGCTCGGTCCGTCGGGTTGCGGCAAAACCACCATCATGCGGATGCTGGCGGGGTTTGAAGAGCCCTCGGACGGCACCATGCGTTTGGGCGGCGAGGATCTGATCCGGGTGCCGCCGAACAAGCGCCCGGTCAATATGATGTTTCAGTCCTATGCCTTGTTTCCTCACCTCACCGTGGCGGACAATATCGCGTTCGGGCTGCGGCGAGACGGCTTGTCGCGCGGGCAGATTGCCAACCGGGTGGCAGAGATGCTGAGGCTGGTGCAATTGACGGATCTGGCCAAACGCAAGCCCGATCAGATCAGCGGGGGGCAGCGCCAGCGGGTCGCTTTGGCACGCAGTTTGGCCAAGGCGCCGAAGCTTTTGCTGCTGGATGAACCGCTGGGCGCGCTGGACAAAAAGCTGCGAACGGAAACCCAGTTCGAACTGATGGATATCCAGGAGAAAACCGGCACCACATTTGTGATTGTCACCCACGATCAGGAAGAGGCCATGACCATGTCCAGCCGGGTCGCGGTGATGGATCGGGGGAAGATCGTCCAGGTTGCGACACCGAGCGAGATCTACGAATACCCCCAGACCCGCTATGTTGCGGAGTTCATCGGTGACGTGAACCTGATCGAGGTTAAGGCCGGAAACGCTGTTGAAGATCGTCTGACGCTCAACTGGCCAGGTGAGGGGCCGATCAGTGCTCTGGTCAAAGATCCGGTTGCGGCGGGGACGGAATGTGCCTTGGCGATCCGACCGGAAAAGGTGGTGATCAGCCGGGACAGGCCTGCGCTCGACAATGTGGTGCAAGGGCAGGTGACCGACATCGCCTATCTGGGCAACGTGACAACCTATCACGTAGAGACCGGCAACGGTCAAATCCTGAAGGCGCTGGTGGCCAATGCCCAGCAAAGCGCGGCACAGGGTTTCACATGGTTCGATATGGTCTGGCTCGGCTGGAACGCTGATCGCGGCGTGGTGCTGACGCAATGACGGGGCGGGGGCTCGTATGCGACGCCTTTTCCTGATTGGACTGCCCTATCTGTGGCTGCTTCTCTTTTTCCTCGTGCCCTTCGCCACGGTGCTGCGCCTTGCATTGTCGGACGCAGATCTGGCCATTCCCCCCTACACGCCGCGTTGGGAAACGCCGGGCTGGGCGGGCCTGCGGGACGTGATTGCAGGCTGGGATCTTGAGAACTTCGTCTGGTTGACCGGCGATCCGCTATATTACCGCGCCTATCTGTCCAGCCTTTGGATCGCGGCCGTCGCAACGGTGCTCACCGTGTTGGTGGCCTACCCAATTGCCTGGTCCATGGCGCAAGCCAGCCCGCGTTGGCGGACGGTTCTAGTGCTGCTGGTCATCCTGCCCTTTTGGACAAGCTTTCTGATCCGGGTCTATGCTTGGATTGGCATCCTCAGCAATGAGGGCCTTTTGAACCAGGTGCTGATGGCGGTCGGGCTGATCTCGGACCCGTTGATCATCCTGAACACCAACACGGCCGTCTACATTGGGATCGTCTACACGTACCTGCCGTTCGCCGTGCTGCCGATCTACGCCAATGTTGAACGCATGGACCCAGCCCTGCTGGAGGCGGCGTGCGATCTGGGCTGTTCGCGGCTAGAGGCTTTCTGGCGGGTGGTGATCCCGCTTTCGATCCCGGGCCTTTTGGCGGCGTCCTTTCTGGTATTCATACCGACCGTAGGAGAGTTCATCATTCCGTCGCTCCTGGGCGGGTCGGACACGCTGATGATAGGCCGCGTCCTTTGGGACGAATTCTTCGCCAACCGCGATTGGCCGGTTGCGTCTGCCGTAGCCATCGTATTGCTGGTGCTGCTCATTGTGCCCATCGTTCTTTTCCAGCGCCAGGCGCAGCGGCAGCGGGAGGCAGAGCAGTGACCCGGTTCGGCTGGTTCAACGCGACCGCCCTGACCCTGGGCTTTGCATTTCTCTACATTCCGATCATCATACTGATGATTTATTCGTTCAATGACAGTCGGTTGGTGACCGTTTGGGGCGGATGGTCGACCAAATGGTACGGCGAGGTTTTGCGCGACGAGGCTTACCTCAATGCGGCCTGGATCTCACTGAAGGTCGCGTTTCTGTCGTCGACCCTTGCCACTGTCCTCGGCACGATGGCCGCCATCACTCTGGTGCGGGCCGGTCGTTTCCCGGGGCGGTTCCTCTTTTCCGGCATGATTTATGCGCCCTTGGTCATGCCCGAGGTGATCACCGGGCTGTCGCTGCTGCTCCTGTTCATCAGCATGGATGTTGATCGGGGCATTGGCACTGTCATTCTGGCGCACACGACGTTTGCCATGTGCTTTGTCTCGGTCGTCGTATCGTCGCGGCTGGTGAGTTTCGACCAAAGCCTTGAGGAGGCCGCGATGGATCTGGGCGCGGGGCCTTTTGAGGCCTTCTGGCTGGTCACTTTGCCGATCATTGCGCCTGCCGTGGCGTCGGGCTGGCTGCTGGCCTTTACACTCTCACTGGACGATCTGGTGATTGCGAGCTTTGCCTCCGGTCCGGGGGCGACGACCTTGCCGATGAAGATTTTCTCGTCGGTCCGCTTGGGCGTGTCGCCGGAGATCAACGCGCTGTCCACCCTGCTTGTCTGTGCCGTCACGGTCGGCGTCATTGTGGCGTCGCTGATCAGCAAAGGGACAGCCCAATCCGCGGAAAGACGGTCGCAAGCTTAAGGACGCAACGCACATGGTGGATTTGCGCGACAGCATTCCGAGTACAGGGGGACGCGAACTTGGCCAGGCGTTGCAAGAGTATGTGCACCAAATCCCGGATGGCTCTGCCGTGGTCGAAGTCGGCGCGTGGCTTGGCGCGGGAACGCGGCAGATCGCGAAGGCGCTGGACGCCCGCACGACGACCCACCGACTGGATCTATATGGTCGGTTCTGCGCGACAGAAGCCGAGGTTCTGAGGGCGGCCAATACCGGCATTCATCTGCGCCC
>JBCBGY010000272.1:0-4885 GCA_038526275.1 Pseudomonadota bacterium | reverse complement strand
ATGATGGATTGGACGGATCGGCATTGCCGGGCGTTTCATCGGGTGCTGAGCCGGAATGTGCTTCTGTATACGGAAATGGTGACGGCACCAGCGCTGGTTAAGGGTGGGGCGGCGCATCTTTTGGATTTCGATGCGTCTGAGCATCCGGTCGCGCTTCAGTTGGGCGGGTCTGAGCCCGAGGAACTTTCCGCTGCAACTCGAATGGCCGTGGATCGGGGTTATGCTGAGATTAATCTCAATGTGGGCTGCCCATCGGACAGGGTGCAATCAGGCTGTTTTGGGGCGGTTCTGATGCGCCGCCCGGCTCTCGTGGCGGACTGTGTCAACGCCATGCAGGAGGCGGCAAGTGGGGTTCCAGTGACGGTTAAATGCCGGATCGGCGTGGATGAGCAGGAGCCAGCAGAGACGTTGCCGCTATTTCTAGAGGCCATCGCCGAGGCTGGCGTGCGGCGGGTGATTATCCACGCGCGAAAGGCGTGGCTGCACGGGTTGAGCCCGAAGGAAAATCGCGACGTCCCGCCGCTAGACTATCCTCTCGTCCACCGGATGAAGGTGGCGTTCCCGCAGATGCACATGTCGATCAATGGCGGCATCACGACGCTCGATGAGGCCGAGCGCCAACTTGACGTAATGGATGGGGTGATGATCGGGCGGGCGGCCTATCATTCACCTGCTGAGATCCTGCTGCAGGCGGATCAACGGATTTTCGCGGCCGACTGGCCGGCGCTCACCGCCGAGGAAGCTGTGGGTCAGATGCGGCCCTATATTGCGCGCCATTTGGAAGAAGGTGGACGGCTGAACCAAGTGACCCGACATATGCTGGGTCTTTTCACGGGTCGACCGGGCGCGCGCCATTGGCGGCGGATCCTGTCCGAAGGGGCCCATAAGGCCGGGGCAGGGTTAGAGGTTTTGGATGCAGCACTCGACCATGTCATTCAGGTGCGACGTGCCGCCGAGTAAGGCGGCGTTGGCCCAAGACGGCTTTGTCATACTACCCCATGATCAGGAAACAGCGCGATGGGCCGATGCGGCGCGGGCCGCTGCGGAGATTCGCCTCGATGAGGCCGAGATGCAAAAGCTATGGCTTCGATGCCAAGGCACCTGGTTTGCCGGGGTTGATGTTTTGCCGAACGATCGAAATGGGGCCGTTGGTGGTGTGCCGCTGCGCGGAGCGGCTCTGGATCTGGTCGAAGATCTGGGGTGGATGCCCGTGCGTTGGCATATGGGGCAGGTGTCCGTTGCCTTTCCTGGCTATCCCAAACCGGCAGAGGGTGAGACGCCAGCCGCAGCGCGATATCGTCGGAACAGAGATGCCGCCCATGTCGATGGGCTTCTGCCCTTAGGTTCGGCGCGGCGGCGTTATTTGAAAGAACCGCATGCCTTCGTCCTTGGGCTGCCTCTGAACGAGGCGCCTGCGGATGCCGCACCGCTTGTGGCCTGGCAGGGCAGCCACAGGATCATTGGACAGGCCCTGCGCCAAGTGCTTTCCTCGCATCCGCCTGACCGTTGGCCAGAGATCGATTTGACCGATGCGTATCAAAGCGCTCGACGCACCTGCTTTGAGCAGTGCAGCCGGATACTCCTGCCCGCTCAGCCCGGAATGGCGACGCTTCTGCATCGCCATACATTGCACGGTATATCACCTTGGTTGAGTGATGGTGGCACCAGCCGGATGATTGCTTACTTCCGCCCGATGCTCTCTGATATGTCGCAATGGGTCGACGCGTAGCCGCGCCGACGCGCACGGACCTATTTGGTGAGCGGGCCGATCATCATCACCATCTGGCGGCCCTCCATCTTGGGCATGTTTTCCACTTTGCCCAGTTCCTGGATATCGTCGGCGACACGTTCCAAAAGCTCACGGCCCAGATTTTGGTGGGCCATTTCTCGACCGCGGAACCGCAGCGTGACTTTGACTTTGTCGCCGTTTTCCAGAAAGCGTGTGACGTTCCGCATTTTGACATCGTAATCATGCGTGTCGGTGTTGGGGCGAAACTTCACCTCCTTCACCTCGATGACTTTCTGCTTTTTACGGGCCTCCGCCTCTTTCTTCTGGGTTTCGTACTTGTACTTTCCGAAATCCATAATTTTACAGACGGGCGGTGCGGCATTGGGGGAAATCTCGACCAGATCCAAACCAGCAGTTTCGGCAAGTTCCATTGCGCGCTGGGGTGTCACGACACCAACATTTTGACCTTCTGGGCCGATTAGGCGGATTTCAGGGGCGCGGATCCGATCGTTCACTCGGGGTCCGGTTTCGCGCTGGGGTGGCGCGTTGTGGGGACGTCTGGCTATGGTGCAGTCCTTTATGTTCTGAAAAGTAGCAGCAAAATAATCGTGTGGGCGCAACGTTTCAAGCGCCTTTCGGCACGAACCGGCATAGCGTAGTGATTGCCGCAACGCCAAGCTTCCGTTGAAAGGTCGTTCCTGCGATAGCGTATCGGCATTCGAGGCCATTTTGGTTCGTCGAGGAGGAAATAAGATGAACAAGACAGTAATCGCCGTAATCGTCGTGGTCGCATTGGCCGTCGGCGGATGGCTGGTCTTTTCGAGCAGCGAGCCCGAGGTTGCAGATGCACCCGAGCCTGCATCTGCTGTTGAGGAAGCGGCTGACGCCGTGGAAGAGGCGACCGACGAGGCGACGGAAGCGGCAGACAGTGTGATTGAGGAAGCCAGCGACGCTGTGGAAGAGGCTGTAGAGGCGACCACCGAGGCCGCTGAAGAGGCAACCGAAGCAGCATCGGATGCTGTGGAAGCTGTGACAGAAGGTGCCGCAGATGCAGTCGAAGGCGCGACCGAAGCTGTGACAGATGCAGTGGAAGGTGCAGTTGAGGGCGCATCTGATGCCGTTGAAGGGGCCGTCGAAGGCGCTTCAGATGTCGTCGAGAGTGTGACCGAAGGAGCGGCTGACGCGATTGAAGGTGCAACTGAGGCTGTAACGGAAGGCGCTGCCGATGCGGTCGAAGGCGCTACCGAAGGCGCATCGCAAGTCCTGGACAGCGTAACGGATGCCGTCGAAAGCGCCGTCGAAGCAGCCACAGACGAGGCGAATACGAACCTTGACGTTAGCACCGAAGGCGCAGCACCGGAACTTGGCACCGAGTCCGCGGCAACGGAGCAGGGCACTGCGCCCGCAGCCGGACCTGATATTTTGTCCGTGGCTGGGTTCGACCTTGATCAGGTTCAGGCTTTGATCGAAGGCTCATCCTTGGATGATGGCACCAAGACCGCTCTGAGCACGGTCCTGAACGAGGCCAGCAATAACCCGATCCTTCTTCAGACGGCCTTGGACCAGATCAAGGCTGCATTGGGACAATAGCTCTAAAGGCTCCTCGCATCAGTCGAGGAGCCACCATCCAAGGCCTTCAGCCGACGAAGGCCTTTTCCACCACATACTCAGCCGGCTCGGAATTGGCCCCTTCGCGCAGGCCAAAGCCTTCAAGGATCGCCTTGATATCCGTATTGAAGTCGAGCGATCCGCAGACCATCGCCCGGTCTGTCTGTGGCGAAATGCCGTCAATCCCCAGATCCCGGAACAGCGTGCCATCCTGCAGCAGTGTGGTGATCCGGCCCATCTTGGGGCTCTCTTCCCGGGTCGTGGTCGGATAGTACCGGATCTTGGCTAGGTTCTCGGGACCCAGCAGTTCCAGCATCATTTCGTCAGCCTTCAGATCATTGATCAATTGGCGGCCATAATCCAGCTCTGCCACGTCTCGGCAGGTGTGGGTGATGATGATCTCGTCGTAGTTCTCATAGGTCTCGGGCTCGCGCAGCAGCGACGCAAAAGGCGCAAAACCCGTTCCGGTGGCGAAGAACCAAATGCGTTTGCCGGGCATCAGCGCGTCATGCACAAGTGTGCCCACAGGCTTGGGACGCAGGATGATCTGATCGCCTTCTTGGATATGTTGCAGCCGGCTGGTCAGCGGACCATCGGGCACCTTGATCGAATAGAATTCCAGTTCTTCGTCCCAGCTGGGTGACGCAATCGAATAAGCCCGCAACAACGGCTTTTGCTTGCCCGTTTTCGGGTCAGGGTCGCCCATTAGGCCGATCATCACAAACTCGCCGGACCGAAAGCGCAGCGACTGTGGGCGCGTCACCCGGAACGAAAACAACCGATCCGTCCAGTGTTTCACCTGCGTGACAGTTTGGGCATCGGGCATGGCCTTTTGCGCGGGAACGGGGGAGGCTTGGTTCACGGGGCTCATCTCGGTCATAGGCTGTCTAACGAAGTTGACACTTCGTTCCTTCAAATAGGCAGAATTTCAGGGGATTGGAAAGAAGGATCGGCGCGCGCCCGGGCAGTCCAGGCGCGTTTGCCGATTATCCCGTCAATCTGGTGCGATAGTCATGCTCTTGCCAGTTGGCGCGGGCCAACCATTGGTCTTCGGGTTGACGGGCCGCCAGATCGTCATCGATCTCGACCTCATCAAATCCAGAGCGACGCGCCATGGCGTACTGATCCGCGATCACGTGGCCCTTGGCCCGCAACCGCCCGGTGTAACCCATGCGGCGCAGAGCACGGGCGATCGAAAAGCCGCGGCCATCGGCGAAACTGGGAAAATCGATCCGGATCAGCTCGACCGCGTCGAGGCGACCCTTGGCGTCTTCAGCGCTGGCATCTGACGGCAGGTCGAGCCCCGCCGCATTGGCCGCAGGGGCGTCCAGGCTGGCAAAGCTGCCGGTCCAGTCGTCGGCCATAAAGCCGGTATCGTTGACGATCACAGCCATCTCAGGCCTCCTTCGGGATGGGGCCGCGCACAACCTTGCCGCCCACAAAATGAATGCCGCATTCTTCTTTGTCTGCGCCGCGCCAACGTCCGGCCCGGGGATCTTCGCCTTCGGCAACTTTCGACGTGCAGGGCAGGCAGCCGATGGACGGATA
>JBCBGY010000271.1:0-5056 GCA_038526275.1 Pseudomonadota bacterium | reverse complement strand
CCGACGCGCCGTCACTGGCCCCGGAATTTGCGGCCTTCGTGCGGGCGATGGATGCGACCGGACCTTGGTCACCGGTTCCCTTGCTTCTGGCCGCCTGCCGCCCGTCCGGGCCGGTGGAGGAGGCGGTCTTCGACGCCTACCTAAAGGAGGTTTTGAGGGGCCTGGATCAGCCTCTGGACGCGGTGTATCTTTGCCATCACGGAGCAATGGTCGCAACGCATCTTGACGACCCAGACGGTGAACTGGCCGCACGCATCCGGCAGAAGGTCGGGGCCTCTGTCCCCATCGTCCAGACGCTGGATCTGCACGCCAACCTCTCAGACCAGATGAGTCAGTCGGTGGACGTGATCTGCGGGTACCGAACCAACCCCCATGTCGACATGATTGAACGGGGCGAGGAGGCGGCCTTTGCCGTGCGTCTTATCCTCGGTGGGCTCGCCAACCCCAAGGTCGCCCATGTCAAACTGCCGCTGGCCCCCGCATCCGTCAGTTTGCTGACAAATTCGGGGCCCTATGGTGAACTCATTGATTATGGTCAAAAGCGGCAGGCAGAACTGGCCGGGGCCATTCTAAATGTCTCCATCTTTGGCAATTTCATATTCTCTGATGTACCGCAGAATGGGGTGTCGATTGTCGTCACAGCGCGGGACGACGTGACGATTGCCGAAGAACTCGCCCACGAGATTGCCGTCAAAGCCTGGGAAATGCGCTCTCGGTTTCAAAAGCCGCTGACATCCATCGAAGACGCCAAAAAGTTGGCCGCCGACCGCAATCGGGCACCGATCATATTCTCTGACGCCGGTGACAATCCCGGCGGGGGCGGATCGGGGAAAACAACGGAACTGCTGGCGGCGCTTGTTACGGCGGATGTTCAAGACGTGCTTTACGGTTCGTTCTTTGACCCGGCCCTTGCTGATGAAGCCCATGGATTAGGCATTGATGCGACCTTCACGGCACAGTTCAATCGCAGTGCCGGAAAAGCGACATGGCAACAATGGGATAGGCCCTTTGAGGCTGAGGCCAAAGTGATTGCGCTGCACGACGGTGACGTGACCGGGCGTCTCGGGCTGTTGGCTGGCCGGAGGCTTAAACTCGGACGATGCGTGCTTTTGCTAATCGATGGGATCAAGGTCTCTGTCATTTCGGACCGCACACAAACCGCTGACCCTATGATGTTTGAAATGTACGGGCTTGATATCGCACAGGCCCATACTGTCGTCGTCAAATCTCGCGGACATTTCCGGGCAGGGTTCCTGCCGTGGTTCCCGCCAGAGAACGTCTATGAAATCGACACGGAAGGTCTGACCTCACCCGTGTTGAGCCGATGGCCCCTGACCCATGTGCCGCGCCCAAGTTTTCCGCTAGATCCAACGACCACATGGCCATAAGTGCCCCAGCGTCACAAAACTTCTTTTCAAGTCCCCGGCTGGTGCTAAGCTCCCTCAGTCGTCTGAAAACAGGCGGACAGGCGTATCGCCAAGTAAAATGACCACGGGGAAGACACACATGAAGAATACCGCGATAGGAGCACTCCTGGCGTCGGCTATGCTGGCCAGTCCGGTCTTATCCGAAGAGTTAACGATCGGCCTTGCCTCAGAACCGACGGCTATGGATCCGCATTTTCACAATCTTGGTCCGAATAATGCCATGGCTCGGCACATATTCGACCGCTTGATCCTGCAAAACGAGCTGCAGCAGCTGGAACCCGGCCTTGCTGTTTCCTGGACACCGATTGATGACCTGACCTGGGAGTTCAAGCTCCGCGAAGGCGTCAAATTCCACGATGGTTCAGATTTTACAGCCGATGACGTGGTGTGCACATGGGAACGGGCACCTAATGTGCCCAACTCGCCTTCTTCATTCGCGACTTACACAAAGGGCAAGTCGGTAGAGAAAATTGACGAATATACCGTCCATTTCAAGACCGAGGCCCCCTACCCGCTCATGGCCAATGATGTTTCGACCGTGACCATCGTATCTGACCAAGGCGGCTGCCAAGGCACCACTGCGGAATATAACGATGGGACGATTGCTGTTGGCACCGGCCCGTTCAAGTTCGTCAGTTACACGCCAGGCGATTCAATCGTGGTGGAACGCAATGACGATTACTGGGGTGAAAAACCAGTCTGGTCAAAGGTCACCTTCAAGCCGATCAGCTCTGGCCCGGCAAGGGTGGCGGCCTTGTTGGCGGGGGACGTGGACGTGATTGCGTCCGTGCCCACCACCGACGTCACGACCTTGGAAAAGAACGAGGATGTGAGCCTAAGCCAAGGCGTATCGAACCGTGTAATTTACCTCCATCTGGACCATGACCGTGCGGACTCGCCCTTCGTCAAAGCCAATGGCGGCGGCGACATTGATAACCCGCTGCAAAAGCTGGAGGTACGCAAGGCTATTTCCATGGCGATCAACCGCGACGCCATCGTCGATCGTGTCATGGAAGGTGTGGCCATCAAGGCTGGTCAGCTTCTGCCAGACGGTTTCTTTGGCGTGTCCGACAAGTTGGAACCGATGGCATATGACCCGGACGGGGCCAAAGCGCTGCTGGCGGAGGCGGGCTATGCCGATGGGTTCGAACTTACGATCCACGGTCCCAATGATCGGTACATCAACGACGCCAAAATCGCCGAGGCCATCGGCCAAATGTTGACGCGGATTGGTATCAAGACGACGGTCGAAACCATGCCCCGTTCGGTCTATTTCGGCCGCGCCTCCCGCGGAGGTCCCAATGATACGCCGGAATTCAGCTTCATTCTGGTGGGCTGGGGTGCCGGATCGGGTGAGGCTTCGTCACCTTTGAAATCGCTGATCGCCACCCACTCGCCCGACAAGGGCTGGGGCTCTTCGAACCGCGGTCGTTATTCCAATGCCGACTTCGATGCCTTGCTGGAAACAGCACTCAGCACGGTCGATGATGCCAAGCGCCAGGACCTGTTGGCTGAAGCAACCGAAATGGCCATTGATGATGTCGCGATCATTCCGACGCACTACCAGGTCAGCACCTGGGGCACGCGAAAAGGCTTGAAATATGTGGCGCGTACCGATGAATACACATTGGCAATCGGCGTAGAGAAAGAGTGACGCTGAACCTTTTGGGAGGCGCTCTGCGTCTCCCAATTTGCACACCAAAACCATGACAGCATTCATCATCCGGCGGCTGATGCAGGCAATCCTCGTCGTCTTTCTGATGTCGTTGATCGTCTTCTTTGGCGTCAACGTGATCGGCGATCCGGTCGACATGCTGATCAGCCCAGAAGCAGATCAAGCCGAAATCGAACGCACCATTCGGGCCCTTGGCCTCGACCGTCCGATCACGGAGCAATATTGGTATTTCCTCAAAGGCGTGGCGACGGGTGATTTCGGCAAGTCATTCATCTTTGGCGAACCGGCACTGCAGCTGATCCTTCAACACATGCCTGCCACGGTAGAGCTTGCGTTGGTGTCGCTGCTGATGGCCATCCTGCTCGGCATTCCGTTGGGTCTTTATGCCGGTCTTTATCCCGACGCGCGCATCTCAAAGGGAATCATGGCAGGCTCAATCCTGGGCTTTTCCCTGCCGTCCTTCTGGGTCGGGTTGATGTTGATCATGCTTTTCGCCGTGATCCTGGGCTGGCTTCCGTCCACCGGACGAGGCGATACGGCCGTATTCTTGGGGATCGAGTCCAGCCTGTGGACGCGCGACGGGCTCAGCCATCTCTTTCTGCCCGCCTTCAATCTGGCGCTGACCAATATCAGCCTGGTGATCCGCCTGACCCGGGCCGGTGTGCGCGAGACGATGCACCAGGATTACATCAAGTTCGCCCGGGCCAAAGGCCTGCCCGAGCGCCGCGTCATTAGCGTTCACCTGATGAAGAACATCCTCATCCCCATTGTCACCGTGCTTGGGCTGGAATTCGGGGGCCTTCTCGCATTTTCAGTGGTCACCGAAAGCATCTTTGCCTGGCCCGGGATGGGCAAACTGCTGATCGACTCGCTTTTGCAGCTCGATCGACCTGTCGTTGTGGCTTACCTCATGATCATCGTTTTGTTCTTTGTGATCATCAATTTACTGGTCGACATCCTTTATTCCGTGCTCGACCCACGCGTACGGCTACGGGACCAGAATACATGAACGCGGCTAAGGTTGAGACACCGCTCGGTCGGTTCTGGTCAGAATTTTGCGAAAGCCGCATCGCCATTGTGGCGCTGATCGTCCTGGCGCTGATTGTCATTCTCGCCCTGCTGGCCCCGTGGATTACGCCGCAAAATCCCTATGATCTGGCACAGGTAGATGTGCTGGACGGCAAGCTGCCGCCGGGCTCTGAGGCTTATGTAGGCTACACAATGTGGCTCGGCTCTGATGGCGCGGGGCGCGATCTTTATTCCGCCATCCTCTACGGCATTCGTATTTCGCTAACGGTGGGGCTGGCGGCTGGCTTCATCGCGCTCGCCATTGGCACCGCGATTGGGCTTGTCGCAGCCTACGCAGGTGGTCGCGTGGATACGCTTATCATGCGCGCGGTGGACATTCAGCTTTCGTTTCCTGCCGTGCTGATTGCGCTCGTCTTGGTCGCGATCCTCGGACGTGGGATCGACAAAATCATCATTGCGCTCGTCTTCGCCCAGTGGGCCTACTACGCGCGCACGGTGCGCGCCACGGCGCTGGTTGAAAGCGCCAAGGAATACATTGAAGCGGCCCGCTGCCTCGCGCTGTCCCATACCCGGATCATTTTCCGGCATGTCCTGCCCAACTGTCTGGCGCCACTGATCGTGATTGGCACGGTGCAGACTGCTTCGGCCATCGCGCTGGAATCCACGTTGAGCTTTCTGGGCGTGGGCTTGCGCCAAACCGAACCATCCCTCGGCGTTCTGATCTCAAATGGTTTCGAATATATGCTGTCAGGCCGCTACTGGATCAGCTTCTTCCCCGGGCTGGCGCTTCTTCTCACCATCGTTTCGATCAACCTGGTCGGAGATCAGTTGCGCGACGTTCTGAACCCGAGGTTGAAGCGATGACGGTGTTATCGGTCCAGGGCCTGCAAACCCATTTCCACACCCGCGCTGGCATCGTTCGGGC
>JBCBGY010000270.1:0-5103 GCA_038526275.1 Pseudomonadota bacterium | reverse complement strand
CGATCCGCCATGCCCGCAGCGGTGGTCAGATCCATCTGCGGCTGCGCAGGGATCAAGGCGATCTGACCCTGAGCGTACTGGACAATGGACCGGGCCTTCCTCCGGAAGCACTCGTGCGGGTTTTTGACCGCTTCTCACAACATGGATCGACAACGAACCAAGGATTTGGGATTGGCCTCGCCCTGGCGCGCTGGGTGATCGAGGAACAAGGCGGCACCATTCGACTGACCAGCCCTGTGTCGCGCGAACAGGCGCTCGGATCCGCGCCCGGGCTGGAAGCAGAGCTTCGACTGCCGTTGCCCGATGGGAAAACCTCATGACGGCCCGATTGTTGCTGGTGGACGATGATCCCGAAATCACATCAGCGCTGGCCCGCGGTCTTGCGCTCCATGGCTACCAGACCGTCACCGAAAATCGCGCTGATCTTGCTTTGGACCGCCTGACCAACGACCGGTTCGCCGGCGCGATTGTCGATGTGATGCTCGGAGCGGATAGCGGGCTCGATCTGGTGCGCAAGGCCCGGCAAGCAGGGGCGAACCTTCCCATTCTGATGCTGTCCGCGCTGGCGGATGTGGAACATAGGGCACGCGGATTAGAGGCCGGTGCAGATGACTATGTGGTAAAGCCTTTTTCGTTCGACGAATTGGTGGCACGGCTGCGCGTTCAGGAACGTCGCGTTCCTGCCGCCCGGCCTGCACCAGCTCTGATGTTCGACGACGCAAAATGCCTGCGAAGCCCGGCTGGCGAGGTCACCCTGACAGACCGCGAATACACGCTCTTGAGCCATTTGGTCGCCCATTCCGGCGCGCCTCAGTCCCGCGCCGCAATATTTGATGCGCTTTGGGCGGCCGAGGGAACCGGTAGCGAGAATGTCGTTGATGTTTACATCGGCTATCTGAGAAAGAAGCTATCCGGTAAAGATTTCGGATTTGAAATCAAAACGATACGGCATCGCGGCTTCTGCCTGGAAGGGTTGCTGCCGCAGCGGGCCAGCCGGTGACTACGACCAATGTGTAAGTCCGTCTTAAGAAATAAGAATCGAAATATGTCCAACTTATGACCATCATTTAAGCACCAAACTCAGGAGGAAGTTATGGCTTGGAATGCACCAGTGATCCGCGAAATCGAGTGCGGCATGGAAATCAATATGTACGGCCCCGACGCAGAGGATGACGGCGTCCTGTTCTAAGAACGCCGCGCGCGGTCGGCTAAGATGGCGATCCGCGCGCAGATCCTTGGCGCTGCGGCGGGTGGTGGATTGCCCCAGTGGAATTGTGGTTGCGAGAATTGCAACCTCGCCCGTAAGGGGCTGATCCCATCCCAGACGCAGAGTTCGCTTTCCGTCGCCAGTGCGTCCGGACCATGGGCGCTCCTGAACGCATCGCCCGATGTGCGGGCACAGCTTGCGCAGTCTGTTCCTCTCCATCCAACGGGACTGCGCGAGCTGCCTTTGGCATCGGTCATGGTTACGAATGGCGACATTGACCATGTTGCGGGGCTTTTGACTCTTCGGGAAGTGCAGCCCTTTACGCTGTTTGCAACGCGGGAAATTTTGGCCGTTTTGAGCCAAAATCCGATTTTCGACGCACTACGCGAAAACGTCGTGACGCGGCAACCGATCAGCTTGGGCCAACCGTTCGAACTGGCCCGTGATTTGACCGCGACCGCCTTCGCCGTGCCAGGAAAGGTCCCGCTTTATATGGAAGGCGAAACGGTTCAAACCGATCTTCTGGGGGAGCAAACCGTGGGGGTGGAACTGAAATCTGGCAAAAGCCGGGTCTATTACATTCCCGGTTGCGCAGCCCTAACCTCGGATTTGAGGCAACGCCTGACAGCGGCGCAAGCTGTGTTCTTTGACGGGACCCTGTGGCGCGACGATGAGATGATCTTGGCAGGTCTTGGAGCAAAAACCGGTCAGCGCATGGGCCACATGTCGATGAGCGGTTCGGACGGATCTATCGCCGCCTTCCAGGACATCGATATCGGTCAGAAGGTCTTTGTGCATATGAACAACACCAACCCTGTTTTACGTCCGGACTCCGCCGAACGGGCGGAGGCGGAAGCCGCCGGATGGATCATTGGCCAGGACGGAATGGAGTTCGCGCTATGACCCAAACGCGCGCAGAGTTTGAGGCCCGGCTCCGTCAAATCGGGGCGGACCGCTATCACGATCTGCATCCATTTCACGACCGGTTGCACGGAGGCGGTTGCACACCGGATCAGGTCCGGGCTTGGGTCATAAACCGCTATTATTACCAGCACTCGATTCCGATGAAGGATGCAGCCTTCATGTCGCGCGTCGAAAACCCAGACCTGCGGCGGGCGTGGCGGTCGCGTATCGAAGATCATGACGGCACGGCAGAAAATGAAGGCGGCATTCGGCGGTGGTTGCGCCTGGCAGAGGCTGTCGGGCTCGACCCGGACTATGTGGCCTCAACCGCAGGCGTGTTGCCGACCACGCGATTTGCGGTCGATGCCTATGTGCGCTTTGTGCGGGAAAAGACATTGCTGGAGGCCGTCGCAGCCTCGCTCACTGAGCTATTTGCGCCAAAGATCCACGCGAACCGCATTCAGGGTCTTCTGCAGAATTACGACTTCGCCGATGACCGCTCGCTCTCCTACTTCAAGAACCGCCTGAAAGAGGCGCCCAAGGACGTGGCATTCGGTCTGGCGTGGGTCCTGGACCACGCTGATACAGCCGAAAAACAGGATATGGCCGCCAATGCGCTGATCTTTAAAACGGATGTGCTTTGGTCACAGCTTGATGCGCTTTGGGGCGCCTATGTGGAACCCGGTCGCATCCCGCCGGGCGCGTGGCAACCGGGCCAAGGTTTGCGGCTTCGGGAGGCGTCCTGATGACGCCTGATCTGATCCCCGTCCTGCCCCGTGGCGTGCGACTGCATTTTGATAAAGTCCGTGACCGCTGGGTCTTGCTGGCGCCAGAACGCGCGGTGGCGCTGGACCAGGTCGGACATGCGGTTCTGTCAGAGGTCGACGGCAAACGCTCATTTGGAGATATCGTCGCCGCCCTCGCCGCCAAATACAATGCGCCACCCGATCAGATCAGCAAGGACAGTGCCGGGTTTCTGTCCGCCCTGCGGGATCGCCGGTTTCTGGATGTCTCTCCGTGACCGTACGCCCGCCCATCGCGATGCTGGCGGAGCTGACCCATCGTTGCCCGCTTTCATGCCCTTACTGTTCTAACCCTTTGGAACTAACCAAGGCGGATGCCGAACTCGACACCGAAACCTGGAAGAGGGTCTTCAAAGAAGCCGCAGAGCTTGGTGTATTGCAACTCCATCTCTCCGGTGGGGAGCCCGCCTCCCGCCGAGATCTGACTGAACTGGTCCGGGCGGCGCGGGCGGCCGGGCTTTATACCAACCTCATCACGTCTGGAATTGGCCTGACAGAACAGCGCCTGGCCGATCTGGATGAGGCAGGGCTGGACCATATTCAGCTATCGCTGCAAGGGACTGATGCTGCCATGGCTGATGACATAGGCGGCTATCGCGGCGGGTATGATCGGAAGATGCAAGTGGCGGGTTGGATCGGCGAAATCGGCTTTCCGTTGACGCTGAATGCTGTTCTGCATCGGCGCAACCTGCACCAACTGCCGCGCGCATTGGAAATGGCCGTGGAGATGGGAGCCCGCCGCATAGAGGTTGCAACGGTGCAGTTCCATGGATGGGCTCTGAAAAACCGGGACACGCTGATGCCCACACGGGATCAGGCGCGGGAGGCAACCCGGATCGTCACGGAAGCGCGAGCCCGGCTCAAAGGCACGTTGGTGATCGATTATGTGCCCGCCGACTATCACGAAGACTATCCCAAGCGATGTATGGGCGGCTGGGGAACGACCGGGCTCAATATCTCACCCGATGGTGTCGTTCTGCCTTGCCATGCGGCGCAAACCATTCCCCATCTGACATTCGAACGTGTGCAGGAAAGGCCCCTTCGAGAGATCTGGTACGAAAGCGCGGCATTCAATGCTTACCGTGGGACAGACTGGATGGCCGAACCATGCCAAAGCTGCGACCGCAAGACCCGCGATTTCGGCGGATGCCGGTGCCAGGCCATGGCAATTGTGGGAGATGCCAGCGCGACCGACCCGGTTTGCATCAAGTCACCGCACCACCAATGGTTGCAGGACCAGGCCGCAAAGCATGCGGCACAGGATGACGCAGAACTTGAATACCGGCTTTTCCCGGCAAAAACGGGCTAGCGGACCGATCATTTCGGATAATTCGGTCAGATTTTCACTCAACTATCGCTAGATTACGGTCGCGCGACTTCGTTTCCCGCCAAAAACTGCGGCAAACCTCGTGCAGCAGCAGCGTCAACTTTCCTTTGCCCTGTCATTTTCTAGCCAAGTTCCTAGGTTCGCCTGAGATATTGAAAGGCAAATCTTCTGTGTTGCTACCTTTTCGGATTTTGGTGATCCTGCTTGCTGGCCTGCTGGCGATCCCGGCCATGGCTGGCAAAGACGAATTTGTCGACCTGGCGGATCGTGGCTGGAACTATCAGCTCCGCACCACAATGCTGGGACGGGATCTGTCGATCCCGGTCAGGATCAGCGGTCAAACGCTCGCAGGTGCAGCACTTTGCATTGTCGGTGATCCTCCGGCGCCGAGCACCAGAGCTGTCCTCAATACATTCCGTGACCTTGCAGCCCATATCTTCGGCAAGCAAATTCCCATGCGTTACGCTGGCCCAACCAGCGACCTTTGCGGCGCAGGACGAACGGTTGTGCTGCGGCTCTATTCCGGGCTTCCACCTAACAAGGCGCTGTCGGACGACCTGAACCGTATGAGCGAGACCTATGGGCTTGGCCTGCCGCCCGGTCGGTTCTACGTGGCAAACTCACCCGCGATGGCGCAAACCTTCTTTGGGCGCCACGGGCAGCCAACCCATATCATGGTGGCCCAACCCCGCGGGCCAACCACAATACTCGAAGCACTGTTCTACAAGTCAATCCTGATCGAAGAGCTTTACCAGTCTTTTACCTTCGGGATGGACGTGTTGGTGTTCGAACGGGACGCCGCGTTTCTGTCGAAGCTGCAGGAATTTCCGGTCAATCCACAACGGATGGCCTGGACCTCGCCC
>JBCBGY010000269.1:0-5136 GCA_038526275.1 Pseudomonadota bacterium | reverse complement strand
GTTCGCTGACACTGCTGGAACGCAAGCGGCTGGAAATGGCCCGTGCCCTGTCTGCTAAGCCGCAACTGCTGTTGCTCGACGAGATCGCTGGCGGGCTGACCGACGCCGAATGCGTGGAATTGATCAGCACGATCAAACGTGTCCATGCCGCGGGCACAACGATCATCTGGATCGAGCACGTGGTCCATGCGCTGCTGGCCATCGTGGAGCGACTGATTGTGATCGATTTTGGCAAGAAGATCGCGGAGGGCGAACCGAAAGCCATCATGGAAAGTGACCAAGTGAAAGAGATTTATCTGGGGGTCGATCCGGATGTCTGATCCCCTGCTACGCCTGAACGCGCTGGACGCGCATTATGGCGACTTCCAGGCCCTCTACGGCATCGACATGCAGATCCATGATGGCGAGGTCGTCGCGATCATCGGCGCGAATGGCGCGGGCAAGTCAACGCTGATGCGGTCCATCGCGGGGCTGATCCGAAACAAGCCGGATCAAGTCCAGCTTCGCGAGCAGCAGATTGGAGCCCTTCGCGCCGATCAGGTTGCGCATTTGGGCATTGCGCTTGTCCCCGAAGGACGCCAGCTTTTCCCGTCTCTTTCGGTAGAAGAGAACCTGATGGTGGGCGGCAAGGTCGGGCGAGCCGGGCCTTGGAACCTGAACAAAGTCTATGACCTGTTCCCGATCCTGAGTGAGCGGAAGACACAGAAATCCACCTCCCTGTCGGGCGGGCAGCAGCAGATGGTTGCAATCGGCAGAGCGCTGATGGCGAACCCGGATCTGATCCTTTTCGATGAGATTAGCCTTGGCCTGGCACCAGTGGTGATCGGTGACATCTACAAGGCGCTGCCGGGCATCATCGGCGAGGGCATGTCGGCCATGTTGGTTGAACAGGACATCTCCCGCGCGCTTTCGGTCTCTTCCCGCGTTTACTGCCTGCAGGAAGGCCGGGTCTCACTGCAGGGCCAAACCGGGGACGTCAGCCGCGAAGACATCACCGCCGCCTATTTCGGGGTCGCCGCATGATCGAATGGGTAAACGTGGTGGTCCAGGGCATTCTCTTGGGCGGGCTCTATGCGCTGTTCGCGGCGGGGCTTTCGCTGATATTCGGCGTGATGCGGTTGGTGAATATCGCGCACGGGGACTTGATCGTTCTGGCCGCCTATTTCGGGCTGACGACCACAATCCTGCTGGGCGTGCACCCTTTTCTGGCGCTGCTGATCGTGATGCCAGTGATGGCCGGTCTTGGCTACGTTCTGCAGCGCGGGCTTCTGAACCAAACACTGGGCGACGACATTCTGCCGCCGCTTCTGGTGACCTTCGGCCTGTCGGTCATCATTCAGAACGCGCTTCTCGAAGGCTACACGGCCGATCCGCAAAACCTGGATGGAGGCGCGATTGAAACGGCCAGCATGCCCATTGGCGGGCTGGCTGTTGGGGTCCTGCCCCTGCTCACTTTCGCCATCGCCGTGGCCACCATCGCCGGGCTGCAGTGGATCTTCTATTCTACCAGCCTGGGCCGGGGCTTTCGCGCGGTGTCCGACAATCAGGACATCGCCCAGATCGTCGGTTTCAACAAAGCCCACGTGTTTGGTTTGGCCATGGCACTAGCCCTTGCAGTCACGGCCATTGCGGGGATCCTTCTGGGCATCCGTACCAGCTTTGATCCGTCCATCGGCGGAGGTCGCCTGATCTTTGGCTTCGAGGCGGTGATCATTGGCGGGCTTGGCAACCTTTGGGGCACATTGGTGGGCGGCGTAATCCTGGGCGTGGCGCAGACCATTGGCGCCAAGATCGATCCGGGCTGGCAGTTGCTGGCCGGACATATCGCCTTTCTCGTTGTTCTCGCCGTCCGCCCGAACGGCCTGTTCCCGAGGGTAGAACATTGAGCGCGCCACATGTGACCCGCGCCACGCGCGCCTCCCGCATCGCCATCATCCTGGGCGGAATCGTACTGGTCATCCTGGCCGCCGCGCCCTGGTGGGCGGGCCGCGCTGACCTGAGGCTGATGGGCGAGATTTTCCTCTACCTCTCGCTCGCCTGCCTGTGGAACCTGATGGCAGGCTATGCTGGCTTGGTCTCGGTCGGTCAGCAGGCCTATGTGGGCTTTGGTGGCTATATGCTCTTCGCTCTCACAATCTTCGCAGGCCTTCATCCGATTGTCGCGATCCTTTGCGCGGGCCTGCTGGCTGCCGCCATCTCTGTGCCCATTGCCACGCTGATTTTCCGATTGCGCGGCGCCTACTTTGCCATCGGTACCTGGGTTGTTGCCGAAGTATTCCTGCTGGTCTTCGCCCAGATCTCGGCCCTCGGTGGAGGCTCCGGGTCTTCATTGCCAGCGGGCATCGTCAGATCGCTGGCGGCATCCCGGTCAGGGCGGGAATCGCTCAGCTACTGGCTGGCCCTCGGCGCGGCTGTATTTGTGATTTGCGCAGTCTATCTGTTCCTGCGGTCCCGCCGCGGCCTTGCCCTCACCGCCATCCGCGACAGTGAGGTGGCCGCAGCGGGCCTTGGGATCGATATCTGGCGCACGAAGCTGGAAGTTTATGTCGTAACGTCTGCCCTCACGGCCATCATCGGCGGGCTGATCTTCCTGCAGAAACTCCGCATCTCGCCGGATGCGGCCTTCTCGGTCAATGACTGGACGGCGTTTGTGATCTTCATCGTGGTCATCGGCGGGATCGGCACGCTGGAAGGCCCGATCATCGGCACGCTGCTCTTTTTCTTGCTGCGGGAAACGCTCGCCGATTTCGGGACGATCTACTTGATCGCTCTCGGCCTTGTCGCCATCGTCGTGATGCTGAAAGCGCCAAAAGGGGTGTGGGGCCTGATCCGCGACCGGTTTGATCTGGAACTCTTCCCGCTGAGCTATCGCGTCCAACTCGACCCGGACAAAACAGGAGGCCAATCGTGGCAAGCCGACAAAAAACCATAATCACCTGCGCGGTCACCGGGGCCATCCATACGCCGACCATGTCGGACGCGCTGCCCTACACCTATGATCAGATCGCTCAACATGCGATTGAGGCCGCCGAGGCTGGCGCATCGATCCTGCACCTGCATGCCCGTGACCCGGAAAACGGCGCACCGTCAGTCGACCCGAAGGATTTTCAGCCCTTTCTGCCGCGCATCAAGCAGGCCACAAATGCGGTGGTGAACATTTCGACCGGCGGGTCACTCCATTTGGCGATCTCGGAAAGAATTAAGCCCGCCGCCGCCTTCAGCGCCGAAATGTGTTCCATGAACATGGGCTCGATGAACTTCTCGTTTCATCCGCTCGCCAAGCGGTACGACACGTGGAAGTTTGATTGGGAAAAGGACTATGTCGCCAATTCCGACGGCAACATCTTCCGCAATACGTTCCGTGACATTGAAGAGGCCGCAACCACGCTTGCGCCCCACAATATCAAGTTCGAACATGAATGCTATGATGTGGGGCATCTTTATAATCTGAAATTCTGCATGGATATCGGGCTGTTCAAGGCTCCGGTCTTCATCCAGTTTGTCATGGGGATCTTGGGCGGGATCGGCGCTGACGTGGAAAACCTGGTCTTCATGAAGAAGACGGCCGACAAGCTTTTTGGGGACAGCTACCGCTGGTCGATCTTGGCGGCCGGGGCTGCGCAAATCCCGATGGCCACCACCGCAAGCCAGATGGGCGGCAATGTGCGCGTTGGTCTGGAAGACAGCCTGTTCATCAAACGCGGCGAACTGGCAGAAAGTAACGCGCAGCAGGTGACAAAGATCAGGCGGATCATCGAGGATCTTGGGGCCGAGGTCGCCACACCGGACGAGGCGCGGGAGATCCTGGATCTCAAGGGTGGTGACCGCGTGAACTTCTAGAAAGGACCAGATCCCTTGCCCGAGATTGAACCCCTGGACCAAAGCCTGAAGTCCCTGAAAGGGATCCATCTGTGGCATGCTCCCATGTCCACCTGCTCGCAAAGGGTCCGCATCGCGTTGGCCGAAGCGGGCAGGCCCTATGAGAGCCATCTGATCCATCTGGAAAAGAACGAGCATGCAACGCCGGACTATCAGCGGATCCACCCGAAAGGTGTGGTCCCGGCGCTGGTCGAAGACGGTCGGCTGATGATCGAGTCGATTGACATCATTGCGCACGTTGTGGGGCGGGACAGCGCCTTGGCGAAACCGGGATCAGGGGATCTGCTTGAACGGGCCGACGCCGCGCAGGTGGATCTGAAATTGCTGACCTTTGAGTTTCTGTTTCGTGCCGATCCGCCACCACCACCGGAGGAAGCGGAAGCCTTTCAGGTCGCGCACCAAAATGCCTGGCTGCGGCAATTCCGGTTGGACTTCGCGAATGGGTTTGACCCGGACCGGATTAATGCCGCCATCGAACGAACGGACATTGCCTTCCAACATCTTGAGCAGGTGCTGTCCGATGGCCGAGACTACATGAATGGCCCGGAATTTAGCCTGGCCGACATTGCGTGGATCCCGAATGTGCACCGGTTCCACCTGATGGACTGGCCTTTGGCCCGAACGCCCCACCTCGCCGCATGGTTCGACCGGATCGCGGCAAGGCCCAGCTACAGATCAGCGCTTCTCGATTGGCAAGTTGGTCCTGCGATCAACCGCTTTAGGGCCTATACGAAAGAACGCCAGGCCAAGGGTACTGACATTATGTCCTTTCCGCACTGGCAGTCGGTCTGACCGCATCTCCCCAAGTTTTCCTTGCCCGGGCTACCGCCCCTGGGACAGCTCTGATCCATAGACCGCCACCTTCCCGGACACGAGGCGATCTCGCCATGGCTTGATAGACAGGACACAGTCCGACGAGTATCTTGATCAAATCGGTCTTACGGTATTTCGGAGACGGCGATGGCTATAACGGGGCCGCCCATAGAGGCAGAGCTGCGCAATAGAGCACTGGATGCCGTATATGGCGCTGTCCTGCAACCAGAGCATCATACAGCAATCATCAAGGCATGGGCGACGTGCTGGATGAAAGTGCTCTTTGTCGCGGCGCGTTTCTTCCCTGACCTGTTGTTGCTGCCCTTTCGTTATTGTGCCTCTGACTTCTGGAGTGGACCTGAAGGCGCCCGCAGAGCTATCGAAGCATCTGGCTGAAGAGGTCGATAGGTCCGTTCGACCATGAAAACGGCTCGATATTCTAAG
>JBCBGY010000268.1:0-5144 GCA_038526275.1 Pseudomonadota bacterium | reverse complement strand
TCCGCGGCCCTGGCCGACGGCAACGCAGATGCTGCGGCGGTGATCCTGCCGGATGCGCGGTTTCTGACCTCTGGCGGCAATGTCGGCACCGGGGCCGAAGGATCGGTGCGCGGTGCTACCATCCTGATCTCGACCCAGGAAGCCGCCTCTGTCATTGGGGACTATATCTCGGTCCGTGCCGATTATTTCGATGCCAACCGCGACGATATTGCCCGGATGGTCAACATCCTGTTCCAGGCCGAAGAAGACATGCGGTCCTTCATGGCAACTGACAGCGATCCACGCCAGGCGGAGATGGCGTCGCTGATGGCCAGCGAATTCCTCGGTGGCCTGCCAACTGAAGAGGGGGTCTTCCTGTGGCAGGACGCCATCACCGACGGTTGGGCAGGCAATGCGAAACATTTCGGCGATCCAAATGAAGCCCGTCGCTTTGACGTTCTGTTGGAAGAGGTCAATATCGCGCTGCGCGGTGCTGACCGTTTGGATGCGCCGGCCAATCTGAGCACCGCTGAATGGGACTATTCGGCCCTGACTGAAGGGCTCAGCAACCTCGACGACCGCCAGGTCGCTGCCTTCAACCCGGAGGCCGCTGCGGCTGCCGTCCAGAAATTGCGCCGCACCGGTCAGCTTGACGCAAACACAAAGATCGACTTCGAGGTCTACTTTGAGCCCGACAGTACCTCTTTCCCGACGGAGCTTTATGCCAAGGATTTCGAAGAGATCCTGCGATTGGCCTCCACCTATTCCGGTGCAATCATCACGGTGGAAGGGCATTCCGACCCGTTGCATTTTCTTCGGCGCGAACAAGCCGGGGCGGAAAATGCAGAACTTCGGGCGATCCGAACGTCTACGCAGAACCTGTCAATGGACCGGGCTATCGCCGTCGTTGACGCACTGACAGGTTATGCAAACGAACTGGATGTTCGGGTGAACCGCGACCAGTTCACGGTGGATGGCGTGGGCATCTCTAACCCGCGACACAACCCGCCGGGAACCGAGGCTGAATGGCGGGAAAATATGCGGGTGGTCTTCCGTGTGCTCACGGTGCAGGCCGAGGCCACAACCTTCTCGCCGCTGCAATAGGAGGCTGACATGAAACGCATCGTCAGCGCGCTGATCTTCCTCGGCGTTGCCGCCTACATCTTCATCCCTTTGGCTGAAATCGACTTGCCGGGTGATCTGGATATGTTCGCCCCGGATCCCGTTACGCCGAATTGGGCCGCTATTGCGGCTTGGCCCACCATCCAGGCACCGGAAGTTGAGGCCCGCCCCGATCCGAACCGAAGGATCACGGCCATCGTGCTTGATGATAGCGGGTCGATGGGCGATGACATCATCGCCGCAAAGGCCGCCGTGGTCGACGCACTTGCTGCTATGGCGGACACGGATCGCGTCGCGGTCGTGGCGCTGAATTCGGGAACCGTTTTGGCCTTCTCTTCGGTGTCAGAAGCCCGCGCCGCCTTGCCTGGGGCCTTGGAGCGCATTCTCAGCAATGGTCGCACCCCTTTGACGGGCGCGATTAAGACGGCGCAAAAGATGCTGGAGGAAGAAGCTGCGATGGTTCGCGGATTTGGCACATTCCGGTTGATCGTCACAACGGATGGAGCGGCCAATGATGGCGATGCGCTGGAGTTAACCGTCGAGGGTCTGGCCAGCGACACGCCGATCCAACTGACGACCATAGGGATCGGCATCAGGGGTCAACATGTCCTGCGGCGGGACGATCTGGGGAGTTTCGTCGATGTGGCCAACGTCTCTGCCTTGGCCGAGGCGCTGCAATCGGCGGTCGCAGAAAACGCGGATTTCCAGGCCATCACCGACTTTGAAGATACGGGGGGATAAGTCATGGGGCGGCGCATCGATCTGAACTGGGACGAATGGAACCCCGGCCTCGATACCGACGACATGGCGCTGTCAGAGGTACTGGCAACGCTTCCTGCGGCAGCCGCCGAGGACGTACCAGAGATCATCCGCCGCTACGAAAACCCGGAAAGTCCAGATGCCTTGCCGGGCGCCATTTCCCTGCCCCGCCATGACTGTATCCATGTTCTTTTGGGCCGGGGGCTGCATGTGCAGGACGAAGCCTTCATCATTGGTGCAACCATGGGTGCAGCGTCTGATATCACGGGCGAGATTGTGGAATTTTTTATCAAGGTATCCACGACCGAATATCCGAAGCACTGGCGATTCCAGCAGGAGCATATCCCCTCCTTCCGGCTGGGTGTGGGTTTCTCGATGGACAATCTGCGGGCCAAGGACCTGCATCTGATCCCTTTGGAAAATGAACCCTGGCAATCGAAGACCGTTCGGGATGCGCGGCTTGAGTTGGGGATCGTAAAAGAAGAACTGAGAGCCTATTTCCGCAAGGCCGAACTGCTGGTTCCGGGGACCAGGGCCTCCCGGCGGCTCGATACATCCGCACAGCGAACGGATCGTCAACTGAACCAAACTGACGACTAGCGCCTAACAAAGTAACTGAAATATCAGCTAAATCGTTGAAATCCTTGGTTTCAGTCCGAGCTAGACGGTTCAGATTTTTCGCACGACGACAAGCGAGACTGAATTCACTGTGTTATCTCGTAAAAATTGGGGAATAAAATCGTAGAACCGTAGCGGCGGAAGCGGCTTTTCTGCGTTGGGTTTACGCAGGCGAAACTTGTTCGGTGGTACCAAAAATCTGCCGACCCGCTTGGAGTCCACAAAGAGCTGATATGTCCCTTTCGTCGAAACCGCTAGCGCAACAAATTTCCGCAATCAGTACGATCTTGATGGTCGGATTGGTTGTGTTGTCCGTAATTTCAACGGCGGCAACGTTGTTGGCGAAGTCGATCTTCATGGAATATCGCGGGACCTCGCGCGCAACACTCGTGGCGAATGCAGTCATCGAAGACGTTTTTGAGGCGCGTTTGGCGGCCTATAAATGGCGGATCGCACCCGATGAGGCACAAGTCGAAGCATTTAACCACAATATGGATGAATTGCGGACAGCCGACGCAGATTTATCCTCTGTCTCGGGCGATAACTTGGATTGGTCTCCCTCTTTGGAGGAACTCGGCCCTGAACTTGCGGAATTCGAACTTCAATTTCAAAACATGCTTCAGTCTTGGGCGCGGTTTGAAGAAGTAGAGGATGAAGTTCGCAATTCCGGCTTGAACGCCCGCAAGGCGTTAACAGAAATCATGGTCACGGCCCATGAAGACAGCGACCCCAGCGCCGCCTTTTACGCCGGTCGTGCCCAAGAGGCTTTGATGCTGGCACGATACTATGTGGAACGCTATCGACGAACCGAAAGTGGGACTGATCTGGATCGTGCCAAGTCAGAGATGGAGACGGCCGTTTCTCAGTTGCAAACTTTGCTTCCTGAATTGCAAAACCCGCTGCTCCGCGATCTTGCAAACCAAGCAATGGCCGAGATCAACAACTTTCAAGACGAGAAAGTTGAACTGGCCGCCGCTCTAGCGGAACTGGTTTCAGCACGTCAGATCATGGACTCTTTGGGCCCCAAGATTGTTATCGACATTGAAACCGTAATTGACGCAGCAGCGGACCGACAAAATACTTTGGGTCCTCGCGGCCAAACGATTTCCCTCTTGACGGTATCTGCAATTCTGGCTGCTGCCCTGATCATAATCACGACTGCTTGGCGCATATCGCGTTCGATGTCGACCCGCGTAACTCGCCAACTCGAGGAGTCGGTGTCTACTATGGTGCGTATAGCTGAAGGGGACCTCGACGCTGAAGTCCGTCATGCTGATCAGGACACCGAAATTGGTCGGATGGCACGAGCGCTCGAAATCTTCAAGGTGAACGGCAAAGCCTCGATAGAAGCTGTAGAGCGGGAGAAGGCTGCTGAAGTCGAGCGCCAGCGAGCAGCGGAAGACATGAAGCGACTGCAGGAAGAAAAGGACCAGCAGGCACGCGCAAAAGCCGAGCGTGTACGGCAGGAAATGATTTCAAACCTCAGCTTTTCCTTGGGCAAAGTCGTATCGGCAGCGTCCGAAGGTGACTTCACAGTCAGGGTCGACGCAGATTTTTCTGACCGGGAACTGGCGAAATTGGCCAGTGACGTCAACAGCCTGGTGGACAGCGTGGAACAAGGTCTTACGATCGTTGGCCACGCCCTGGAGCGCGTGGCTCAAGGCGACCTGAGTCAACAAGTGACTGGCCAGTTTCAAGGCGCTTTCGCGCAACTGCAGACCAATACAAATGGCATGATCAACTCACTTCGGTCCTTGGTCGGCGACATTTCCGAAAGCAGCGATAACCTCGCCCACTCATCTGGCGAACTAAAGGACACCTCGGGAAGTCTTTCAATTCAAGCGGAGCAAAATGCGGCCTCACTCGAGGAAACCTCAGCAGCGCTGGAAGAATTGACAGCCAGCATTACGATGGTCAGCAAAAATGTCATGGACGCCAATGGGAATGCCCGTACGGCAAGAACCACCGCCATGGCCGGAAGCGAGATTGCGTCAGCGGCTGCGAAGGCAATGGCCAGAATCTCGGATGCATCCACAGAAATTTCGAAAGTTTTGGGCGTGATCAATGACATCTCGTTTCAAATCAATCTTCTGGCCCTGAATGCCGGAGTTGAAGCGGCCCGGGCGGGAGATGCAGGGCGTGGATTTTCGGTCGTGGCCTCCGAGGTACGTCAATTGGCGCAGCGCGCAAGCGCAGCGGCCAAGGAGATTGACGATGTGATCGAGCGCAGTAACAGCGCCGTGTCGGAAGGCGTTACCAAAGTATCCGACGCCCAAACATCGCTGACACGGATCTCTGATAGCGTCGTCAGTGTATCAGAGCGTATCGACCAGATTTCAAGCGCCATTGCCGAGCAAGTTCAAGGGGTTGGTGAAATCAACAGCGCAGTTGCGTTGATCGATCGGAATACACAAAAGCAAGCCGCATCATTTGAAGAAGTTACAGCAGCCAGTGGTCTACTGTCCAACGAAGCGGATACTTTGAAGAACTCTACCAAGCGCTTTAGGATTGGAAGTGAAGGAGACCAAGAGCGCCTATCGGCGTAACATCTTGTTTGTCTTCAGCAAGTCCTCGATCAGGTTTGAGAATTCGGGGCGACGTTCCGGTTCATACATTTTGACAGCCAATTGGTACTTGTCGCGCCGAATTGGTTTCATACCCCGCGG
>JBCBGY010000267.1:0-5156 GCA_038526275.1 Pseudomonadota bacterium | reverse complement strand
CCGAACCGGGAGGTCAGCACTCCCTGAACCGGTGTGACCATGCCGCTGACGGCACTACCTCCGCTTTGCGGCGTGGCGCCAAAACAGTTGTAGCCGCCGTCTGAGGCGCGGAAGACAAAGCATTCGATATCAATCTCTTTGCCGCGCAAGGCGATGTAGAGGATTTGCCCTGCTCCGGTATCTTCCTCCAAACGCTCGGATCCATAGACAACCATCATCCGGTCGCCCGGATTGGCAAAGGCATTCAGATCATTGGATTTCGACAAGAGCGCAATAGCCTCTCCCACCAGCGTGGCAGGCACCTTGTTCCGAATGGCCGCTGAATAAAACGCATCGAGCAGCCTGAACCGCTGCTCCTGGCTTTGGCTCGCATCGGCTTCACCGGTGTAATCGAACAGTTCCTGATCCAGCCATGGATCCGCCCCGCCGGTCAGTCGGCCCGCCGGGTCAATGGCCATCGTGCCGATAAAGGCATCACTTCGATAGACCGACATTTGCACAAGGCTCAACGCGCCCCCGGGTCCGGGAATGCCTCGCAAGGCAACGACCAACCCTTCGGTCAGCTCTTCCAGGCCCCACAGTTCTGCCGCCTTCGCCTGAACGGCTTCAGCATCCTCTTTCCGGAAGTTCTTGGAGACGAGCAGGGTTTGCACAGACTGGCGGGCCGAAATGCGGACAAAAATGTC
The DNA here is from genome assembly GCA_038526275.1 of Pseudomonadota bacterium. Lineage (GTDB taxonomy): Bacteria > Pseudomonadota > Alphaproteobacteria > Rhodobacterales > Rhodobacteraceae > 188UL27-1. Next base: position 4,470 of record JBCBGY010000267.1, on the reverse strand, counting down.
CGTCGTCAGATCATCCCGGCGCTGCTCGCCCCTGACAAAAGCGACGGACGTATTGTCTTCAATGCGGGTCTTACTGAATTCCAGGTCTTGGTCAGTCCCGTCGACCGTATCGCCCCATCCTCCATCTTCCTGAGCCAGATCTGGGTCCGTTGGTGCGGATCCTTGGTTTGTCAGCACCGCATCAATCGCATTGGCCGCTTCATCACTGCCCGCCTTCTGGGCCTTGAAGAACGCGAAGTCCTCTTGAGTTGATGGCAGAGTGGTCAAGAACCGTTCTTCTGCAGAGACCATCACATCGCTGACCAAAACGAGTGTTTGAGGGATTCGCGCAACATCACTGAGGTCCGGCGGACGGGGAACCTCGCGCACCGCGCGAGACTGCGCCCCTTCCGCGAACCGAATGATCAATGGATCCCCAGCCAGGTCAGCAAAGGCGGCCGCAAAGGCAGAACTCGCGGCTTGGGCGTCTCGCTCCACAGCGGCGAGTTGCTCGCTCAGGTCCTCTTCGTCCACCTCCACCTGTAAGGGCGGAGTTGTTTGACCGCCAAAACTCCAACTGTCCCAGGTCAGCGCCACGAAAAGCCCAACGGTGGTCAACAAAAACACCGGGATCGAAATGCCAAGGATCAGTCCCCAGGGAACCTCGGCGTCAGCGGCCTTGAGTTTGCTCTGTTTTACAGGCGGCTCGGCAGGCGCAACTGGCTTCCAGGGATCATCATCGTCATGCATGATGCAGTGAGATTCGGCTCGTCGGGGGCGGTTTACAGTGACTTAGCATAGATGCCGCACCCGCCAGTGCATCTCTTCCATCGGCACCGCCAAAAGCAACCATTCAGAACTCGGTCGGAGAGAGGAAAAGCGTCCAACGCTCAACCGCTTTGGTGTCGACCTCAAAGAACGGGGCGGCGACATAACCGCGGCGCCAACAATCGTCGATGCCCGCAATGCTGAAACGCTTTGGCCCCACACACATGGTCGTCGCGCCATCAAGGATGGGCTGCCCAAAGACATCGGTGGCGTATACATAGATGTACCGGTTTATCAGTTCGCCCTTGATCACATTGGCGCACTGGTTCGTGCCAATGGTCCACCAGCCCTCGGTCTCAAACTCACCGGCCACATCCTGACCAATCGCAACATTCACCACGTCAAAAGACTGATTGCAGACGGAAAATTCGGCCTTAGCGGAACATGCCGCAAAGAAAATGACCAAGCTGACGCAAAAACGGCCCATATCTGTGTCCTTCAGCTCTAAGTCCCATTGGTCTCGGCGGATTTTTGCACTAGTATGGCAGCAAGGTGCCGACGTGACAAACGCGTCAATGGAGGGCTGAGGGCAATGGTTTGGCTGAGACGGCAGAGATTGGCCTGCGCGCTATCTTGGGCGCCTGCCTGTGTTGTTACCCTTACGTTACTGCCTCTATCCGCAACCGCGTCACCGGTGACAGTTCCGCAAACTGTTGCGTCAGCGCAACATGGTGCGGCGGGTATGGCTGCCTCATCTGACAGAATCACCGCCCTTGCGCGGGTTCGGCGAAAAGGCCGGTCCGCCACGATGAGCCGTGCAATTTTCGTCGGATCCAAGAACCGGCATCTGCGAGGTTACTGGATCCCGATCGACATGCCGAAGACCGAAAGCCAGTTAGAAGATGTCGAGACGACTGTAGGAGAACGGGTTGACGGCACTCCGGTGCTGCGTCCGCGGCCTCAGGGCAAGCTGTTAGAGGACGAACAAGCGCCGAAAACGCCGACCGACAAGTCGGAGTTGCGCACCCATCTGAATCCGAAAAGCTGAGACGGAAATCGTTTTTCGTGGTGCAGAACCTGCAATTCAGACCGTAACGCCTCCGTTACAGTACAATTTCTATCCGGAAAATTACGTAGACGGGGCTTTGCGCCATAGAACCTGCATGATAGCAGTTTGCGATAGTGGCACGACCAAATGAGGGGCGCGTGAAAAATGCGTAAGACACGATCAATCCTGACACTCGTGGGTGCAGTTGTCGGGGCTTTGTCCGTTACTCCAATTCACGCGCAGGAGGGCAGCTTCGCGCTGGACCTCAACAACGTGACAGATGTGGAGGCTGGGTGCCGTCTGACCTATGTTGCGACCAACAATTCCGGTGTCTCGATGGACAAGACCTCCTATGAGGTTGCGGTATTCGACCAAGAGGGCATCGTGTCCCGCCTTCTTATTCTAGAGTTCGGTCAGGTTCAGGACGGACGGACAAAGGTGGTTCAGTTCGATCTTGCTGACCAACCTTGCACCGATATCTCACGCCTGCTGGTGAACAGCGTCGCCGAATGCGTGGCTACGGATGGTTCCACACCCAACTGCATGGAATCGCTGCAAACCAGTTCGCGCGGCACCATCCAGTTCGGCACCTAAGGTTTTGGCCGGCCAGCGAATGGGCCACCATGGCCCGTTCCGCTTTGCAGTCCATAGGCCTTCGCCTGGCTTGACCTCGTTTCCGCCGGTCCCGCATGTCGACAATGCTTCCATCTGACCTGGACAGCTTCGCCTGGATCATTCTGGGCGTCCTGCTGGCGGTGTCGATCTTTGCTCTGACGATCACGTTCTACAAGCTGATCCAGTTTGCGTCACTTGGCGTCGGTCGGCGCAAGATCGCGGAACAAGTCGTGGACAAGTGGCTGGCAGGCAATGGCGACGCGGCGCTCGAACTGGCCGGCAAGCGGAATACCAGCACGCTCAGAGTCCTCTTTGCTGCTTTATCAGGTTTGAAAGCCGCACAAGGGGACAAATCCTACGGCCAAGACCTTGCCATGCAGGCCGCGCTCGACGAAATGGCGCTCCTGTCACGGCAAATGCGCGGTCTCGAAGCTGTGGTCCAGGCGGCGCCGATGCTGGGGCTGCTCGGCACTGTCGTCGGCATGATCGAGGCGTTCGGACAATTGTCGCAAAGCGAGGGCGCCGTTGACCCGTCAGTCCTGGCTGGCGGGATCTGGACCGCGCTCATCACCACCGCCGTTGGCCTGGCCATCGCAATCGTGTTCTATTTCATAGTCACGTGGCTTGAAGGCCGAATCACCCGCGAGCGTCAGGCCATCGAACGGCTGATATCGACACTGTTGAATGGTCGGGTTGAAACCAAACCACCCAGTTCCCGCTCCTGATCAACCCCTTTCTTATTGGCGAAAATATCCCCACCGTAGGCTTCGGAACGACCAAGTCTTCCCGTCGACGGATCACTCGCACAGCAAATTGAAACCACCCGCTGCCCGGCGCGATAGTATAGGATGCCAACATGACCCAAACGGCATTCGTCATTCCTGCTGACCAAAGCCGCGGCAAGGCCGCTTTCGCGCTGACGCCACTCGCTGATGTGATGTTTCAGCTTCTGATTTTTTTCATGCTGTCGACGTCTCTGGCGCCCTATGCCCTGCTGCCGCTCGGCGCACCAGCGCCAGAGACACCGAGCCAAACCCCGCAAGCCGCGCCTACGGCAAACGCGCAAAGCATTTGGCATGTCTCTCGCGATCAGATTCGGATCGGTTCCGAAATGATGCCGCTTCATGATTTGCCTGGCTTCCTGGACACAATTACGCCCGGCACGGTCGACGAGGTCCTGCTTTTCGCCACACGTGCCGCGACCGCCCAAGACATCGCCACAGCGCTCGAAATCGCCCGGCGCGGCCCCTTCCCCCGGATCCGCCTGATCGGCCAGACGGCGAGCGCGCAACCATGAAACTGCAATCACGATTGGCCGAGGCCCAGCCCCTGCGCAAACCGGATTTCGGCTTGGCGCAGGTCAATATCGTCTTGCTGTTGGTGCTGTTCTTCCTCGTGGTCGGAACAATCGTCGAAACCGACGAATTGACGGTCGACCTGCCCACCAGCACGGATCTGCCGCTGGAACGTCTGCCCCGACCGCTCTTGCTGATTAATCTGGACGGGAGCTGGTCTCTGGATGGCCAGCCCGGCACGAAAACCGAAATTGTCGACCGTCTGAAAGACGATTCAGGAAGCGCAGATCATGTCCACATCCTAACCGCCGCCAATCTGCCAGCCAGTCAGCTCTTGGCCGCCGTGCAGGCGCTACAACCTACAGGTTTGGGCGTGACGCTGGTCACCCTCAAGGCAGCGCCATGATGGCAGCGCGACCTGGATTTGCCGCCGATTGGGGGGCATGGGGAGCGGCACTTGGCATGGCCCTCGTCGCACATGCGGCGGTGTTGGGCCTTGTGCCAGTATCGTTCCCACAACGAACACCACCGGCTCCCCCCGCCGAGGTGATCATCGAAACCCTTGAATTGGCCAGCAGTTTGCCGGTCAATGCAGGGCCTGCAGAAGCGCTAGATCAATCGGCCGAAGCGCTCGAGGTCGCCAGCCCTCAATCCGCATCCGTCGCCGCCACCTCGTCGGGCGAGACCGCCCGTCAACCTGCCCGTCAAGAGACGGCACCAGTCGCGCCGACCGAAACGGCAACCACCCAGGAACGGGAATCGATC
>JBCBGY010000266.1:0-5161 GCA_038526275.1 Pseudomonadota bacterium | reverse complement strand
ACCGCAACCGTTGGCGCGCGATCTTGCGCTGTCTTTGGCCCCAGCACCCGCAGCCTTTGTCGACTGTTCAGAAAATCCATGAGCGGAGCCAGCAGGCTGACCTCGTGCCGGCGCATAAGGTCATGGACCCAGGCAGCGCGCCCCGCCGCGTCCCGCCCTGCCCGAATGTGATAGTGATAAAGCTTGTCGATATAGTCAGCGATGCCCGCGCAGGCCGCGACCTGTGCATGGTCAGGCCCAGCAGGCGTGAACCGCTGGTAGAGTTTGCCCCCGTTGAAATGGTGCCCCTGGTTCGGCAGCTTCTCTGCCAAAGGGCGGCGTACAACCATCAGACCCTGGTGCGGGCCGTAGGTTTTGTAGGCCGAGAACAGGTAAATGTCGGCGTTGATCCGCCCCACATTGGGCAGGCCGTGAGGGGCATAAGACACGCCGTCGACGCAGGCATACGCTCCGCCGCGGTGAATGTGATAGACCAGCCGCTGCACATCATTGATCTCGCCCACGACATTGGAACAATGGGGCAAGCAGACAAGGCGCACGCGGTCGTCCGCCATCAACGGAAATAAGCTGTCTTCGTCCAGATGACCGGTCTCAGGGTCAATCTTCCACTCGCGAACATCGATCCCGAAATTGGCCAAACGTCGCCACGGCCCGGAATTGGCTTCGTGATCCTGGTTGGTCACGATGATGGCGTCGCCCGGCGCGAGCATCTGTGCAAAGGCCTGGGCGAGCACATAGGTGTTCTGCGTGGTAGAGGGACCGAACGAAAGCTCGTCCGGCTCGACCCCAAGCATCAAGGCCAACCGGTTGCGGGCGGCGTCCATTTCGGCGCCTCCCAGCTCCGAAGCGGTAAACGCGCCGTAGGGCTGTACCTTACGTTCCCGGTAAAAGCGGTTCAGCCGCCACAAGACATAGCGACAGGGATAAGATCCCCCGGCATTCTCAAAGAATGCCTGGTCTCGCAAACCCGGCTCTTGGAACGCCGGAAACTGCCCCCTCACAAATTCCGCATCCAATTGCATAGCGTTGCAGACTTCAAACCCCGTTACTTAGCAACCCGTCACTCAGCGGGCACTTCAACGGCACACTTGCAGGGGTCTTTGTGCCCCATTGTGCACCGAACAGCGACCTAGTTCGCTAACCGAGAAGAACAATGCTAAGCGGACAAATCCACCACGACGCGGCCCTTAACCTGCCCTTTTAGAATGTCCGCGCCGAGTTGCGGCAGATCGCCGAGAGAGGCAGGCTGAACCATGGCTTCAAGCTTGTCCATTGGAAGGTCTGTGGCGATCCGGTTCCAGGCAGTGACCCGATTGTCGTAAGGCTGCATCACGCTGTCGATCCCCAGCAAATTTACCCCACGCAGCAGGAATGGAATAACGGTGGCAGGCAATCCGGCCCCCCCGGCCAGTCCAACAGCCGCAACCGATGCGCCATACTTCATCTGGCCCAAAAGGCGCGCCAGCATAGCACCGCCCACGGCATCGACACATCCGGCCCAGGTTTCTGTTTCCAGCGGCCGTTTCACTGTTTCGTTGATCTCTTCACGTGCGACAATCTGACTCGCCCCCAGATCCTTCAGATAGTCGGCTGTTTCGGGTCGTCCGGTTACGCCTGCAACCTCATAACCCAGATTGGCCAGGATCGCCGTTGCAACAGAGCCCACGCCCCCAGCAGCGCCGGTGACCAGAACAGGACCCTGATCCTTGGCCATGCCATGAGCCTCTAGCGCCATCACGGCCAGCATCGCAGTGAAACCTGCAGTGCCCACGGCCATCGCCTGGCGCGTCGTCAGCCCGTCTGGCAAAGGCACCAGCCAATCGGCCTTGACCCTGGCCTTTTCCGCATAGCCGCCCCAGTGCGCTTCGCCCACGCGCCAGCCGGTCAGAACAACCTTGTCACCGGCGCTGTAGCGATTGTCGGTTGAGCTTTCGACCGTTCCCGCAAAGTCAATGCCGGGAACGTGGGGATAGTTCCGCACGAGCCCGCCGCCCGGCCCGATGCAAAGCCCGTCCTTATAATTCACGGTGGAATATTCCACGGCCACCGTCACGTCGCCTTCGGGCAGACGGTCATCCGTGATGTCCTGGACGGACGCGCTGGTCTTGCCCTCGTCGTTCTTCTCCACGATCAGTGCGCGCATCTGGTGCTTCCTTTCTGTCCCAATTTCAGGCGACTAGAGCCAAAAGTTCTCGCAAACGGTGGCTTCTCTTGTGTCGTCGGGTGTTTGAACTGCGAGTATCGTGCCCGGGTCCCAATGGCTCATTCGGACCATGGCGATCGCCACGTTCGTATTGAAATCCGGTGACCATGCCGCCGAGGTTACATGGCCCACGATCTTGCCCCGGTCGAGCAGTGGCCAAGGCCGGTCGCAGGACGGGACCCTGTCACCGTCGATTTCCAAGGGTCGGATCTGGCGTGATGGTTCGTCGTACGAGACACGCAGCAACGCGTCACGCCCGATGCAGCCGATCGCTGTTTGCACATCGCAGAACCGGCCAAGTCCGCATTCATGGGGCGTGTTGGCGCGGGTCATGTCGCTGCCATAGCTCAGAAGCCCGCCTTCGATCCGTTCGATCAGGTTTGGGCAACCGGCCCGCACATTCAAATCCTGGCCCGCCTCCATCAAAGCGTTCCATAGCGGCATGCCGTATTTGGACCCCTCGACATAGATCTCGAACCCGCCTTGCTTGGAGTAACCCGAGCGCGCGATAACGAATTCCTGATCCTCAAACGGGAAGATCCCGAAGCGGAAGAACCGGACGTTGCGGATGGTTTCGCCGAAGACCCGCTCCATCAGTTCCTCGGCCTTTGGGCCTTGGATCGCCAGCGGCGAAACATCCGGTTCTTCGACGATCACCTCCAAGCGGAGCCCCAGCGCCAGCGCCCGCACCCAGAACAGCAGATCGCTGTCGGCAATGGAGATCCAGTAACGATCTTCGGCGATTTTCACGGCCACAGGGTCGTTCAACATGCCGCCGGTTTCATCGACGATTGGCACGTAGTAGCACCGCCCCGGCAACATGCCGCGGAGATCCCGGGGCGTCAGCATCTGCATCAGTCGCCCGGCGTCGGGGCCCCGCAATTCCACTTGACGCTCTACCGAGACATCCCACACCTGCACATGGTTCTTCAGATGATGGTAATCGGCCTCAATGCTTTCGAAGACCGTCGGCAAAAGCATGTGGTTGTAAACCGTGAAGGCCTTGGCCCCTGCAGCCTCGACCCCATCGGAGAATGGCGTGCGCCGCAGGCGCCGCGAAAGAGACAGGTTCGGCATTTTTCACCCCGCCCAAAGTATCGCTCACCCGGGTCAGACCCGGGCCACCCAAACCCCGGCTATTTGCCGGGACCCTTCCAATCGATGGGACAGATCTCAGCCGATTTGCCGCCGAAATCCCAGACCCGACCATAGTCGCGTACGCGGCTGCGCAAACCGACAGCCGCGATGATGTCTGGACCCATCCAATACTTTGAGTTGGAGATCATCACCGGGTGATCGTCGCTGGCCCCAGGGATCATTTCAATCTCTCCCTGGATCTTGCGGCCAATGGTGATCGCCCGCTTGCGACCGTCCCTTATGATCTCGACCGGGGCGCGCTCGGCCCCGATGATTTCGGACACCAACATGGTGAAAAGGCCGGTCGTGCCTCCCGCCGTGCCCGAGAAGATTTGCAGAATGCCGTTATAGGCCTTTTGCGTGGACCGCTCATCCACATAGGCCGCAACCTTCCAGTTGCCTTCGGCCATACGGCCCGGAATGTCGACCAAAAGACCAATGTTGAGGCCATCCAGGCTTTCACCTTCGAAATGGCCGCTATCGATGGCAATGGCCATCCAGGCCATACATCGGCCTTCGGTGGGAGGATGTTTTCCCAAAGAAACAACGCACGGGCAAAACACCTCGCACGAGCAATTCAGGAACAACTCGCCCTTGATCGCCCATTCTGTGGGGCGCATTTTCCGGCGCTTTGCATCGCTTTCCATTTGCTGGACGATGCGGTTGCGGACCTGCAGACGGTCGGATTTAGTCTTTGCGGCCATTGGCCCTCCTCAGCCGAAAACACCGCCGGACCAGGCGGCCTGACCGATCCCCGCGGCGACAAGCACCACACCAACCGGCTTCGTGACATAAGCTGCAACTTGCGGGAGTTTTTCAAGAACCATAATCGCGGTCGCCAGCCCCATCCACAAAAGGCTCATAACGCCGCCGACAAAGCCAAGCGCCATGAAGCCCCAACAACAGCCAGCGCAGAACAGTCCGAGCCCCGCCCCCATGCGGACGCCGCCTCGCCAGCCGGTACGCCAATGGCCGAGAAAATAGTGCATGGGCGCATGGCAAACCCCGTGACAGACCTGCTTTGCCCATGTGAATTGATACAGCCCTACAACGATCAGCAATATGGCCGACGTATAGGAGGAACGCGCGATTCCCATCCTGTCGATCAGACCAACCTGGACGAGCACCAACTGCAGAACGGTGATCACGGCGGCCACAGCGACCCAGACCAAGCTGTAGCCCGCCAGCACCCCCAGCCAACCCGGGCGTGTGCCGTCCGCCGAAACCATAAGATCTTCGTAACTTGTAAGGGTCGGAACAAGGGTTGGCAGCATCATTGCGCCCATCATGACCGCCCACATCAGGAAGAGCGGCCAGAATCGGGCCATGTCCTGCATCATCTCCATGGGCATCATCGCACCAGGGCGAACCGAACCGACCAGGTCCAAACCCATGCTCCAGGACATCCAGTATAGCCAAGCCCAGCAGGCCAGAATGGCCGCAAAGAAGGCCAGCCATGCCGCGCTCCGTGCCGGAATCTGTTGCGCTGCTCTGAGCATAATGTCCTCCCGTTCGCGGCAGAATTGGAATTCTGTTCCGGCCTGTCAATATCTCAGATTTGTACTGGCACGACCCGACATCGTCCTATGTCACGCTTGGACAACAGGACATGGCCAAAATGACCGACTTTTTGAACATTGCCGCCGCGCTGATCACAGCCGCTTTGGGCTGTTTTGGCTGGCTCGCGCCACGCTACACTGCACAGGCTTTGGATCTGGCGCCCGACGGCAGCACCATGGGTCTATCCGAATTGCGCGCATCGGTTGGATGCCTGTTCGTGGCGCTCGGGTTGGGCGCGGCACTGATCGGGCGGCCAGAGGC
>JBCBGY010000265.1:0-5198 GCA_038526275.1 Pseudomonadota bacterium | reverse complement strand
TGGACCGGCATCCCGGCGGTTTGAGCCAGGGGGAGCAGCAACGCGTGGCGATTTGCCGTGCGCTGGTCACGCAGCCAAAACTGATCTTGTCCGACGAAGCGACTGGCAACTTGGACCCGGACAGCAAAGCGCGCATCCTTGACCTATTGTTCGAGCAAGCGTCAGAAGCAGGCGCTGCCGTTCTGGCCGTGACCCACGATCACGAATTGCTGCCACGCTTTGAGCGAGTCCTTGATTTTGCACAATTTCGAGAGGGGGCAAGGGCATGAACGCGCTCTTTCTCGCCTTCTCCTATCTTCGCTATCACTGGGCGCGCAGTCTGGTGCTGGTGCTGGTCGCGGCGCTTATCATGTTCGTCCCAGTCGCGACACAGACCCTGCTGTCAACCAGCGAGCGCGCACTGGTCGCAAGGGGAGAGGCAACACCGCTCTTGCTGGGCAGCCGTGGGTCGCAACTCGATCTTACGATGGCGGCGCTCTATTTCTCCGACGAACGCCCGGATCCCGTGCCAATGCGCGAGGTAGAAAGGGTTTGGGACAGTGGCCTCGGCGTTCCGATCCCGGTACACACGGCTTTTTCCTCCAGCGGGTTTCGGATCGTCGGTACGACGCTGGACTACTTCGATTTCCGCGATTTGTCTCAATCGGATGGGCGCGGCTTGTCGCTTCTTGGCGATGCGGTCATCGGGTCGGATGTGGCCGCCGCCTTGAACAAGGGGGTCGGCGATACGCTCGTGTCTGCCCCTGAAAACCTCTTTGACCTTGATGGTGTTTACCCGTTGGAGATGCCGATTGTCGGCGTTCTCGCGCCGACGAATACGCCCGACGATCAGGCAATCTTTGTCGATATCAAAACAACCTGGGTCATTCAGGGCATTGGTCATGGCCACGAAGATGTGGTCACAGCTGCCGACGTTGCTGCGGGAACCACTGCGCTGGCGAATACCGCTGTGGTACAGTACCAGCGCATAACGGAAGACAATATCGACAGTTTTCACTTCCATGGCAGTCAGGATGATTTCCCAGCTTCTGCCGTCATCGTCGTGCCGAATGACACGCGGTCGAGCACGATCCTTAAGGGGCGCTACCTCAACAATGAACTTCCGGCGCAGTTGATCGAACCTGCAGGTGTGATTCAGGGGCTGGTTGACCGCATCTTCCGCATCAAGTCGCTTCTTGATGTCGTGACGGCCATCATCGCGGTCGCTGCCGTCGCCGCCGTCGGACTGGCCGTGTTTCTCAGCTACCGCTTGCGTGCCCGCGAAATAGCAACTGCCGTAAAATTGGGCGCACAAAAAGGCATGGTCTTGCGCCTCTTGATGGCGGAAACCATTATACAATTGTTGATCGCAGGAGGTATTGCGGCCATTGGCGCAGCCATCGTGTCGCGCAACGCAGAAACCTGGGTAGGCTGGCTGCTCTCCCTCGGTTCATAATCAACAGGAGGTTCCATGAAGCGTCATTTTCTCGCCGTATCGCTCGCAACTCTGATCGCTGCCACACCGGCGCTCGCGCATTACGGCATGATTATTCCGAACGATCCGATGATCAGCCAGGAAGACGGACGTAGCGTGGGGCTCACGATGTCCTTTTCGCATCCGTTCGAGATGGACGGGATGATACTGGAGACGCCGGTTTCGTTCTCGGTCACCCACGAAGGCACGACGACGGACCTCCTCGGCAGCCTGCAAGACGCCACGGTTATGGAGGAGCAGGGCTATACGCTGGACTACCCGCTAGAACGCCCGGGCACCTACATTTTCGCGATGGAACCGCAGCCCTATTGGGAGCCGGCCGAAGACGCCTTCATCATCCACTACACAAAGACGTACGTGACGGCATACGGCGATGACGAGGGCTGGGATACGGAACTTGGCCTCAAGACCGAGATGGTTCCCCTGACCAAGCCCTTCGGGCTGTGGGAGCACAATGTGTTCCAAGGCATTGTCAAACTAGACGGAGCGCCGGTGCCCTATGCCGAGGTCGAGGTCGAGTTCTTCAATGAAGGCCTCTCTGCCACCGCACCGGACGAACTGATGATTACTCAAACCGTCAAGGCCGACGCCAACGGCGTGTTCACATATGCGCCTCCTGCCGCTGGCTGGTGGGGATTTGCCGCACTTAACACGGCCGACTACACAATCACCGAGGAACGTTCGGGCGAGGAAAAGGCTGTAGAGCTTGGCGCCGTGATTTGGGTCCATTTCGAAGAGTGGACAGGTCAGTGATCCGAGCGCTCGCCCTTGCAGGCCTCGCGATCGCCGCTCCCATCGGGGCGGCGGCGCACCAGCTTGTCGTCTTTGCCTCGGTCGATTGCGAGGCTGTCACCGTCGAGGCGAAGTTTTCAAACGGACGTGTGACCCAAATTGGCGATGTCCGTGTCCTGGATGGCGAGAACAACCTGCTCAAAACACTGCAGCTTGAAAGCGACGGTACAGCCCTTGTTCCGCTCGACAGCGTGGATCATTCTGGTGGATTGCTGATCGAAGTCGATACCGGCAGTCATGATAACTATTGGATTGTGACACCTGAGGACATTGCTCGAAAGTGCGGAAGCTAAATTTGGTGCGGGTTTTGAAAGGGTTTCTCTCCGTCGCGATTGTTCTGATTTGGTCGAATGCGGCGCTCGCGCAGGATCGCGCACGCGTCGTCGCGGTCAATCAGGCGTTGCACGACTTCGCCGAGCGCATTCTGGATGGCGCAGCTGAGGTCATCTTCCCAGTTCCAGAAGGCGTCGATCCGTCATTCTGGCGTCCGTCAATTGCCGACATAAGCATGATCCAGTCGGCCGACCTCATCCTCTTGAACGGCGCTGGCTTTGCAACTTGGATTGATCGGGTGTCTTTGCCCCGCTCACGCGTGGTGAACACCACTGCGGAGATCGAAGACCAGTTTATTGTAACCGAAAGCATCACGCACAGCCATGGGGACGGAGGCGAACACTCCCATGAAGGCATCGCCTCCTATACATGGCTCGACCCAATGCTGGCGATCGCGCAGGCAGAAGCCATTGCCGCCGCTGTTATCGCCCGGTATCTGGCCACGGCAGAGGATGTTGAGGCGAGGCTGGAAGACCTGATGTCAGAGCTCATGGAATTGGATACCACTGCCCGAAATGCATTGAGCGGTTTGCAGGGTGTCGAAATGATCGCGTCGCATCCGAGATATCAGTACTTCGCGCGCAGGTATGGCCTGTCGGTCACTTCGCTGGAATGGGAGGCCGGAGCAATTCCAACGGAAGATCAGCTCGCAGAGCTGGAGCGCCTGACGACTGAACTTGGTGCGCGGATTCTGATCTGGGAGGCTCAACCACTTCCCGAGGCCATCGAGGCTGCGAAAGCTCTTGGATTGCAGAGTGTGGTATTCGAACCCTGGGCCAGCCCCGGCACACAGGACACGTTGATGGAAGCCTATGGCAACGCGGTGTCAGGGCTCTCCGAAGCTGCGATCCAAAGCTCAAACTGAACATCGGTCGGTGCTGGGGCGTTGGTCTGTCGCGCTAGCAAGGTCATAGCGACAAGCGGTCGGTCCTGCGGCGGGATCAAAGGAATGTCACAGACATCCAGGTTCCGACATATCCGCCATTGGACGTGCGAGAACTATTGACAGCAAGCCTGCTAAGGCCCATTAGCCCCCAACGTTATCGCTCTGCCGCGTGAGCAGGCGGAATTGCTCCGCCCCCGGCCGTGACGTACCGTTTCCCACATCACGTAGGGGGGACGCCGCCCAAGCGGCTTTCGGCACAATGCGGTGTCGCGAGCGGTTGCTTCGGGCGCACCCCAACTGACTGATCGCAATTGCGTTCGTCGGTGATACCCGGACTTCGATCCGGACAAGGACTGAATATGACGTTCAACGATCTCGGGCTGAACGCCCGCATGGTGTCTCGGCTCGAGGGCCGGGGACTGACCGAACCTACGCCAATCCAGGCAAAGGCTATCCCTCATGCGCTAGCAGGTCGCGACATTTTGGGGATTGCCCAGACCGGAACCGGAAAAACCGCGGCGTTTGGCATTCCGCTGGTAGTCACCCTGTCGAAGACTCCGCAGAAGGCCGCACCGAAGTCGGCACGCGGACTCATCCTTGCTCCCACACGGGAACTGGCCAATCAGATCGTGGACAACCTGCGTGGCCTGACATCCGATCTCCGGATCATTCTCGTTGTGGGCGGCAAGTCGATTAACGCGCAGGCCCAGAAACTCTCCCGCGGTACTGACATTCTTGTCGCGACACCCGGGCGCCTGATCGACCTGATGGAGCGCCGTGCCGTCGATCTCGGCAAGACACGCTTTCTCGTCCTCGACGAAGCGGACCAGATGCTTGATATCGGCTTTATTCATGCGCTGCGCCAGATCGCACCGCAACTGGGCAAAGATCGACAGACGATGATGTTCTCCGCCACTATGCCAAAGGCGATGGCGGAACTTTCCCGCGATTACCTGACAGATCCGGTTCGCGTGGAAGTCTCGCCGCCCGGTAAGGTCGCAGAGAAGGTGAAACACTCGGTGCATTTTGTCCCCAAGGACAAGAAACAGGATCTGCTTATCAACTTGCTGGACAAACATCGGGATGACAGGGCGCTGGTCTTCTCGCGCACCAAGCACGGGGCCGAACGGCTGATGAGGCACCTTGAAAAGATTGGATTCGCCGCCAGCTCGATTCACGGAGGCAAAAGCCAAGGCCAACGGGACCGTGCAATCGACGCCTTCAAGTCAGGATCGATACGTGTTCTCGTCGCAACGGATGTTGCGGCGCGCGGGATCGACATTCCCGACGTGAGGCACGTCTACAACTATGACCTGCCGAACGTGCCCGAGAGTTATGTCCACCGTATCGGAAGAACGGCTCGGGCCGGACAGGCGGGACGGGCCGTCGCCTTCTGCGCCGCGGATGAAATGGGTGAGCTAAAAGCGATCGAAAAAACGCTCGGGACTCGCATTGAGATTGCGGGCGGAACTCCTTGGGGCGAAGGAGGCGGAGAAAAGGCCAAGACCAAGGCGAAACGTCGACCGCGACGTCGCACCGGAAGACGGTCCCCGCGGTTGGCCGCCGCCTAGCGAGCACCGCAGGCAATGGCAGCGGGTCTTTCTGCCAGTTGAAATTTCTGTCGTCATCTGTTCAGGAATGCTGGAACTACTTCGGCCGGATGTGTCTCAGGCATTTGTGCTGGACATCGCCCGGTGTCGGAAGGTCGTGTCA
>JBCBGY010000264.1:0-5230 GCA_038526275.1 Pseudomonadota bacterium | reverse complement strand
ACTTCGTGCCGAACATGCGGTCGCCGGCGTCGCCCAGGCCTGGAACGATATAGCCGATATCGTTGAGCTTTTCGTCGACGGCGGCGGTTACAACGGGAACGTCAGGATGGGCGTCTTCCATACGGGCAACTCCTTCGGGTGCCGCCAGCAGGCACATGAACCGGATGTTCCGGGCGCCCGCTTCCTTCAGGCGCGTCACAGCTGCCGCGGATGAGTTGCCGGTCGCGAGCATTGGGTCGAGAGCGATTACCAATCGATCTTCCAGCTCCGTCGGAACCTTGAAGTAGTACTCGACCGGCTGCAGCGTCTTCTCATCACGATAGAGACCAACGAAGCCGACGCGCGCGGATGGGATCAGTTCCAGCACGCCGTCGAGCAACCCGTTGCCCGCCCGCAGGATCGAGATCAGCGCCAGCTTCTTGCCGTCAAGCACTGGTGCGTCCATCGCCTGCAGCGGCGTCTCGATCCGCCGCGTCGTCATGTTCAGCTCACGCGTGATCTCGTAGGCCAACAACTGGCTGATTTCGCGCAAGAGCTGACGAAAAACGGCTGTCGGCGTTTCCTTGTTCCGCATCAGACTGAGCTTGTGTTGTACCAGCGGATGGTCGACGACGGTCAGATGCGCGCTCATGACTTGTCCAACTTTTCTCGTAGTTTGTCCCGTGTGGCCTCGTCGCAAAAGGCTGCATTCACTGCAACCTGGTTTACGGATCGAAATGTTTCTTCATCCCAACCGAAGGTCTGAGCCAGCTGGTCATATTCTTCCGTCAGTGAGGTTTGAAAGAATGGCGGATCGTCGGTGGACACGGTGACGGCCACACCTGCCGACCTTAGTTTTTCGATCGGATGATCTGACCAAGACCGATAGACCCCAAGCGCCACGTTAGAGCCTGGACACACTTCCAGCACGATGCCGTCGTCGGCGAGCCGGTCGACCAACGCCGGATCCTCTATAGCTCGGACCCCGTGCCCGATACGCTCCACCCGCAGGTCATCCAGACAGGCCCGCACGGAGTCTGGGCCACGCCATTCACCGGCATGGGCCGTCAGCCGCAATCCGGCCTCGCGCGCGCAGTCGAAGGACCAGGCATAGTCCTTTGGTTCGCCGACCTTTTCCGCCCCCGCCAGACCCAGTCCGGTTATGAAAGATCCCGCTGTTTCCGCCGCGCACAACGCCATCCGTTTGGCATTTTCAGGGCCGAGATGGCGGATGCAGGTAACCGTGCCGCGCGTGATTATTGTGTCGGCCAGGGCCTGGGCCGCCTCTTCCATCGCGGCCAGATAGTCTTTCCAGGCCGAGACGTCTCCGCCGCCGCAAAAATCTGGCGACAAAAAAAGCTCTGCATAGATGACGCCATCCGCGGCCCGTTGTTCGAGGACTTCCGTGGTCAAGCGCGCAAAGTCTGCGGGCGTTTGCAGAACCTGGGTTGCAGCGGCATAGACCTCGATGAAATGTTCGAAGTCTCTGAAGACATAGTCGCCGGTTTCGGTGAAGATCCCGTCCAGGTTCACGGACTTCTCAGCGGCCAGGCTGCGAATGAAATCCGGTGGAGCGGCTCCCTCCAGATGTAGGTGCAGTTCGACCTTTGGGATATCGGTCATAGAAAACTCCGCCCCGGCCCGTTGGATTGGATGCCAAGATGCGCTGCAATCGTCGCCGCGACATCGGCAAAAGCCACATGACCTATTTCGCCTGATCCCGCGCCGACCGCAAGCACGGGAACGCGTTCGCGCGTATGGTCTGATCCGTGCCAGGTCGGGTCATTGCCATGGTCAGCGGTCAGGATCATTAGATCACCCTGCCCCAGTTCGGCAATGACCGGCGCAATCGCCGCATCGAACCATTCCAGCGCCTTTGCATAGCCTGCAACGTCGCGCCGGTGACCGTAAAGGCTGTCAAACTCGACAAAGTTCGCGAAGGTCAGGCTGCCCGGCTCTGCTCGAGCCACCAGATCCGCCAAGTGCCCCATAAGGGTGCGGTCATCGCCCTTGACGACCGTGTCGATGCCCTGCCCTGAGAAAATATCGCCAATCTTTCCAACAGCATGGACCTTGCCACCTGCGGATTGCACCCAGTCGCACAAAGTCGGAGCCGGAGGTGCCACAGCGTAATCTCGGCGGTTGGTCGTGCGGGTGAAGCCATCGGTTTCAGTTCCAATGAATGGCCGTGCGATCACCCGGCCAACCTTCATCGCGTGCAAGGCTGGCGCGATGGCTTGGCACAGCGCCAGCAGCCGATCCAGTCCGAAATGCTCTTCGTGGGCCGCGATCTGAAAGACACTGTCCGCTGACGTGTAACAGATGGGCCAACCCGTGCGGATATGGTCCGCACCAAGCTCGGCGATGATCGCCGTGCCAGAGGCATGGCAATTGCCCAAGGTTCCATCGGCCCCAGATGCATCAGTGGCAAGGCGCAGAACCTCTGGCGGAAACGTCGGATCGGATTGCGGGAAATAATGCCACGCCCATGGCACCGGCACTCCGGCTAATTCCCAGTGGCCAGAGGGCGTGTCCTTGCCTTGGGACAGTTCGGTGGCAGCACCCCACCGCGCTCTTGGGGTTGCGGCTAAGCCGGGGGTTGGATCGCCGGATGCAAAGCGGATTGCGGCACCAAGGCCAAGCCCATCGAGTGTGGGCATCTGTAATGGACCCTGCCTGCCAATGTTGGCACCCCCTGCCCCGCAAACCTGAGCAATATGGGCCAAGGTGTTTGCGCCGTGATCGCCAAAGTCCTCTGCGTCCGGCGCGCCGCCACATCCAACAGAATCCAGAACAACGAGGAAAGCACGCCGGTTCATTGGTCGACCGTCCCAAGCAGAAGTGTTGGCGGATCAAGCGGCATATCACCAATCCGGTAGGCGGCGAGAACGGCGGCCTCTGCCACATCGGCCTGCAAATCGGTTGCCGCATGGATCAGGCAAAGCGGTCGATCCTGCCCCGTCTCTTCCCCGATTCCTGCGATCATCGACAAGCCCACGGCGGGGTTGATCCGCGCACCGGCGTGTTGCCGACCGCCACCGAGTTCCACGACGATTTGACCGAGCATTCGGGCGTCGACGGCAGCCACGTAACCGCTGCGCGGCGCGGCCACCTGCCGGGTGACCGGAGCGGCGGGCAAACGGTCACGCCACCGTTCCACAAAATCTGAGGGTCCGCCTTGCGCGCGAACCATTCGGCCAAACGTCTCCAATGCTGCGCCTGACGATAGTGCGGCGGAGATCTCCTGAGCCCCTTGCTCTGGGCTTAGAACCAGCCCGGCCGAATGCAGGACGGAACCGCCCAAGGCGCAACTGAGTTCCCAAAGCGCATGGGTAACCCCTGTCTTGGTGAGCGTTTCCATCACCTCGATCACTTCCAACGCGTTGCCTGCCGCAGTGGCGACAGGTTGAGACATATCGCTCAGAATCGCCGTTGTGGCGCAGCCCGCCAAGTTCGCGGTCTCGACCAGTGACCGGGCCAACTCCAGCGCCTTCGCCCGCGTGGTCATGAAGGCGCCATTGCCCAGTTTGACATCCAGCACCAAAGCATCGGGACCGGCGGCGAGCTTCTTCGACAGGATTGAGGCGGTGATCAGGTCAATGCTCTCGACGGTGCCTGTCACGTCACGCACCGCGTAAAGGCGCTTGTCCGCTGGAGCGATATCTGCAGTGGCGGCAACGATTGCGCAACCGACGTCAGCGGTGACACTGCGCAACCGGTCGAGCGGCATTTCGGCCTGAAAGCCCGGGATGGATTCCAGCTTGTCTACCGTGCCACCTGTATGGCCCAAGCCGCGTCCCGAAATCATCGGGACGTAGGCACCGCATGCGGCAAGTGCGGGCGCAAGAACAAGGGAAATGCAGTCCCCGACCCCGCCTGTCGAATGTTTGTCGACCACGGGCCCCGGCAGATCCCAAGTAAGCGTCTCGCCACTGTCGCGCATGGCCAGGGTCAGCGCCGTGCGCCCTTCGGGTGTAAGCGGCGCGCGGCAGACCCCCATGGCGAAGGCCCCGGCCTGCATATCGCTCATTTCGCCAGTGCTCAGCGCGTGCGCCACCCATCGCAAATCTTCAGGCTCCAGCGAGCGCCCTTCGCGCAAACGGTTCAAAACGGCGCGTGCTGGCATTGCGGGCTTAGTCCATATGTTCGGGGGTGAAGGCTCCGGGAAGCAGATCCCGGATCTTCAGACTTTGCACAGCGCCAGAGACGGTCGCCATATGGACCACAATGTCGTCACTGGCGAACTCTCTCAGCTTTTGCCGACATCCGCCGCAGGGCGGCACGGGCGATGGACTGTCGGCAATCACGGCAACTTCAAGGATCTTGGTCTCGCCTGCCGCGACCATTGCCGCAATCGCTCCCGCTTCGGCGCAGGTACCTTGCGGATAAGCGACATTTTCCACATTGCAGCCCACAAAAATCCGGCCGGATGCGGCGCGGATCGCCGCTCCCACCTTAAAGTTTGAATATGGTGCATAGGCATGCACGCGGACGGCGCGCGCGGCATCCAGCAAACTGGTCATGGTTTGTGTCCCCTGTTCAGCGACAGTCTGGCCAGTCTCTGCCCCCGTTGCAAGCGGGCATTGGGTTCAACTCAGACGCTATATATGGCTGCCCATCGCGCCAGTAATTGACCATGCAGTTTGCGGGCGCGCCGGGTCCAGGATCGTCCGCCATCTGGCCGTTCCCGCTGGGCTTTGCTCAGGCCGGCGCGCCGCGCCGTGTCAGCGCAGAAGATCGCAAAGACCAATTCCCGGCCATCTGGGGCCGTGATGTATCCGCCAAGGGCACTGACGAAGTTCAGCGTTCCGGTTTTTGCGCGAACTTGCGCGGGACTATTGCGAATGGCATTGCCCGCCCGATCCAACATTGGGGCAGTTTTCATGAGCGATGCAAGGTCCACGCTGGGGCCAAGTTGGCGCAGCGCGCCTGCCATCGCAAAGGCAGAGACGCGCGACAAATCTCCAAGGCCGGAATGATCCAAGAAACTGGCGCGTGGCATTCGCACATGCTCCTGGAACCAGGAGGCCATATGGGCTCCGCTTTCCCGCAGGTTGCTTACTTCTCCTCCAAGCGCCCGGGTTGCGGAAAGGCCAACGACCTCTGCGGTCAGGTTTGTCGAATATCGCAACATGCCGCCGACAATGTCGCGCAGTTGCGCGCTTTGCCATTCGGCCAGCACCCGATGCCCCGCGGGAAAGCTGGAGCGAGCGCCGCCGTCCGCCATCGAAATGCCGTGAGACCGGGCCAA
>JBCBGY010000263.1:0-5255 GCA_038526275.1 Pseudomonadota bacterium | reverse complement strand
TGTTGACCTTGAATTTTTCATTTCTTTAGGCTGGAAGTATGAGCCAACTCGCTGCCGATACTCTTCTGAGCGCCGACGATCCGCCTCCGGTCGAGGTCGTCGCAGCCGACAATGGGTGCCGCGTCTTCTTGCTGTGCGAGCATGCAGGATGTGCGATCCCAGCATCCTTGGGCGATTTGGGCGTCAGCGCGGCGGTACTCGCCAGTCATCGCGGTTGGGATATTGGGGCGGAGGCTCTGGCGCGCGCTCTATCAAGCCGACTTGGTGCGCCCCTGGTCATTCAACGGTATTCACGGTTGGTCATAGACTGCAATCGGCCCCCAGACAGTCCGCTGTCTATCCCGACAGAAAGCGACGGCATCGTCGTTCCGGGCAATCGGAACGCCCTTGCGCCGCCCCGTGTTGCCGAGATTTTTGATCCTATGAACGCCGCCATCGATGCACTTTTGACCAATGATTGCGTGGCCGCGTTCTCTGTGCATTCCTTTACGCCGAAGATGGACGACGTGTCCCGGCCTTGGCACGCGGGCTTTCTAAGCCGCGCCGACCTTTCGACGGCTGGCGCCTTGCGTGACCACATTGCGGCGGCACGGCCGGATCTTACACTGTCCATCAACGAGCCTTACCGGATCGAAACGGACAGTGATTGGTTCATTCCCGCCCATGCAGAGCCTCGCGGCCTGAAACATTGTCTGATCGAAGTGCGTAACGACCAGTTGAGCGACGAAGCGGGCGTGACCCTGTGGGCGGATTTGCTGGCGGAAGCCATCGCAACTGTTGTGGAGGCAGCATGACCTTGTCCCGTGACATACCGCTTGAGACGTCACAAAGCGCGCTTTTGTTCATCGACGTGCAAAACTTCTCGGCGCATCCCGACGGCGCTGAATTTGCCGACTATACCAAAGCGGAATTCGATGCGAAATACGGATGGTTCTTCGATCAGCTGACGTCACGTATCATCCCCAACATGCAGGCGCTCCAGACCGCAGCACGCGCGGCGCGTGTCGAGGTGATGTACACCACAATCGAGAGCCTGACGCTGGATGGTCGTGATCGGTCACTTGATTACAAGATCACCGGATTCAACGTGCCCAAAGGGTCTTGGGACGGTAAGGTCATCGACCAGATCGCACCGCAAGGCGACGAGATTGTCCTGCCAAAATCCTCGTCTTCGGTCTTTGTCTCGACCCATATCGATTACATCTTGCGCAATCTTGGCGTGAAGCAACTGGTGCTGTCTGGGCTCCTGACAGATCAATGCGTCGAAAGCGCAATCCGGGATGCCTGTGACCTAGGCTATCTGGTCACGCAAGTGACCGACGCCTGCCTGACCTACACGCAGGAGCGAAATGACAATTCCCTCAGCGCGATCAAAGGCTATTGCCGCCAGGTGACGACGGCTGAGTTGGTTACAGAACTGGAGGCCAAGTGATGGATAGCGCCCTGAAAGCCGTCATCGACGCAATTGAAGCCGACAAGGATCATGTTGTGGCGCTGACGCAGGACCTTGTCCGCATCCCCTCAGTGAACCCGAAGTTTCAAAACGAACAGGGCCTAAACCGCGAGGCGGATGTGCAGGACCGGGTCGAAGAGGAACTGCGCTCGCTCGATTTCGGGATCGAGCGGTTTGAGACCTTTGAAAACCGTCCAAACATCGTGGCTGATCTGCCGGGATCTGAGGACAAGAGCATGATCCTTTGCGGTCACGTAGATGTCGTCCCTGTCGGCGATGCTAACGCTTGGGCGCGGGACCCGTTCGGCGGGCAGTTGGACAGCGGCAAGATTTGGGGGCGTGGGGCTGTTGATATGAAAGGCGGGGTCGCGGCCTGTATCTCCGCTGCGCGGGCCATTCGCAAAGCGGGGGTCGAACTCGAAGGTCGTTTGTCCTTACATACCGTGGTCGACGAAGAGGCAGGCGGCTTTGGCGCGATTGATGTGGTCAACCGCAGCCATCTGGCGAAACACGCGTTGATTGCCGAACCGACCTGGGGCGATGTGATCCCGGCGGAAGGTGGGCTTTCTTGGGTCAAGGTCACCATCTTTGGCAAGCAGGCGCATGCGGGGTGGCGGTTTAATTCGCTCTGGCCGCAGCACGACGCTCCTGGACGGCTCGAACCCGGTGTTAATGCCATTGAACTGGCGAGCCGGTTCCTAAGCGTGTTGCGCGACTTCGAGGCCAGTCGCTGTTTTTACAACAATCATCCACTGATGCCCGCCGGTCTGGCGACGATCAATCCCGGCACGATTCAAGGCGGGGCAGGCATGGGTGCCGATGGCAATCCGGCGGTCATGACGAATGCGGCAATGATCTCAGATGTCGTGACCATGGTGCTCGATTACAAATTTATGCCGCACGAAGACTTCGCCGATGTGAAGGCCGAGTTTGAGGCCTTCGTCCACAACTTCGCCCAGATGGACCCCTGGATGCGGGAGAACCCGCCAAAGATCGAATGGAACCTTTGGGGGCTTTATTTCCCGCCAATGAACACACCGGTGGACCATCCACTGACTCAATCTGTTTTGACGCGGGCCGAAGCATTCCAGAGCAAAACCCCGAAAATCAAAGGTTTTGAGGCTGTGACTGACGCTGCGCACTATGCGGGCAAGGGCGTTGTCCCGATCATCTACGGCCCCTCGGGCGACGGCTTCCACGGCGACAACGAGTGCGTCGAGGTCGAAAGCTTGATTCAGACGACGAAAGTCATCGCCGCAACTGTTCTGGACATGTGTGGAGTGAAGTCATGAGCAATCTGAAATTCGCGGAAAACAGCCACGCCCGGCTCTCCTATCGCGAAAGCGGAGGCACAGGCCTGCCGCTTTTGATGATCCACGGCAATTCAACCAGCGGCAAGGTTTTCCGCAATCAGTTGGAAGGCACTATCGGCAGCGCGCATCGCTGCATCGCTTTTGATCTTCCCGGACATGGCGACAGCGATGACGCGACCGACCCCGACCGGACCTATTGGATGGAAGGCTATGCCTCTGCGGCTGTCGAACTGATGCAAAGCCTTGGGATTGAACGGTATGCCGTTCTCGGCTGGTCGCTTGGCGGTCACATCGCGCTCGATATGATGGCGCAAACCGATGCGCTCGCTGGTGTGATGATCACCGGCTCGCCCCCCATCACACAAGGTAAGGGCGCGATGATGGAGGGGTTCAACGGCGACCTCGAACACTCGATGGCGTCAAAGCAGATCCTGACCGAGGAAGAGATCGACGCCTTTGCCCATGCCACCTGCGGACCGGATGCCCCTTACGATCCCTTCCTTGAAAAGGTCGTAGCCCGCTGTGACGGGCGCGCACGGTCCCTGATGATTGCAAAGGTCGCCTGCGGTGTCGGGCGCAACCAGCAGAACCTGGCGATCAACGCGCCCGTGCCTCTGGCCATCGTCAACGGTGGCGATGACGCCTTCATCCACAACGATTTCATCGCGGGCCTGCCGTACAAAAACCTTTGGGATGGCAAGGTTCATGACATCCCAGGCGTTGGTCACGCGCCATTCTGGGAAGCCCCTGACACCTTCGATCAATACCTCTCCAGATTTCTAAACGATATTACCTAAACAGGGAGTAACGACATGAAACGCAGAACACTACTGGCTATGGCAACAGCGCTCGCGCCGATTGCCAGTGCCGGGATCGCCGCTGCCGAAGTCGTCAAGATCGGGGTGCTTGCCCCGGTATCTGGCGCACAAGCCGCCGACGGGGCCGAGATGGTCAATGGCGCACAGCTGGCCATTGATGAGTTGAACGCCGCAGGCGGCGTCGCCGGGTACACGTTTGAACTGGTCGTGGGCGATGTGGTCGATGGGGCTGCCGACAAGGTAACCACCGCCGCCGAGCGCCTTCTGGGCGACCGAGACATGGGCGCCATCATGACCGGCTACGCCTCTGGCTCGAACTTCGAGATCGAACTGATGGCAGAAATGGAGATGATCTACATGATCTCTGCCAACTCGTCTCAAACCGAAGGTATCATCTCGCCCGACCCCGACGCCTTCCCGACCGTCTGGTCACTGACGCCGTCATTCGCGGGCTACAACACCGAGATCGTCCCGGTCATTGACGGGCTTGCTGCCGATGGCAAGCTGGACCTGCCGAACAAAAAGGTGGCGTTGATTGCCTCGGACAACCCCTATTCCAAAGGTATCGCCGACGGGATGGTCGAAGCGTTTGAGGGTGCCAGTTGGGAAGTTGTGACCAACGACTTGCTACCCTTCGGCGAGATCAACGATTGGCGCGGCTTTCTTGGCAAGGTACGTGACGCTGAGCCTTCGGTTGTGATCAATACCGACTACCAGTCCGCAAACGCCGCCCTGTTCGTATCGCAGTTCAACGAGAACCCGACCGACAGCCTTGTCTTCATCCAATATGCGCCGTCTGTGCCGGAATTCATCGAACTGACGAAAGAGCAGTCTTCCGGTATCGTCTATAACCTGCTTGGCGGTATCCTGAATACGCCAACCAACCCCCGCGCGGCTGAGGTTATGGAAAAGTACGAAGTGGCCTATGGGGTTGAGCCCGGCACGTATGGGGCTGCGCTCTACGAACAGGTGCTGATCTATGCTGCTGCTCTAGAACAGGTAGGCGATCCCGCTGACCGCGTCGCGATTGGCGAAGCCATCGGCGCATCCACCACGCAAACAGCTATGGGCATGGTGTCCTTTGATCCGGCCACGCATTTGGCCGTACAGTCGAATGACGGTATCCCGCTGCAATTCTACCAGATCCAGGACGGAGAACGTGCGTTGTTCTACCCGCCAGTCTACGCCACAGGCGAGTTCGTCCAACCCGGCTGGATGAAGTAAGCTCCGCGAAAATTCCTGGGCAGCTCAAACACGCGGCCCGGGCTCTTGAAAGCAAACGATGACCGAACCCATCCTCTCCCTGAAAGGTGTGACCAAGCGATTTGGCGGCCTGATCGCCGTCAATGATGTCAGTTTCGACGTTGCAGCGGGAGAGTTCCTGGGCATCGCCGGGCCCAACGGATCGGGCAAAAGCACGCTGTTCAATGTCATGACGCGCATTCCCTTTGGGCCATCCTCGGGCGAAGTGCGATTTGGCGGACACAGGATCGACGCCACGGCCCCGCATAAGATAGCGCGCCTTGGTCTCATCCGGACGTTCCAAAAGGATGTGGAATTCCCCGACCTGACCGCGACCGAGACGGTAGCCATCGCCGCGACCTATGGCGGCCATGCGCATGCCGATCCGCAAGCGCCCCTTGATCAGGTGGACTTCGCCCCGGACCGGAG
>JBCBGY010000262.1:0-5269 GCA_038526275.1 Pseudomonadota bacterium | reverse complement strand
TCTCGAACAGTCCAGCTGGGGGCGTGATCAGGCAATTGCGCTTGAGGAGATTGCGCAGTCCAACGACCCACGTTTGGTATGGGTCATCAGCGACATGATGCGGTTCACCTGGCGCCGGCAGTTCGATGATGCTTTGGCCGATGCTGCTGCCAGATTGCTTGGGATCGAATATGAAAGCCCGCAAAGATGGGGTGAAATTACAGATCACCTGATGGCGTGGGATATTCCAGCCTATCCGAATTACCTTGAAACAAAACGCAGCATCTTTACCCAATTCGTGCCCGGTTGGGAGAAGATCTTTATCGAAGGCGAAATAGATTGGCGCTGGGTGTCGTGGGGCGGCGTTCTGATCGATGATCGCGCCTATGATACCACGGATGAAGCGTGCAATTGCATTCCGGCAGCGGACAATCCAGACGTCAGCAGCGCTGAGGATGCGACCTGGCTCAAAGATGATGACATTGTCTTTGGCGTCGAAGTGAATGGCGAATACCGCGCGTACCCCCGTCGGATCATGGAAGTGCGCGAAATGGTCAATGACACGCTTGGCGGACGAGACCTCGGCATCCCTTATTGTACTCTGTGTGGCGCGGCCCAGGCTTACTTCACCGATGACGTTCCCGAAGGCGTAGCGCGTCCTGTGCTGCGGACCTCGGGCCTGCTCATTCGGTCGAACAAAGTGATGTATGACATTGAAACACACTCCGTGTTTGATACTTTTCTCGGCCATGCCGTTACGGGGCCATTGGCCGCGAAGGGTGTGAAACTAAAGCAAGCCTCCGTTGTTACAACTGACTGGGGTACTTGGAAAAAACTGCATCCAGAGACAACAGTCTTGGTTGAAGCCCTCGCCTTGGGTCGTGATTTTGACTTCAGAAATGGACGGGACGCAAATGGCCCGATTTTCCCAGTCGGTGATGTTGATCCACGCCTGCCTGTGCACGAAGATATTATCGGTGTGGTGACTGAATCCGGAAAGCCAATTGCCTTCCAGCGAAGTGTCGCTTTGCTGGCTTTGAGAGACGGAGCAGAGATCAGCTTCGAAAATGTCCGTCTAAAGATCGAAGCAGGCGGTATCAAAGCGGTGGATCAAAACGGTGCAGATGTCGGTAGCCACCAAGCCTTCTGGTTCGCTTGGTCTCAGTTTCATCCTGACACGGTTCTTTGGACGGGATAGGCGTCGAATCCCAAGGCAAAAACAGGCAAACTGGTGCGTTCCGTCCGCTAACGCCCCGAGATCCCTAGGGAACAGCACGTTTGTCGTTGAAGCGAGTGGCCCCATTTGTTGTCTTGGGTCCTTTCTGGGGGCAGGGTGAGCTAAAGGTTTTTCTTGAGGCTCACCCGAGCTAAAATTTCCTTATGAATAAATGGCTTGCTGATCGTTCTCAGCACTTGACTTGCATCCGGCTTGGCATGTCAAAGCATACATCTTCCGTCAAAAAGCTAGACTCCCTTTGACTATTGTTGCGTGATGCGCGACACTGCCGACGTTTGAAATGCTTTTAATTTGACGACGCGCCCAGTTTTTGGGGCTGGAGATCATTGTGACAGGACGATTTGTCGTTTGTGACGAAAAGAGGGACTTCCCGCCCCCGAAAAGAAGCCACAATGCAGCTTCTAGCACTCCTTTGGCCGATCCGAGAAACCCTCGGGACAGGCAGGGCATCGGACCCGTCGTCCGGCATGGCTTTTTTGCTGTGCCCGGTGATAGCGGAAAAACGGTTTTTCTGCAGAGACGGCCCAAAAGGCTGGAACAGCCGGTCAGCGAAAGCAACCAGCAGACCGATTTAAGGCAGCATGGAACTGGTAATCCGTCTTTGAAAGGGAATTTGCCATGGGGATTTTAGGGACGTTCGCGCGCATTACAGAACCCTCGCGCGTTTGGTTTAGGTGGCCTTTTGTGCCTGCCTTGGCGCTTATCCTTGGGCATCGCGAAAATCTGCGTGCGAACAATCTGATTGACACGGAAGTGGAGCCTCCCGCGGCACCGAAGCCCTCTGGTGACATTGTCGGCGCTCGCACAGTTGATGGCAGCTATAACGACATGGGCAAGCCATGGATGGGCATGGCTGGCGCGCGGTTTGGACGAAACTCGGCGCTGAAGGCATCCTTCGGGGAGACGCTGCCGGAGTTGATGGAGCCTTCTCCGCGTGTTGTATCGAACAAGCTTTTGGCGCGGGGCGACAATTTCGTGCCGGTGCCGCACCTGAATGTTGTCGCGGCCGCGTGGATCCAATTCATGGTCCACGATTGGCTGAGCCACGGAAAGAACCAGAAAACGGATCCACACGAAGTGCCTTTGCCGGAAGGCGACGATTGGCCCGAGAACCCGATGACGGTGATGCCGACCACTCCGGCGGAAAAGGCAGCCAACGAAGAAGGGCGGCCCACGGCATACAAGAACGTCGAAACTCATTGGTGGGATGCGAGCCAGATCTACGGCTCAACAGCAGAACGTCTCGCCGAAGTGCGTGCGGGTGGCCACGATGGCAAACTTCCCTTGGACGAGCGCGGGTTGCTGCCGCTGGACACCGGCTCGGGCGACGTGGCGTTAGAGTTGGCGGGCGTTAACGGCAATTGGTGGATCGGCCTTTCGGTGCTCCATACCTTGTTCGTGCGAGAGCATAATGCTGTGGTGGACCGGCTGAAGATCGACCATCCCAACCAGGACGGCGCGTGGCTGTTTGACAAGGCGCGGCTCGTCGTTTCGGCCCTGCTGGCCAAGATCCATACGGTGGAATGGACGCCGGCCCTGATGGACAGTCCCGAAGGTCGCATGGCCATGCGCGGCAACTATTGGGGCCTGATGGGCGAGAGAAGCTACAACGCCTTTGGCCGCATTTCGGACAGCGAAGTGATCAACGGCATTCCCGGATCTCCGCAGGACCACCATGGTGCGCCTTACGCGATGACGGAAGAGTTCACAGCGGTGTACCGGCTGCATTCTTTGATGCCTGACCGTTACAATTTCCGCAGTGCGGATGATGATAGCCCGATCCTGGAAACCGATCTGGCCGGGGTTAGCCACGGTCAGCCCCAGCATCTTTACCGTCAAATGTCCTTTGAGGACGCGCTTTATTCGCTTTCGACAGAAAATCCGGGTGCGCTGACGCTCCACAACTATCCCGAAGGGTTGCGCAGGCTGACGAAAGAGAATGGGCGAATGGTCGATCTGGCCAGCATCGACATTCTGCGCGACCGGGAACGCGGCGTGCCGCGCTTTGCCGAGTTCCGTCGCCAAACCGGAATGCGGGTGCCCGAAACGTTCGCCGATATCACCTCTAACAAGGAATGGCAGAAAGAACTGAAAGAGGTTTACGGCAAGGTCAGCAAGGTCGACCTGCTGGTGGGCTGTCTTGCCGAAAGCCAGTCCGAGTGGGGACAACCCCCGCGTTTCGGCTTCTCGGACACGGCATTTCGGATCTTCATTCTGATGGCGTCCCGACGGTTGAAATCTGACAGGTTCTTCACCGATGACTTCCGGCCCGAGATCTACACCGAGGCTGGGTTCCAATGGGTGCAGGAAAATACCTACCGCAGCGTTGTGGCACGGCATTGTCCGGCACTGGCCGTGGCGATGGCGGATGCGCGCAATCCCTTCTTCCCTTGGACGCGAGCCGAACCATGAGCGCCATGCGTATTCCAGGTCTGGTCGATGTCCTGACGGTGGAGGAGCCGGAGGAGATCCGGCGGCTGTCAGAGCATCCGGCGTTGGATCGCGTGGCGGAGGGCGGCCCGCTCGCCGTGCGGTTGTTGCGAACGCGTTTGGCCCGAACCTTGCGGAGCCCGGATGGCCCGCTGCCCAGTGCGATGCCGCGCGATAGTGCGGAGCGCGAAAAGCTCCGGAAGGATCTGTTCGCCCAACTTGCCGATCCCGATTTGGCGGAGCGGTTGGAAGAACCCGTGGCAAAGGCAGCGGCCTATGTTTCAGGCAAGCCAGGTCGGGCGGGGCCTTTGGCGCAGACCCTTTTTGGCAAGGTCTTCGTTCCAGGTTTCGTCGCGACCGACAGCAGTTGGAATGCAGCACAGGTTATTGGCAGGGCTGCGGGAGCGCCTACGCCGATCTCGATGTGGGAGGCCATCACGGGCCAGCGGACAGCAGCGCAAGCCACTCTCAGCCAGGTTATGAAGGGCGACCGAAACGGGGTGCATGCGATTGGCGTTGCCGTCCATAATTTTGTACTGACCCTGGAACGATTGCGACGGCTCGACAAATCGACGGGCACAGAAGAGGCCTTGGCCAAGTCCATCCTCGCGCCCGAGAGAGTGGCACGAAGTGGCGTTATTTCGGCAGAAACGGTTGCTGGCGGAGTGCGCAAAAGCACGTTCGTTCTGCTTTCCACCCGCAAAGCCGCCACCAAAACCCTGGATCGTCGTTTGGCTTTCCTGACAGACGCATGGAGCGGATGCCCGGCCCATGACTTTGTGCCCGCATTGACGGAACGGATCTGGCGCGCGGCGCAGGAGCAAGCGTGATGGCCGCCAAGACAGACCCAATCTTTGAGCCGATCCATTTCCGCAATTTGACGGTGAAGAACCGGATCTTTCGGTCCAACATCTCTGGCCGGTTCGACAATGAAGATGGCTCTCTGACGCAGACGCGGATCAACTGGGAATGCAAGTTCGCAGCCGGTGGCGTTGGGGCGATCATTTCGTCTTATGTTCCGGTGCGGATGGATGGGCGGATCATTGCGGGCTATGCCACCATACATCGCGACGATTTCATTCCCCTCTGGGCCAAGCTGGGTGAAGCGGTGCGCGCCCATGGTGCGAAATACATCCTGCAGCTCAGCCATTCGGGCCGACAGATGGATCTGCCCGGCGTGCACAATCAGCAGCGGTTGACGCCGTCCCCCACATCAGTGGCAGAGCCGCTCCATGGCTTTCTGACCAAGGCCATGGGAACGGCAGAGGTCGAACAGATGGTCCGCGACTTTGCAAAAGCCGCCTGGCGGGCCAAGGAGGCCGGGCTCGACGGGGTCGAACTGCACGCGGCAAACGGCTATCTTTTTACCCAGTTCCTGTCATCGGCCATCAATGACCGGACGGATCGCTATGGTGGGTCGCTGCGCAACCGGGCGCGGTTTCTGCTGGAGGTGATCCAAGCCATTCGCGCCAAAGTGGGCCCCGACTATCACCTTCAGGTCAAGCTGTCGGCCACGGACCACAACCATGTTCTACCCTGGGAAGCTAAGGGCAACACGCTGGCCGATACGCTTCAGGTGGCTCAATGGTGCGAAACGATGGGGGCGGATGCGCTTCACATTTC
>JBCBGY010000261.1:0-5272 GCA_038526275.1 Pseudomonadota bacterium | reverse complement strand
CCTGTGATCGCGTCTTGACGATCGAAGATGGGCGCGTGATTGACCATGTTTGAGACATTTTGGTGCGCCCTGCCTATCGTTATCCAAGACACGCTGTTTTTTCTGGGATTACTAGTGCCGCTTGCCGCCACAGGCACTATTTGCTTGTCTGGCTACCGTGTCTGGCCGCTGATCGCCGGTCTTTTGCGCAAACACATGGCCATCAGCACCACCTTTGTCCTGCTGATCGCGGCATCGGTCGGGATCAGCGTCGGATTGATCGCGCAGGAACGTGGCCTGCGCGAGGGCACGGCGCGGGCCGCCGACAAGTTCGATCTGATCATTGCCGCCCCGGGGAGCGAGATCACGGCGATGCTGGCGGCGGTCTATTTGCAGCCCACTGCCTTGCCGCTGATCGATGGCGCGACCTACGCAAAGATCGAAAGCCACGAACTGGTCGATCTCGCCGCCCCCTTGGCATTTGGCGACAGTTGGGAAGGCGTGCCGGTTGTCGGGACCACGCCACCCTTTGTCGACCACTTGTCCGAAGGTCTGCGCGCAGGGCGCGTGTTTGAAACGATGGAAGAGGCTGTGGCCGGGGCCAATACGCCGCTTCAAGTGAGTGACGTGGTCGAGCCGGTGCATGGTGACGGCAGCGATGATTTCAGCGAACATAGGCATCCCTACACCATCGTGGGAAAGATGAACCGCACGGGGTCCCCTTGGGATAATGCGATCCTTGTTGCGGTCGAAAGCGTATGGGATATCCACGGGATGCCGACGGGCCATGGGCCAGACTGGGATGGCACCCTTGGCGGTCCGTTTGACCCAAGCCAGTTTGCCGGAACGCCCGCCGTTTTGGTGCGCGCGGAACGACTCTGGGCGAATTACTCGCTGCAATCGGAATTCAACACGGCCCAGACAATGGCGTTTTTTCCCGGAAACGTGCTGGCGCAGCTGCATGCGCTGATGGGGGATATCCGGCAAGTCATGTCGGTGCTCGCCGTGGCGACGCAGGTGCTGGTCGCGGTCGCCGTACTGGCGGGACTATCGATGCTGTCTCGCATTTTGGCCCGGCGCATGGCACTTTTGCGTGCACTCGGCGCACCACGCCGCTTTGTGTTCGCCGTGACATGGACGTTCGCAACCGTCCTGATCTGCCTTGGCGCCGTGCTGGGCATGATCTTTGGAGTCATTGCCACGGCGGTCCTCTCGATGGTGATCACCGCCCTGACGGACATCCTTGTGCAAGCACGCCTCGCGTGGCCCGAAATGCATTTGGTTGCTGGCTTCGTCAGCGCTGTCGCACTTCTGTCATTGTATCCCGCCTATCGTGCCAGCCGACGTTCGTTGCTCGATGACCTCAGATCCTAGGGACTACTAGAATGCGTTTTCTTATTGCCGCTCTTCTCAGCCTCTTTGCCTTTGCTGCTGTTGCGAATGAACAAGATCATGGGCACGACGACCATGATGATCACGGCAGTGAAGAGCTTGCAGACAGCGAACACAAAGCGACTTTAGGTGACGTCACACTTCTTCATGCCTGGGCTGCCGAAACGGAAGGGTCAGAGGTCTTCGTCTATGTCGAGATCGACAATGAAGGCGATGCGCCCATCACGCTTCTGGGCGCCGAGGCGGAGATCGCCGGTGCTGTGGAGCTCGTCGGCTTTCAGTCGAAAGATGGTGTCGCAAGCTACGCGCCGCTGCCCATGCTACTCATCGCCTCTGGTGCGGAACTGATACTTGCCCCGAACGCTGTCGCTTTTCGGATGACGGATGTGACAAAACACCTGCATGAGGGCGACGACTTTGAGATCCACATTATTTTTGATGCCGGCGAAGTTGTCATGATGGCGCAAGTCGAGCCCGAAGGGGCGACGCAACACGGGCACGCAGGCCATAACCATTAACGCGATGTGGCGCATATGCGCCCGCCTTGTCTGGTTGCTGATATTGTTTTGGCCTCAGGTCACGCTTTCGGAAGAATGGACTGTCGTTGAACACGGAAAAAACCTCACATTTTCTGTGCTGACAGAGGTGCCAAACGGCGACGACATGATGCGTCTTGAAGGGCGTTTTCCCGACTGGACAGCGGCCATAGACATCGATTTTGATGACTTGAGCGGGGCGTCCATCGAGATTGCAGTCGACCTTCTCTCGGTTGATTTAAGCCGGGCGTCACTCAAACCGGACCTCGTTGGCCCACAGTGGTTCGATGCGAAACAGCATCCGGTGGCGATGTTCAGTTCAGACAGCATTCTTGCCACAGACGACGGCTACGCCGCCCACGGGACGCTGTCTCTGAAAGGCGTTGAAGCGACACTGGCCTTGGCCTTCAACCTGACGCCCTCAGGGGAATTGGTGCAGGTACAGGGAAGCGGACACCTTGACCGGTTCGCCTGGAACATCGGCGATGCGACACCTGCCAGCGTTGCCCAAAGCCAAGTCGCGATCCACTTCGATTTCAAAGCACGAAATTGACCCGCGTCACGACGTTCGCACTGCGGAAAAAAAGGGCCTGACCATAGCTATAGTGGCTTGCCGCTTCGTCTGTATGTCCCCTTTCCGAACGCCATCCAGCGAAACGGCGCTTTGGATCGATCGGTCAAAACCAGCTGAACATGTCCGCTTCTGTGATTTGGGTGATGCTGTAGCAAAAGTGTCGCCGCACGTGCGAAAGGATGCAGCATCGACGAATTGTGGACAACGAATGTGCGCGCACCGGGGCTATCCGGTCAGGCATTCCGATAACATCCGGTCAGTGATTCCGATTTGATCCGGTCACGGATTCCGGGCCATCCGGTCACTTGGGATCTTAGTTGTGAAACGGCATGCAAAATTGACCCCTGTTGAGGGGTGATCGGCGTCCAAAAGTGACCCCCCTGACAATTCTGTTCAGATGCTTCCCAAGAGATATTGGGGAGCAGATTGGGGATGTTGGTTGTGGAGACGATTGCGAAGATCAGGCGCGCATTTTTCGTTGAAGGGAAGTCTATCAAGCAGATTTGCCGAGACTTTCGAATATCACGGAACACAGTGCGCAAGGTTGTGCGATCCGGGGACACAGAGTTCAGCTATGACCGATCTGTTCAGCCGCGCCCGAAGATCGATCCCTGGAAAGATCAGCTTGATAGCCTGCTTGAGGGCAATGCTGGCAAGCCGAAGCGCGAGCGACTGACCCTGGTTCGGGTTTATGAAGAGCTGCGCAATCTGGGCTATGATGGCAGCTATGACGCTGTGCGCCGGTACGCGGCCAATTGGTCTCGTGAGGTCCAGGAAGCTT
Source organism: Pseudomonadota bacterium (assembly GCA_038526275.1). Taxonomy (GTDB): domain Bacteria; phylum Pseudomonadota; class Alphaproteobacteria; order Rhodobacterales; family Rhodobacteraceae; genus 188UL27-1. The sequence goes on along the minus strand of JBCBGY010000261.1, from coordinate 2,010 downwards.
CAGCCGCCGCCTACGTTCCGTTGAGCTTTGATCCTGGCGAGGCCTATCAGTTCGACTGGAGCCATGAAGTTGCTCTGATTGACGGTGTGACGATGACCGTAAAGGTCGCGCATGTGCGCCTTAGCCACAGCCGGATGCCGTTCGTTCGGGCTTATCCACGCGAGACCCAGGAGATGGTCTTCGACGCCCATGACAAGGCATTCGCCTTCTTCGGTGGGGCCTGCGCGCGCGGTATCTATGACAATATGAAGACGGCGGTAGATACGATCTTCGTCGGCAAAGACCGGGCCTACAATCGACGGTTCCAGCAGATGTGTGGCCATTATCTGGTGGAACCAGTCGCCTGCACACCAGCTTCGGGTTGGGAGAAGGGCCAAGTTGAGAACCAGGTGGGCGTGATCCGCCGCCGGTTCTTCGTCCCGCGCCCAAAGTTCAAATCCTATGCCGAGTTGAACGCATGGCTCGAAGACCGTTGCATTGCCTACGCCAAGGCGAACAAACACCCGGAGATGCGCGACAGAACCATCTGGGAAGTGTTCGAAGAAGAGCGCTCCAGCTTGGTCCCATATGTCGGCCCTTTTGATGGATTCCACGCGGTCCCAGCATCGGTATCCAAGACTTGTTTGGTCAGGTTCGATAACAATCGTTACTCCGTCGATGCCCGCACAGTTGGCCGCCCGGTCGAGATACGCGCCTATGCAGATCGGCTGGAATGCTGGCAGGATGGCAAGATCGTTGGCCAGCATGAACGCGCCTTCAGTCGCGGTAAAACGATCTATGATCCTTTGCACTATTTGCCTGTCCTCGCGCGCAAACCGGGCGCATTGCGCAACGGCGCACCGTTTAAGGAATGGGAACTGCCCGTTGCTATAAGGCGTGTGCGCAAAAAGCTCGAACGCCAGCCCCGTGGTGACCGTCAAATGGTCGATATCCTTGGGGTCATCCCGACCGACGGGTTGGACGCCGTTGAAGCGGCATGTGCAGAAGCGCTGTCTCACAACGTACATTCTGCCAGCGTCATTCTGAACATCCTGGCGCGCCGCCGCGAACCGCCGCCACCCCTGACAATCAGCACCCCGGACGCGCTGAAGCTGGCTTGCGAACCTGAAGCCAATTGCGACCGGTATGACAGCCTGAGGAGACCACAGAATGGAACGCACGCAAGTCCTGGATGCAATGGGCCAGCTCAAACTCTACGGGATGCGAACAGCGTACGACGAGATCATCACGACAGCCGTCAAACGCCAACATGAGCCGCAACAAATAATCGGCGATCTGCTCCATGCTGAGATCACCGAGAAGCAGGCCCGTTCGGTCAAATACCAGATGACCATCGCCAAGCTGCCCTTGGCCAAAGAGATCAACGAGTTCGACTTCGAAGCGGCCGACGTCAATGAGACCCTGATCCGCGATCTTGCAACTGGTGACTTCCTTGATCATCAACGCAACCTGGTTTTGATCGGCGGAACCGGAACCGGCAAAACCCACCTCGCCGTCAGCATTGCCCGCGCCTGCATCAGAGAAGGGCGGCGTGGCAGGTTCTTCAATGTGGTCGATCTGGTGAACAAGCTCGATGCTGAAGCCCGCGCAGAACGTCAGGGCCGGACGGCCGATCTGATATCCCGCCTCGACTTCCTGATCTTGGATGAACTCGGCTATCTGCCCTTCGCACAAACCGGTGGCCAGCTCCTGTTCCACCTCATCAGCAAGCTCTACGAACGCACTTCCATCATTGTCACAACCAATCTGGCCTTCGGCGAATGGCCAAGCGTCTTCGGCGATGCCAAAATGACGACAGCACTCCTCGACCGCCTCACTCACCATTGTGAAATCGTCGAAACAGGTAACGAAAGCTGGCGCTTCAAAAATAGAGCGTAGCAAATATCGGCACCCCCGCTGGCCCGCCGCAGCTGCGCTATGTAAGGGCTACGCAGCGTCGGGCCAGCTCATCACCAAGGGGGTCAGAATTAGGCGCCGATATGGGGTCACGTTTGGATGCCGATTGACACC
>JBCBGY010000260.1:2179-5294 GCA_038526275.1 Pseudomonadota bacterium | reverse complement strand
GAAAGGTCGACAATTCTCGCCCGACTTTCCCAAAAATTTGTAATCGGGCCTTCCTGATCATGCCCGACCGCCCAGACTTTCACCAGGGTTGCACTAAGACCGGTGCCAAGATAACGCAAAGCCCTTTCTTATTGGCAAAAATATCCCCGCCGAAGGCAAAATCCTTAGATCGTGCGCGGGGTTCAGGCCTCGGCAGTGTAGCCTGCAGCTTCAATCGCTGCGATCGCGCAAAGCGCGTCATTGTCTGACGTGTCGCCGGTGACGCCAACGGCCCCGATTACCTGGTTTCGACCATCTCGGATCAACACGCCCCCTGGCACCGGAACGGTTTTCCCACCAAAGGCGCCATTGACGGCCGCCATGAAATAGGCCTGAGACTCGGCCCGCGCCATCTGTGCCTGACCGCCCATACCGAGCATTACGGCTCCATAAGCCTTGCCACGGGCGATCTCGAAACGCCCCGGGCTTGCCCCATCGGCCCGCTCGAAGGCCATGACATTGCCACCACCATCGAGAACGACAACGGAAATCGGCTTGAGGTCCAATTCGCGAGCTTTGTTTTCCGCGGCGCGTAGAATTTTGCGGCATCTGGCAAGGGTCAATGTGGCCATCTATCGGGTCTCCTAAATCTTTCTGGGGCAGGTTAAAGCCCTCCAGCGACGTAAGGTAAAGACCAATAGTGGCCCGGGAACGGAACGCGAAAGCTCAATCGGGACCCCGGTCAAGCGGCTCACTTCGCTTGGCTCACAACCAGCAACTCAACCCGTTTAATCTCGCGGATGATCCGATCGGCCTGCATTTGCGGGGCAAGACTGAGCTTGATTTGCAGCGCCATCAGGACCAAGACTGCGGCTGACAGCCCCCATTTCAGCGCGGGGACGATTTCTGTCGCGGCAAAGAACTGAACCCCGCAATAGAGCCCAGCCAGGAACATCGTCGCTTGCAGGATCATGATGATCCAAGTGACCCAGCCAAGCGGCCCGCCAAACTGGCTGAGACCAAGGGCGAAATAGCCAAGTTCCCGCGTTTCCGCCAAGACTTCCTGGTCCCTGTCTGACAGGGCTGATGCAATCATCTGGTCAAGTTTGCTGTTTTGAGAGTTAGTCATTGTGGTCTCCTTCCAAGAGAGTTTTTAGTTTTCGTCGCGCGTGGGACAGGCGGGATTTGACGGTTCCAACCGGGATATCGAGAGCCACGGCGACCTCGCCGACCCCCATGTCCTGGAGGTAGAAAAGCGCAATCGTCGCGCGGTGCTCCGGCGAGAGATGTGCCAGCGCCTTGCGCACCAGCAACGCCTCATCGCACGCTTCCGAGGGGATCGTGGGATCTGCCTCTTGGGTCAGAACTTTGGCCGCCGCCCTGGCTTTTTGCCGCCCGTTGATCACGCGGGCGCACCGCCGCGACACGATCCGATAGGCCCAGGCGCGGAAGGCCCGAACATCCTGAAGCTGGCCAAGCCCTCGAAAAATATCGATCCAGGCGTCTTGCATCACGTCTTGCGCCGCGTCCGGATCATCCAGCAACCGCCCAGCGTGGGCCTGCAGACCCGCTCCGCGAAGAGCGACAAGATCGGCCATAGCCCGCCGGTCGCCTAGCTTCGCAGCCGCGACCAAGTAACCTTCCAGCGCTTTTTCTTTGTCGTTCATACCGGGCACCTTCCCGTCGTATCGCTGTCTTTAGGTGTCTGGGGCGGGTGGTTTTGGTTCACGGCGGCTTTAGGTTTTCGACCGACAGTCCGACCTTTCTTGCCTCGGGCGGGGATATTTCCGCCAATAAGAAAGGGCCAGTTGGTCGAACGGCGAGCGCGGCCATTGACGATTTGGGACAGACATACGCACTTTCTGATTATGGGAGATGGAGAGTTCGGATGAAGCGCATTGTGATATTGTGTGACGGAACCTGGAATGTGGCGACCGCGCCGTTCCCGACCCACGTGGCGCAGTTAAGCGAGTTAATCCCCAAACAGGGGAGCGACGGTGTTGCGCAAGTCGTCCGGTACTTGCCGGGCGTCGGAACCGGTCGCGGGAAAACAACGCCATTGGGCAGATGGTGGGATCAGGCCCTTGGCGGGGCCTTTGGCGTCGGATTGAAGCAGAATGTTCGCGACGCCTATGCAGACTTGGTCCGCCAGTACGAGATTGGCGACGAAGTTTTCATCTTCGGCTATTCGCGAGGCGCCTACACAGCGCGATCGCTGGTGGGTATGATCCGCTCGGTCGGCGTGATGGAACCTGCCGATCTGGACAAGCGGCTCGACCGGGCCATGGACTTTTACCGAAGCCGAGACCTTGCCTCGCACCCGCGCAATCCGGCCAGCTATCCAAAACGGCTCGAATTTTCTCCGAAGGTCGCCACAAGCGCCCGGGAAGTTGCTTGGCGCAAGCGCGAGGGTCACGGCGCCGCACATCTTTTCGAGGTCGCATATTTGGGCCTTTGGGATACAGTCGGCGCCTTGGGCGTGCCGGCGCATCTCGGCCTGTTGGCATCGATCTTCAATCGTTCGACATTGTTCTATGACACGGTTCTGTCGACGAGCGTCAAGGCTGGTCGTCACGCAGTCAGTATCGATGAAAACCGGCGAAGTTTTGAGCCGACATTGTGGGAGAATCTCGCCCTTCTAAACAAAGGGCCGCAGACAGAGACATCCCATTATCAGGAAAAATGGTTTCCGGGCGACCATAGTGTGATGGGCGGTGGTGGTCCTGATGATGATCTGTCGAGCTTCCCGTTTGCATGGGTTGTCGAGGGTGGTCGAACCCTGGGATTGTCGCTGAAAGAGGCGGACTTTGAAGCGCGATTGGCTCCGGCCAATGCGCTGGGTCGCCTGTCAGCCAGAGTGAACTCCGCAAACCTTGTCGCAACATTGATGCGCAGAGCCCCCCGTTCTGGCCCCGTGGACGTCGCCCAAATAAGCGACCCCGCCCAGGCACGGTGGTGTCAAACCAAAGCCGATGCGACACCTTACAACCCAAAGACTTTGCGTCTGGTCAGTGAAGATCTGGACGACGGGTGCGTCGGATTGGATGGGTGACTATCGGCCTCGGGAAGCTCATGTGCCGGACAATCTCGAATCCTGAAACGATTGGTCGAACTGTTCCACCGCCAGCGGCACTCA
>JBCBGY010000260.1:0-2079 GCA_038526275.1 Pseudomonadota bacterium | reverse complement strand
ACAATCTCGAATCCTGAAACGATTGGTCGAACTGTTCCACCGCCAGCGGCACTCATTTCTGTTTTCGAAGATCAATCAGAAAACCCGGTGGTGGCTTCGGGAATTTTGCACGCTCGTCAAGGAGGACCCCGACATCATTAATCGTACTCTTAAAATCATCGCAGCCATCGAATAGGTTTTCGATCTCATTCTGAGACCAATTCCGCCACCAATCTCGATTATTCAAAACTAGTTCTTTGTAGTGATTCTGGAATTCTTCAACCGTCCATTGGTATGTTTGAGACAAGATCATATCAACATTAGCCAAATTTTTGGTTTGACTCAATATGAACCAGGCCACTACCAACTGAAACAGCCTTATCTCATGAAACTCTACGTTTTCAACCTTAAATTCTGCACCAGTGCAATCAACAATCGTGGTAACATGATAGCCCAGATCCTCATAGTAGGAAGGGTTATTAACGTTGAAATTTGACGGCCCACCCAAACCAGCATCCACACCTCCCAAAAGGCCGTTGTCGGATATACGTACGATCGGAAACTTTAATTGACGCAGCCGCATTCTTCAGGATCCAATATTCTTCTGTCGCAAAGATCTGGCGTTGTTCTGCCAACTACATGCTCAATCTGTTCCTTTGCTCAAAACACCGCGACCCGCTCAAAATTTTGGGTCGCGGTTTCTCTATCTGTCCACCAAGCGGCGGATCATCAGCAAAGCTGTCCGTCTGGGGATAACCGCCCCTTACCGCCCAGATAAGGATGCAAGGCCTTCGGCAGGGTAACCGAGCCGTCTTCCTCCTGGCCGTTTTCCAGCACCGCGATCAAAGACCGGCCTATAGCGAGGCCCGAACCATTGAGCGTATGAACGAATTCCGGCTTGCCGCCGCCCGCCGGGCGGAACCGCGCATTCATCCGGCGGGCCTGGAAATCCCCCGCGACCGAGACCGAACTGATTTCGCGGAAGGTGTTCTGCCCCGGCAGCCAGACTTCCAGATCGTGGGTCTTTAGCATGCCAAACCCGATATCGCCGGTGCACAGAACCACTGTACGGTAGGGCAACTCCAGGGCCTCCAGAACGCTCTGGGCACATTCGGTCATGCGTTGATGTTCGGCCATCGAATGGTCGGGATGCGCGATAGACACCATCTCGACTTTCTCGAACTGATGCTGGCGCAGCATACCCGCCGTGTCACGCCCGGCGGACCCGGCCTCAGACCGGAAGCACAGCGAATGCGCAGTCATCCGCCGGGGCAGATCACTTTCGTCGAGGATCATGTCATAGACCGTGTTGGTCAGCGTCACCTCAGACGTCGGGATCAGCCACCAACCATTGGTCGTTTGGTAGCTGTCCTCACCGAACTTGGGCAACTGCCCGGTGCCGTACATCATTTCCTCGCGCACCAGCACCGGCGCATTGACCTCTGTCAAACCGTGCTGGGTGATGTGCAGGTCGAGCATGAACTGCGCCAAGGCCCTGTGCAGCCTGGCAATTTCGCCTTTGAGGACAACGAAGCGAGAGCCCGAAAGCTTGGCCGCCGTCTCGAAATCCAGCCCGGCCTTGGCGGCGGGAATCTCGTAATGCTCCTTCGGCTCGAACGAGAAATTCCGGGGGCTCCCGGCCCGATGGATCTCGACATTGTCGTCTTCATCGGCGCCGACGGGCGTGTCATCGTGGACGATGTTCGGCAGGCCCATCAACATCTCGGTCAGGCGGGCATCTTCAGCCTTGGCCTCGTCATTCAGGCTGGCGATCTCGGCTTTCTTCTCGGCCACAAGCCCGCGCAGCCGTTCAAACTCGGCCTCATCGCCGCGCCCCTTGGCCGCGCCCACTTCCTTGGCGGCCTTGTTGGCCTCGGCCTGGGCCGTCTCGGCGGCGGCAATCTTGGCGCGGCGGGAACTGTCGAGCTCCAGAATCCGCGACGAGATGCCAGCGAACTCCGAAGACCGACGGGTCAGCCCCGCCTCAAATGCCTCTGGGTTTTCGCGGATCGCGCGGATATCGTGCATGGCTCCATTCCTTGATTGAGCGTTAAGTGCCGCCCCTATAGAAGCCTTTGCCGCCCTGCACAATCGATGGGA
>JBCBGY010000259.1:0-5332 GCA_038526275.1 Pseudomonadota bacterium | reverse complement strand
GGATTGCCAGCGGATTTCAGGTAACTGGCGGATGCATAGAGCGTTGCCGTTCGGTCGGGCAGGCGTTTGGCAAACAGATTGTCATCCTGGGGCCGGGCATGTCGCACGGCTATGTCGGCCTCTCGCCGCCGCAGATCGCTCAACTGATTGGACGTGACGATCTCGATTTCCAATTGCGGAGCGGCTTCTCGTATGTCCCGCAGGATGGGCGGCAAGTACCGCGTCGCCAAAAGGTTTGTGGCAGAGATCGCGACATGTCCGGTGATCGATTGGGATTGCCCGGTCGCGGCGATCGAGATCCGGTTGGCCGCGTCTCCCATCGTTCGAAAGTGTTCTAACAGTTCGGTTCCGGCCTGCGTCAGCATCAGTGCGCGCGAACTCCGCTCAAACAGGGTAACGCCAAGCGTCTCCTCTATCCCGGCCACCTGACGGCTGAGCGTGGGTTGAGTCAGTCCCAGCGCCCGCGCAGCCGCAGACAGCGAACCTTCCTCCGCGGTGACAAGAAATGCTCGCGCTTGGTTCCAATCGAAGGCAGCACCTTTCCACTCCATCATTTACGTATACCAAAACCAAAGATTTTGGCAATTTTGCATAGCAGTTTGTTGACGTAGATCCTGCTGCAATCGACCTAGCGGATCGCGTGATCCCCAGATTGGAGCAACAAATGGAAATGACACTTAGACCCGACGGCAGGTTCTGGGACAAGATCGCGGACCGCTATGCCAAACGACCGATCGCTGACGTAGAGGCCTATCGCAGAAAGCTCGAAAAGACCGCAGAATTCCTTCGACCCAACATGCGGCTCCTTGAACTGGGGTGCGGCACAGGCGGAACGGCCCTCCACCACGCCAAACATGTCAGCGAGGTGCATGCCGTTGATATTTCACCTCGCATGATCGAACTGGCCGAACGTAAAAGGCAAGAAGCAGAGATCGCGAATGTGCGATATTGCGTCGGCGAACTGCACGCTTTTGTGCCAGGGTCTCAGCGATATGATGCTGTCCTGGCGATGAGCCTTCTCCATTTGGTCCCGGATCGTGATATCGCACTGGCCAAGATCCGCAGCCTGCTGCAGCCGGGCGACCTGTTTGTCAGCAGCACGATGTGCATGGGGGACGATCTAAAGCTGTTCAGGTTCATCGCTCCGGTGGGCAAGGCGCTGGGGCTCTTTCCCACGGTCCGCGTGTTCAGCACAGAAGAACTCCGCACTTCGATAGAAACCGCCGGGTTCGACATTGTGCACAGTTGGAAACCAAGGCCCCGCGCGGCCACGTTCTTCGTCGCAAAAGCGCGCTGACGTTTACTTGGCTTTCGGATTTACCAACTAACCCTGCCTCCGGATAGATTGGGGGCAATCGGTTTGGGATTTGTAGAGCCGGACATAAGCACACTGAACGAAGCCGCGCGGACCGTGGCCCGCCGACTGCAACGCGGCGCCTTGGAACCGTTCTGGCTGGTCTGCGTCGCCGTTTGCGTTGAGCTTCCCGTGTTTGCGGTGGCGTTCTGGTTTCTGCAATATGCGGCCGTGCCGGTCGGCCAGTTCAATCCCCTGCAGGCCGCCGTATGGGGGCTCATCAGCAGCGGGGTGTATGTTTGCAGCATGGTCCTGTCGGACGGGTATGCCAGCAAGGTGATGGCAGACAGGACCCTTTACCTGATGAGGTCGCTCCTTTGCCTGGCAGTGCCGGTTCTCGTTCTGGCTGTGCTCTTGCCAGGCCCGACAACCATTGTCATCTTTGCAGCGTTCCTGTCCCTCGCGACCGTCCTTGTGCCCACCCGATTGGCGTTTCCGGTTGCCGTCCGTTGGTTCGTCGAAACCGGACTTATTGCTCGCCGCGCGGTGATTGCGGGCGGCGGTAGTGAAGCGGCTCGGCTGATCCGTGGGCTTGCTGAACGACCCGCCAACGATATCCAGGTCTTCGGCATCTTCGATGATCGAGAGGATGACAGATCACCGATCCAGGTGCTGGGCGTGCCCAAGATTGGGGGCTATGACGACCTTCTTACTTTTGTACGCGCGACTGAGGTCAGTTTGGTGATCATTGCATTGCCCCTGGCGGCGGAGGCTCGGATCAAGTGGCTGCTGGACGCATTCCGCATACTGCCGGTAGAGGTTGGGATTTCGACCTTCAGCACAGACTTCGCCTTTGGCACTGTTAACCGGGCCCCAATACTCGCAAAGATCAGCCGCAGCTTCACCCCGGACTGTCGATTGATCAAACGTCTGTTTGATATCTTCTTTGCTCTCATCGCTCTGTCCCTCGTTTGGCCCCTAATGCTGGTAGCAGCCCTTTCCATTCGTGCGGAGAGCCGTGGGCCCATACTTTTTCGGCAACAACGGCATGGCTACAATGATCGTGTGATAGAGGTCCTGAAGTTTCGATCCATGTATCACGAGGTTGCAGACCCAGAGGCGAAACAGGTCGTGACCAAAGGTGACGCACGTGTCACCCGGGTCGGCCGGATCATCCGACGCACGTCCATCGACGAACTCCCCCAGCTCTTCAACGTCCTGCGCGGCGACTTGTCCTTGGTGGGCCCGCGGCCTCATGCGCTTCAGGCGCAGTCCAGCCAAAATCAAAGGTTTGCGGAAATCGTAAACGGCTATTCCGCCCGTCACCGCCTTCCGCCGGGCATCACGGGGTGGGCCCAGATCAACGGCTGCCGTGGTGAAATCGACGTGCCCGAGAAACTTCAGGCCCGGCTGGAACACGACCTTTTCTACATTGAGAACTGGTCACTTTGGCTGGATCTCAAGATACTTTTCCGCACCCCGCGAAGCCTGTTGAACTCAGCCGGCGCCTACTAGGGCATCATGCAAGAAACCTGAATAAACCTAACGTTGCCGAAATCAAAGATTTCAAGAGGTTAGGTTGTTTCAAGCCGCTATAGACCAATCACTAGGTAATGACGTCTGGCTGATGACGTCCCGTGCGGGCGGACAGTCCCGACAATGTGTCTGCGGCCTGAATGATCGCCGCCAGGGCCTCCTGCGGATCGTGATGCAGAGCACCCAAATCCGTTTCGAGCTGTTCGAGATAGACCCGAATGGTTGCCCCTTCTGTTCCGGTACCGGACAGCCGGAACACGACACGACCACCGCCCTCAAAGTAGATCCGGATCCCTTGACCTGTTGATGTCGAACCATCAACCGGATCGTGGTACGCAAATTCATCGGCGTTCGTTACGGTCAGTCCAGCCACTTGCTTGCTTGGCATATCCCCCAGCTGATCCCGAAGATTTTGCATCAGATCCGCCGCAACGGCGTTATCGACCGCTTCGTAATCATGCCGGGAATAGTAGTTGCGACCGTAGCGCGCCCAGTGATCTGCCATCAGGTCCCCCACGGGTTTACCCGTCTTGGCCAGGATATTGAGCCACAGCAACACGGCCCAAAGGCCGTCTTTCTCGCGAACATGGTTTGAGCCGGTACCTGCGCTTTCTTCGCCGCAGAGCGTGACCCGCCCCGCATCAAGCAAATTACCGAAGAATTTCCAGCCCGTCGGGGTTTCATAGGAGGCGATGCCCTTTGCCTCGGCCACGCGGTCGGCTGCGGCGGATGTGGGCATGGATCGGGCAACTCCCGCCAACCCGTCGGCATAGCCTGGGGCCAGATCGGCCCGATCAGCCAGCAAAGCCAAACTGTCAGACGGGCTGACATAGCAGTTCCGACCGACGATCATGTTGCGGTCGCCGTCGCCGTCTGACGCGGCCCCAAAGTCGGGCGCATCGGGCCCATACATGATGTCCATCAAAGCTTTGGCCCAAACCGGGTTCGGGTCTGGATGGCCGCCGCCGAAATCCGGGCTCGGCGTACCATTCAAAACGGTGCCGACCGGGGCGCCGAGCCGGTTTTCCAAGATCTCACGAGCATAGGGGCCCGTCACGGCATGCATCGCGTCAAAGGCCATGCGGAACCCACCCTGGAACAGGGCCGCAATGGCATCGAAGTCAAAAAGGCTCGCCATCAAGTCGGCATAGTCGGCGACCGGATCAACGATCTCGACTGCCATTTCGCCCAATTGCGTTTCGCCCAGATTGCCCAGATCAACTGATCCGTCGTTGAGGATCTGGTAGGCGTCAATCTCCGTGGTACGTTCAAAGATGCGGGCCGTGACGGCTTCCGTCGCGGGGCCACCATTCGGCCCGTTATATTTGAGCCCGAAATCCTCATCCGGCCCGCCGGGATTGTGACTGGCCGAAAGGATCAGGCCGCCATCCGCAGCCCGCTTTCGGATCATGTGCGAAGCCGCCGGTGTCGACAGCAGCCCGCCTTGCCCGACAATGCACTTTGCTGCGCCATTGGCCGCTGCCATGCGCAAGATCGTCCCGATGGCCTGGTCGTTAAAGTACCGCCCGTCGCCGCCGACAACCAACGTCTGGCCAGCGATGCCGCCAATCCCGTCAAAGATCGACTGGACATAGTTTTCCAGATAGCCGGGCTGCATGAAGATACGGGTTTTCTTGCGCAACCCGCTGGTGCCGGGTTTTTGCCCCTCAATCGGGCTGGTCTGAACGGTATTCACTGTCATGCCTTCGCCTTTTTGTCGTGCCGGGCAATCTCCGCGGCATTGGCCTTTTCAATCGGGCAAAGCTCGAATGCAACCACGCTGTTGGCCGCGACAGAGGCGCTGCCCGCAGGTTGCGGCGGCGCGGCTTGACCCGCCGTATCGATAACACGTCGCCAGCGGTGGCCGGGCAGGGCGTCAACCAGCTTGGCAATGGTCGCGTCGCCCGCGTTGAACATGATGTAAATGGCGCCGAGCCGGCGTTCATAAGCAGGCGTTCCCCGAGCCATCCGCATTTCCACTCCGAGGAACTTGAGTTCTGGCCGTTCCCAATCGGCGTCGGTCATGGCCTCGCCATCGGCGCGACGCCAGAACAGATCGGGCATGCCATCCACAATCCGGGTGCGGGCATGGAGAAACCGCTTCTGTCGCAGGATAGGGGTCGCCTTTCGAAAGGCGATGATCTGGCTGACAAAAGCCAGAAAGTCCGGATCCGCTTCGTTCCAGTTCACCCAGCCGATCTCGTTATCCTGGCAATAGGCATTGTTGTTGCCGCTTTGCGAATTGCCCAACTCATCTCCTGCCAGGATCATCGGTGTGCCCTGGCTCAGCATCAGCGTGGCCAGCATGTTCCGCCGCCGTTGGGCGCGCAATGCCAGGATCGCCGGGTCTTGGGTTGGACCATCGACGCCGCAATTGTCGGAACAGTTGTGATCGTGGCCATCGCGATTGTCTTCACCATTGGCCGCGTTTTGTTTTTCGTTGTAGCTGACCGTGTCCATCAGGGTGAACCCGTCATGGGCGGTCACAAAATTCACCGAAGA
>JBCBGY010000258.1:0-5349 GCA_038526275.1 Pseudomonadota bacterium | reverse complement strand
TGAAGTCACTGCCGAGCCGCATTGGCCTGATGCTCGATATGACGCTGCGCGACCTGGAACGGATCCTTTACTTCGAGAACTATGTAGTGATCGAACCGGGCCTGACCGACCTCACCTACGGGCAGCTTATGTCCGAAGAAGAGTATATGGACGCCCAGGACATGTACGGGATGGATGCGTTCACGGCCAATATCGGCGCCGAGGCGATCCGTGAGATGCTGAGCCAGATCGATCTGGAATCCGAGGCAGAGACTCTGCGCGAGGAACTGAAGGTCGCGACCGGTGAGCTGAAGCCCAAGAAGATCATCAAGCGGCTGAAGATCGTCGAGAACTTCCTGGAATCCGGCAACCGCCCGGAATGGATGGTCATGACCGTTGTTCCGGTGATCCCACCTGAATTGCGTCCGCTGGTGCCGTTGGATGGTGGCCGGTTTGCGACGTCGGATCTGAATGACCTTTATCGCCGGGTGATCAACCGGAACAACCGCTTGAAGCGGCTGATCGAACTGCGCGCGCCGGATATCATCGTGCGGAACGAAAAGCGGATGCTTCAGGAATCCGTCGATGCGCTGTTCGACAACGGTCGTCGCGGTCGGGTGATCACCGGGGCCAACAAGCGCCCGCTGAAGTCGCTCAGCGATATGCTGAAGGGTAAGCAGGGTCGTTTCCGTCAGAACCTTCTCGGAAAGCGGGTCGACTTTTCGGGCCGTTCGGTGATTGTGACCGGGCCGGAATTGAAGCTGCACCAGTGTGGTTTGCCGAAGAAGATGGCGCTCGAACTGTTCAAGCCGTTCATCTATTCGCGGCTGGAGGCCAAGGGGCTGAGTTCCACGGTCAAGCAGGCCAAAAAGCTGGTGGAAAAAGAGCGTCCGGAGGTTTGGGACATCCTCGATGAGGTGATCCGCGAACATCCCGTGATGCTGAACCGCGCGCCCACGTTGCACCGTTTGGGCATTCAGGCGTTCGAGCCAGTGCTGATCGAAGGTAAGGCGATCCAGTTGCACCCACTGGTCTGTTCGGCTTTCAACGCCGACTTTGACGGTGACCAGATGGCTGTGCACGTTCCGCTGTCGCTGGAAGCGCAGTTGGAAGCGCGCGTTCTGATGATGTCGACGAACAACGTTCTGTCGCCGGCCAACGGCGCGCCGATCATCGTGCCGTCGCAGGATATGATTCTGGGCCTGTACTACATCTCGATGGAACGCGACGGGATGACGGGCGAAGGTATGATCTTCGGTGGTGTCGAAGAGGTGGAGCACGCGCTGAATGCGGGTGAAGTCCATATGCATGCCAAGATCCAGTGCCGGATCCCGCAGATCGACGAAGAAGGCAACGAAGTTCCGAAACGGTTTGAGACGACACCGGGCCGGGTTCGCCTTGGGTCACTTTTGCCGCTGAACGCCAAGGCGCCGTTTGATCTGGTCAACCAGCTTCTGCGGAAGAAGGACGTGCAGCGGGTGATCGACACGGTCTATCGCTATTGCGGCCAGAAAGAGAGCGTTATCTTCTGCGACCAGATCATGACGATCGGGTTCCGGGAGGCCTTCAAGGCTGGCATCTCGTTCGGCAAGGACGACATGGTGATCCCAGACACCAAGTGGCCCATTGTCGATGAGACCCGCGATCAGGTGAAGGATTTCGAACAGCAGTACATGGACGGTCTGATCACCCAGGGTGAGAAGTACAACAAGGTCGTCGATGCCTGGTCGAAATGTAACGACAAAGTCACCGACGCGATGATGGACACGATCTCGGCCAAGCGTAAGAACGAGAGCGGCGCCGAGATGGAACCGAACTCGGTCTACATCATGGCACACTCTGGTGCCCGAGGTTCGGTCACGCAGATGAAGCAGCTTGGCGGGATGCGCGGCCTGATGGCCAAGCCGTCGGGCGAAATCATCGAGACGCCGATCATCTCGAACTTCAAGGAAGGCCTGACCGTTCTTGAATACTTCAACTCGACCCACGGTTCCCGGAAGGGTCTGTCGGATACGGCGTTGAAGACGGCGAACTCCGGTTATCTGACCCGTCGTCTTGTCGACGTGGCGCAGGATTGCATCGTTCGGATCCAGGATTGCGGGACCGACCGATCGATCACTGCCGGGGCTGCGGTGAATGATGGCGAGGTCGTCTCTTCCCTGAGTGAGCGCATTCTAGGCCGTGTTGCGGCCGAAGATGTGTTCCGCCCTGGCACGGATGAAATGCTGGTCAGCCGGAACGAACTGATCGATGAACGCAAGGCCGACATGATCGAAGATGCCGGCATTGCCACCATCCAGATCCGGTCGCCGCTGACCTGTGAGGTCGATGACGGGATCTGCGCCACGTGCTACGGTCGTGACTTGGCCCGAGGCACTCAGGTCAACATTGGCGAGGCTGTCGGCATCATCGCCGCGCAGTCCATCGGTGAACCCGGTACGCAGCTGACGATGCGGACATTCCACATCGGCGGTGTTGCCCAAGGTGGCCAGCAATCCTTCCAGGAAAGCAGCCAGGACGGGAAGATCGAGTTCCGCAATGCCAACCTGCTGACCAACGCAAGCGGTGAGCAGGTCGTCATGGGCCGGAACATGCAGCTTGCTGTCATCGACGAGAACGGCACGGAACGCGCGAGCCACAAAATCACCTATGGTTCGAAGGTGTTTGTGACCGATGGCCAATCGGTCGCGCGGGGTGAAAAGCTCTTTGAGTGGGACCCGTACACCTTGCCGATCATCGCGGAAAAGGCGGGTACGGTGAAGTTCGTGGACCTGGTTAGCGGCATCGCCGTGCGGGAAGAGACCGATGATGCAACGGGCATGACCCAGAAGATCGTCTCTGACTGGCGCACTGCTCCCAAGGGCAACGATCTGAAGCCAGAGATCATCCTGCTGGATCGTGATGGCGAGCCCGTCCGCAATGATCAGGGCAACCCTGTAACCTATCCGATGTCGGTTGATGCCATTCTTTCGGTGGAAGATGGTGCCGAGATCCGGGCCGGTGACGTGGTTGCGCGAATTCCACGCGAAGGTGCCAAGACGAAGGACATCACCGGTGGTCTGCCGCGGGTGGCCGAACTGTTCGAGGCACGTCGTCCAAAGGATCACGCGATCATCGCTGAAATCGACGGCTATGTGAAATTCGGACGCGACTACAAGAACAAGCGCCGGATCTCCATCGAGCCATCCGATGAGACCATGGAAACCGTGGAATATATGGTGCCGAAAGGTAAGCATATTCCGGTTCAGGAAGGCGATTTCGTCCAGAAGGGCGATTACATCATGGACGGTAACCCGGCGCCGCATGACATCCTGTCGATCATGGGTGTGGAGGCCTTGGCCGACTACATGATCAACGAGGTGCAGGACGTCTACCGACTGCAGGGCGTGAAGATCAACGACAAGCATATCGAAGTGATCGTGCGCCAGATGCTGCAGAAGTGGGAGATCCTGGATAGCGGCGAAACCACGCTGCTTAAGGGCGAACATGTGGACAAGGCAGAGTTCGACGCGGCGAATGAAAAGGCCATCGCCGATGGTCGTCGCCCGGCCTCTGGCGAACCCATTCTGTTGGGTATCACCAAAGCCTCGCTGCAGACACGTTCGTTCATCTCTGCCGCCTCGTTCCAGGAAACAACGCGTGTTCTTACCGAGGCTTCGGTACAGGGCAAGCGGGACCGTCTGGTTGGCCTGAAGGAGAACGTGATCGTTGGTCGCCTGATCCCGGCTGGTACGGGAGGCGCCACGCAGCGGGTCCGCCGGATTGCTACCGAGCGGGACAACAAGGTCATCGAACAGCGGAAGGAAGAAGCGCAGACCGCAGCAGCCCTTCTGGCACCTGCCGAGAATATCGGCAGCAGCGATGTGGTCGGCGGAGATCCGTTCGACGACCTGATGGTCGATACGCCCGAAGCGCGGGAATAAACCCCGGAAAATCAAGAAACCCCCAACCGCTGGTTGGGGGTTTTTCTTTCGGGCACAAAAGATCTGCCCGGAATAATGGGAAACTGCGAGTGCGCTCTTGAGTTCCCTGACGTCTCAGAACACCTTCGCGCGATGTCGACTTTGGTTCAAAATGGGCGGGGCGCCGCCCTTATGACGGCCTCTATGGCCGCGTTCACCATCAATGATGCCTTCGTCAAAGCTCTGTCCGCCGCCTGGCCGCTGGACCAAATTCTGGTGTTGCGAGGGTTAGGGTCGGCCATTTGTCTCGCGGTGCTGGCGCTGAGCCTGGGAAGCCTTCGCTTTCGGGCAAGCCGGCGCGACTGGATGCTGGTAATGGTACGAAGCTTAAGCGAGGTGGCTGCCGCATATTTCTTTCTCACCGCCTTGATCAACATGCCACTCGCCAACGCCACGGCCATCCTACAAGCAGTGCCTTTGGCCGTGACGCTGGCCGGAGCGATCGTATTGCGAGAAAGGGTTGGCTGGCGCCGGTTCTCCGCGATTCTGGTCGGGTTCGGAGGCGTGATGCTGATCGTCAGACCTGCCTCAGACGGTTTCAATATATTTGCCGCCTATGCGCTGCTGGCGGTTTTGTGCGTCACGGTGCGGGACATCGCGACACGGCAGGTCAGCGCAGACATGTCTTCATTGACGATGGCTGTGGTTGGAGCCGTGACGCTGACCGTGCTTGCAACTTTGGCCTCACCCTTCAGCCAAAGCAATTGGCAACCCCTTTCGCTTGGCGCCATGACCTTGCTGACCGGGTCGATGCTGAGCATCGTGATGGCCTACTATTTCAGTGTCGCCGTCATGCGTACCGGAGAAATCAGCTTTGTCGCGCCGTTTCGGTATACCGCGCTTTTGTGGGCCCTGGCGCTGGGTTTTGTTGTGTTTGGGGATTGGCCTGACTTGCTGACGAGCATCGGCGCCGTAATCGTTGTGGCCACCGGGATTTTCACGTTCTTACGGGAAAGACGGCTTCAGCAGACCTGATCCATTTGCATCCTTCTGCGGCGATCCTCAGAAGGATGGCTTCGGCGGGTGGACAAGTGTTGACAGGCCATCCGACTCTCCGTATAGGACGCCCACTCAGCCGCCGGGTTAACGAGCCGCGCGTGGCTGTTCAGCAGTTTTACAGTGGCCATGATCCGGGACAATTCCCCGATCCTCTGAATGCCCACCGCGCCGGTCCCTGAAACTGGGGTCGATCGCGGTCTTTGCGCTTTGCATTGCACGGCGCGACCAGTTTCGAACCAGGCGCGGGGGCCGTGCCATAGACATGTGAGCTTAACGGGGACGACACCTGAATGCCGACGATCCAACAGCTGATCCGCAAGCCGCGGCAGCCAAAAATTAAACGCTCCAAATCGCAGCATTTGGAATCCTGTCCGCAGAAGCGCGGCGTTTGCACGCGCGTCTATACCAC
>JBCBGY010000257.1:0-5357 GCA_038526275.1 Pseudomonadota bacterium | reverse complement strand
CGTGACCGGGTTGACGGCGGAAGGAGTGTCAGTGATTGACGGTAACACGGGTGTAGTTGTCGCAAGTGAAGAGACGGACCCTGGGTCGCAACAGATCTCTGATCGCGAGGAACGGCTACGCCAAGGCGTAGAGCGTTTGTTGGAAGCCCATGTGGGGCCGGGCAACGCCGTTGTCGAACTTAGCATCGACACCGAAACAGCCAGTGAAGCCATTACCGAACGCCGGTTTGACCCAGAAAGTCGCGTCGCAATCAGCACGGATACAGAGCAACGCACGAACTCAGAGTCAGGTCAGAACGGCAATGTGACTGTAGCTAGCAACTTGCCTGATGGTGATGCCGCAGGTGGCTCGAGTTCAAGCCAAAGCAACGAGTCACGAGAACGTGTCAACTTCGAAGTATCTGAGACGCAGCGAGAAATTATCCGTAATCCGGGTGCAATAACCCGACTTACAGTCGCCGTTCTGGTCGATGGCCGAACGGAAATCGACGGAAATGGCAACGAGCAATGGGCCGCTCGCAGCGAGGAAGAATTAGTTGCACTCCAAGAGCTTGTTGCTTCTGCGGTCGGGTTCGAAGAGGAACGCGGCGACGTGATTACAATTAAGTCGTTGCAATTTGAAACACCGACGCCTGCTGGAACAGAGGCGGCTCCCTCATTCCTGCAGGAGCTGAATTTGGACCTGACACACTTGATCCAGATAGCAATCTTAGCCGTCGTCGCGTTGGCGATTAGTCTCTTCGTCGTTCGACCTATCCTGTCCACTCCACTGCCTCCTCCGGCCCAGCCAGCGGCAGCCTTGGCCTCACCGGAACCAAACCCGGCGACAGAATCCATCGCCGGTGACATTCCCGAGGTTCCGCTAGAGGGAGAAATTGACGACGGAGGATTTGCTCTGCCGGATATGGGGACGAGCGACTTTGACTTCGATTTGGGCGGCGGTGGCGACCTGCCCACATTCGGAGAGGATAGTAACGATCCGGTGTCGCGCCTTCGGCAGATGATTAGCGATCGGGAAGATGAAACTCTGGAAGTTCTCCGCGGCTGGATGAATGACGAGAAAGAAAGCGTATGACCTTGAAAGCGGTAGTCCTAGACGATTTCGACACCCAGGTGGTCAATACGACACCGCCTACTCCGGAACAGGAACAAGCAAGCAATGAAGAATGGCTGGATGTTTTTGAACGCGGCTACAAAGACGGCTGGGACGATGCCGTCAAGGCCAGCGACGCCGAGCAGGAGCGCATTGGCGCGGATTTTGCCAACAACTTGGCGGATTTAGGTTTCACTTACCACGAAGCCCACACAGCTGTACTTAAAGAGATGCGCGGACTGCTTGAAGGGCTTCTAAAGAAGGTCTTACCTGCAACGGTGTCCGAACTGCTGGGGCACCAATTGTTGGAGGAATTGAGCCAAATCGTTCGGCAACAAGCCGACGTTATCCCAACCATTATTGTGGCACCCGAAAATCTCGGCCCTATTGAGAGTTTGCTGGAGCGCCAGCAGAGCCTCAAGGTACGTATTCTAGAAGAACCCAGTCTTGGTCCTGGGCAGGCCCATCTACAGTTGGGCGTGGCCGAGCACAGGGTCGATTTGGATGCAGCCCTAGACGGTCTGACCCACACGATCACGGAATTCTTCGACCAACTGGATCAAGCTGATCAAACCAAGGAGCGGGCTTATGGATAGCGGTGATCCAGCTGGGGCAAACCCGTTTTCGCAGGTCCCTGTCGAAGTTACAATCTGTGTCGGGAAAGCCCATCCAAAGGTGCGGGATTTGCTAAGCCTTGAACCTCAATCCGTTCTGCTCTTAGACAAAACGGTCGATGACCCCGTCGAGCTTTATGTTGGCCAAAGGTTAATCGCGCGAGGCGTCCTGGAGGAAGAGGAAGGGCAAACACCCGCCCGTCTGATCGTTCGACTGACGGAAGTCGCGCAGGCTGACGGCTCCCTGTGACATTCAAACTCGCGGCATGGGTGTTCGTGCTGGTCTTGGCCTTCACGAGTCCGGCACTGGCCCAGGAAATATCGATCGACCTGGGACAGGACGGGGGATCGCTCTCGGCTGCCAGTCTACAGCTTATTGCGTTGATCACAGTGTTAAGCTTGGTTCCCGGTCTGGCCATAATGATCACCTGCTTCCCGTTCATTGTGACGGTCCTCTCTATCTTGCGGCAAGCACTCGGTCTTCAGCAATCACCTCCGAACATGCTGATCGTTACACTGGCCCTGTTTCTCAGCTACTTCGTCATGGACCCAGTACTGACGGAGGCATGGACCAGAGGAATAAAGCCTTTCATTGATGACGACCTCACGCCGGACCTAGCCTTTGTGGAAACGATTGCGCCTTTTCGGGTTTTCATGGCCGCTCGGATCGATCCGGAAACCTTTGCGAGCCTCTACGAGCTTCGCGAAGCGGCCCCTTTGGAAGGCGAAATTGCCGACGCTCCGCTTTCACTTGTTGTCCCATCCTTCCTGCTCAGCGAGTTGGAACGCGCCTTCCAGATCGGATTTCTCATATTCTTGCCGTTTCTGATCATCGACCTGGTTGTGGCCGCCGTGCTGATGTCCATGGGTATGATGATGGTGCCACCCGTCATCGTGTCTCTTCCGTTCAAGCTGGCCTTTTTCGTCGTGGCAGACGGATGGACATTGATCTCAGAGGCGTTGGTCCGCAGCTACTTTTAGGTTCAGCGGATTGCGTCAATGACCTCTTCCAAAACCGCCGCTGTGGGCATTGGAACGACCAGAGATATAGTCTCCGGCATATTGGCTGCCGAAATCAGCTTCATATCGTTTTCAACGCCGACCAGGCCGGTCCGAAACCCGTGGTCAGACCAAGCCAGAGCCTGAATATCGGGATCAAGCAGAGCCTCCGTCAAGCGACTGCAATTTGGTGTCAACGAAATCAGGGGATGCGAGGCAAAAATTGTCGGCTCCGGATAGATCACCCGAATGCGTTGGCGGATCAGATCACTGTAATCACTGTTGGCAAACAGAAATTCGACAAGCTGGTTTTCGTATCCAACGATGATCGGGCGCGCCCCAATCCCCTGGTTCAGGAAGTTCTCGAAAATATCGCCCGACGAAGCCTCCATGTGCCCTGCCGCATCGAAGTAGGCGTCAAGCCGGGGCAACAGTTCCGGCAAGTCCTCCGGTGTTGGCACTTGTCCCTCATTGAAGGCCGTCGCCAAAAGGGCCGACCAGATATTGCCGGAATTGGACCGGGTCGGGTCGGTCGAAATGATCCGAAATGCTCCATACACATTGACACCCAGATCCTCGCGCCACCGCGTTCCGGCCTCAATCATTGAGCCAATCTCGGCCACGTCCGCCACGAGCCGGCCTGTTTCATCTTCGCGCACCGCATCCGTCTTGGCCAAAGCCTCGGCAATTTCAGTCCAGGCAAAGAAGACAATCGGCGAGTTAAAGATCAGGTCGTCTCCCTTCACCGGTTTGCCAGCATTGCGGGCCAATTCCACGGCCACCGCGTTTGAGGGCCAGATGCAATCGCGGTCTTCCGTCGGCAACGTGGTGGCCATCTCGACCGAGCCCGCTCGAGTTGAAGTCAAGTTAACCCGGTAGCGATCCTCGATAATGTCCTGAACTTTCGGATTGGCGAGAAAGGCCGACTTCTCGCCGCCATAAAAGATGGATACGTCCACGGGATCGCGGCGTTCAATGGATCGGGTCAGGGCAGTCGGGTCGAGCAGGGCCACTGCAGCGGAAATGCCCGCGACGACAAGCACAATGAAAAGGCCCAATAAAGTGCGGTTCATGGCGAGATCCTAACGGCGGTTCAAGGTTTTTGAGAGTGTGCTCACTTCAACATCGAGAGCATGCAGATCGTTCTCCACGCTCGCCGTCCGGATCCGCCGGATGGGAACGGAAAAATCCCGAATGCGGGTTCCCAGATCTGTGATGCGGTGCTGCGTTTCCGGGGTCGCCCGATCGGCCAATTTGACATAAGTTTCCACCGCACGAACGATTTCCGGCAGTTGCACATTGATGAAGCTGCGGGCCACGCGAAGATCCTCGGGATCGTCCACAATGTTTTCGCGGATCACCGAAAGATCGCCGATCATGTCACTGAGGTTGTTCTGGTCAGGCTCGGGTGCCCGTTCCATCGCGCTGGTCAGTCGTGACTGTGCATCGCGTATGGCATTATCCGCCAGTTGTACGTCGGCGGCAGACACGCGGGAGGTTAGCTTCACCTCGCTTAACAAGCGACGCCGTTGGATCAAGAGCAGCGATGCGCCATAAACTGCAAGGGCCAACACGAGCGACAGCCACCAAATCAACGACAACCCGAAGAACAATCCCACGAACGTGAAAGATCCAAGAAGCGCCGCAACAATCTGCCGCGGACCGTCAGGCAGATCCATTAATTGTACCCCTTGGCAGATCGCAGAGCCTTCGCCAGATCATCGCCCGCCTTGAACAGCCGCCCGATCGTGGCATCGTTCAACTCCCGCAACTGGTCTTCATCTGCTTTCCCAAACGCAATGGCATGGACAGGAACATCGCGCCCGAAAGACAAATTGTTCATGTAATTCAAGAAAACTCCGCGATTGTCGCTGCTGGACGCCCCATCGGTCATGGCGACAATGGCGGGCAAGTAATCATCCAGCCGGTCTTGCTTGGCATAGGGTTCCAGTAACTTGAACGCTTCAGCCAAAGCTCCGTAAAGATCCGTGCCCCCACTGGCCCGCAGTCCACGCACCTTGTCCAAGGCAGATTGGGTTTCACCCGGATCGATGCCGGTCACTATGAAGGGCTGTTTGGGCCGACCGCTGAACGGAATGACCACCGTAATGTCACGCGCAGAAGGCTGAAGCAGGTTCAACTGGGCCGATTCCGGATCCAGAAGCAGGGTCATCGCGTTCTTGAGCTGGGCAAGCGGCTCACCTTCCATGGATCCCGAAACATCCAGAACCCAGATGGTCAGAGACGGTTTGCGCAACTCCGTCTGATAGAGACGCAACGCTTCTCTAATCACTTCAGAGGCTGGCGTGGGCACCGGAGCCACCGCCCTGTCAGGATCCACACCCCAATCTGCGTTCCATATCCCGCCCGTGGATGTGCTGGCTTGAGCACCGATCAGCCCCGTACGACGACCTAGTCTCAGGAGTTCCTCTTGCACATCTTTGGACAGAAGGTGGGCTTGCATCTCTGCAAACGCCTCGTCCTTGTCATCATCACCTCGATCCACTTTGCAGAGCGGACTGTC
Source organism: Pseudomonadota bacterium (assembly GCA_038526275.1). Classification (GTDB taxonomy): domain Bacteria; phylum Pseudomonadota; class Alphaproteobacteria; order Rhodobacterales; family Rhodobacteraceae; genus 188UL27-1. The sequence goes on along the minus strand of JBCBGY010000257.1, from coordinate 127 downwards.
GGCCACGGCCAGACCGTTGGCCGGATAGATCAGGTGCAGCGGTTCCTCTCCCTTGGCGACAAGCTGTTGGTTGGCTTCAAGGACCACGGCTTCGTAATTCATCATGGAATCGTAGGCGTCGGGATTG
>JBCBGY010000256.1:0-5364 GCA_038526275.1 Pseudomonadota bacterium | reverse complement strand
TTTGAAACCGCCTCCGACCGGAGCAAGGCCATCAAGGCTCAGATCGAATTCGCCTGAGATGGTTACGGCTTTTTGCACCTGACAGAAATGCAAAACGCGGGAAGGAGACTGCGCGGAGGCAAGGCCAACGGCCGCCGCTGGGCCGCCCCATCGGCAGATGATTTCCGATTGTGCGTGGATCTGGCCGAGATCGATTACATATCGGTATCGGAAAACCGTTAGCACATGGTGGGACGTGGCTTGACTGGTGTAGGAGTTTCGGCCCTTCTCAGAAGTAGGAATGGGGCTGTCGGCGTGGCTGGACTATAGGCATCAGATGCAACTTTCGCAGTGGCTGACGGTCGGTCAGCCGCACAGACCCTAAGTGCGTTCATTACTGGCGATCCAACAGCACTTGAAGAGCAATTGATTTGTGAGTGCATAGGGAAATACGGATGGGTGAAGTGAAAACATTATTATTTGCACTAGCATCTGTTCCATTGGCGATAGCGATAATATTCGGAGTTTTAACTTTGGGATCGATATTTGATCTTTCTGGGAATATTTTGCTGTCAATGTTCGTTGCCATCATCATTGTGCCAGTCGCGATACTCTACTGGCTGGACAGGAGAAAATAAAAGGCTCAAATTTTAATCAGGAGTTTATTGAAGCGATGCATGAAAATTAACTCGAAGGCTGAAAGGATATGCTGCGAGACTAAGAATGATACGTCTACCTAGGCTACACGAGTGCTCTTGATGGATGGAGAAAAAGGGAACTTCGTTCTATGTATTTCGTAGTGTAAAGTAGCTTGCGCACCACTTTTGCCTGAAGGCCAAACTCAGCCATAAACCGAGTGGCTCGAAGGTCACGTTCGCCGGTCCGCGGCCCAGCGCTGTCACGTCTCATCACCGGCGAAACGAAGCTGCGAGAAATCAACAACAACAAAACTTTGCTGATACCTGCTCTCGTCCGGTCTGAGGCTTAGTTTAGATCGTGGCTCCTATGGCCCGCAACGCTGCTTCCGCGACCGCTACATCCTGCTCTGGGCTGCCGGATCCCACGCCGATTCCGCCCAGCAGCGTGTCCTTCAGCTTGATCGGAAGGCCACCGCTCAAGCCCGTCATCGATCCATCGGTTGCGGCAGCAATGGCAGGGCGAACCGCTTCTGGGATCGCATCAGACGGTGCCCCGATCGATGCAGCGGTCCGGGCTTTGGCAAGCGCGCTCCGTCGACTGAGATATTTCGCACCGGTCATTCGGATTTCGCCTAACGGTTCGCCGCTGCTGTCGACGATGACAATGCATTGCGGCTGGCCGATCTCCTCCGCCTTGCTGACGGCGGCCTGGAGCATAGCAAGCACGCCCGCATGGGTAAGCACATGGCTCGGCTGAACAAAACTCATACAGGCGAGACCCCGTTGACGTTCAGATAGGCCGAATAAAGCGATGTCGTCCCGCAGATAAACAGGCGGTTCAGCTTCGCGCCCCCGAAGCACACATTGGCGACCAGTTCAGGGATAAGAACCTTGCCCAGCAGGCGACCATCAGGGGCATAGCAATGCACACCGTCAGCGGCAGAGGTCCAGATCCGGCCTTCGGTGTCCAGACGGAACCCGTCGAACAGGCCATTGGTGCAGTCCGCAAATACCTCTCCGCCAGAAAGTGTCCCGTCAGGTTCCACCACATGGCGACGAATATGCTTTGGTCCGTCTTCTTGGTGCGATGCCCCGGTATCGGCGATGTAAAGCAGGCTTTCATCGGGCGAAAAGGCAAGGCCGTTGGGTTTGACATAATCGTCGGCCACGATCCGGATCGTGCCATCGGGGGCCACAGAGTAAACGTGGCAGGCGCCAATCTCGCTCTCTGCGCGCCCTCCTTCATAGTCCATCATGATCCCGTAGGACGGGTCCGTGAACCAAATCGAGCCGTCGGATTTAACCACCACATCGTTGGGGGAGTTCAGCCGCTTGCCGTCATAGCGGTCGGCAATCACGCTGATGCTGCCGTCGAGCTCTGTGCGTGTGACCCGTCGGGTCAGATGTTCGCATGACACCAGGCGCCCCTGCCGATCCACTGTATGCCCGTTGGTGTTGTTCGACGGTTCGCGAAACACAGAAACCGACCCGTCCGTTTCATCCCACCGCAGCATGCGGTTGTTTGGAATGTCCGACCAGAGCAAATACCGCCCCGCAGCAAACCATACCGGCCCTTCCGACCATCGGGCACCGGTCCAAAGCCGTTCCACCCTTGCATGCCCGACAAAACAGGCTCCAAAGTCCGGGTCGATCACCTCGAACCCCGTCCCCTCAATCACTCCGAACATGGTCGTGCTCCAATTCTCGTCGGCGCATCCCCCACCCCATGGGTTTGCGCCGGTTGCCCGGATGCTCAGGTCCGGGACCCCAGATCGCTTGATAGGTGTCAACGGCCCAACCGCGCCGCTGCAGGATCAACGCTAACGCAATCAAACCGGCCCACCAACCCGCAATGATCAGCCACATCCAACGCGGTGCATTGGCGTGCCACAGTCCCAGAACAACCGTTGCTGCAGCCGTACAGATCAGGACATAACCCAACGATTTGTGGATCCATTCGAATGTGACCCGCCAGGTGGTCATGTCATAGTGGTCACCGTGCAGGCTGCCGTCTTTCGCTGGCGCAGTAGGCCCGCCCTTGGTGCCCCGGAAGATGCCAAGCGCCACTTGGGCGAAGGCCAGCAATAGTACAGCATATCCAAGCCGACCGTGCAGGTTGATCCCGTCAGAGTTGTTGAAGATCAGCCCGATCCCCACCAGTGTCAGCGCAACGACAACGACTTGGCCGATCCAGTGTGCGCGCCACCAGAGTTTGTTGTCCAACTCGTGCGGCCAGTTCTGCCAGGGCAGCACCTTCAGAAAACGCGCCGCCAATACGGCGAGCGGCGCCAGAATGGCCCAGCCCAATACCATTGTCCGCCCGTGCCAACTGACGGCGAAGCCGACCGCATGTGCCCGGGACGGATCGATGGAAGAGAGCAACCAGTCGAGCATCAGCCCTTAACCGCGCCTGCCGTCATGCCGGAAATGATCTGCCGCGAGGCAAAGAGCGTGAAAAGCAGCGGCGGTATGGACAGAAGCATGCCGGTGGCAAAGATCACGCCCCATTCGACGTTAAACTCGCTCATATTGTTCACGATCAGGATCGGCACCGTTTTGGTGTCCCGGTCGGACAGGGCAGAGGCCAGCAGGTATTCGTTCCACGCGATCCGGAAGGTGAAGATCGCGGCGGCAGCCAGACCCGGTTTGATCAGTGGCAGCACGATCATGAAAAACACCTGAAATGGTCCGGCCCCATCGACCCGCGCGCTTTCTTCCAGCGAACGTGGCACCTGAACGATGAAGCTTTGCAGGATCCAGATGACGAAGGGCAGGTTCATGGCGACGTAAATCAGGATGATCCCCGAATGTGTTCCCGCCAGACACACATCGCCTCGGCCCCCGAACGTATCGCGAATGGCTCCGCCCAAGATGCCGTCTCGGTCGAGGCAGAATTCGTTGTTCCAGAGGCCAAAAACCGGCACCAGCAAAACGGCAGGTGGCACCATGCGCACCATCAGCGTTGTCAGCGATACCGTGTCCCGTCCCATGAAACGGAACCGGACCAAAGCGTAGGCCGCCATACAACCGATCACGAGGGTCAGGATCGTCGAGATCAGCGCGATGATCAGTGAATTGATGAAGGCCCCGCCGAATTTCAGCGCGCAGAAATCCAGATGATCGGGTTCATAGGGCAGGATATCACACAGCGCGGTTTCGTAGTTCTGGATCGTCGGCAGAAACAGAAGGCCGGTTGTGCCGCCCGTAATGTCGACGTCGAGTTTGAAGCTGTTGACGAAGACCATCAGGACCGGCCCGATCGCCATAAAGACCAGCACAGCGATCAGCACATAGAAGGCCGGGTTCTGTTTTTCGTATGACTGTTCCATCAGCTATCCTCCTCCGCAGCCATGCGGACCCGGTTTGCGCGGGCCTCCTGCCAGCGGGTGAAGCCGAACATGCTGAGCGTCAAAATCATCAGCAGGATCAACAGGTAATTCGACATGGCTGCGGCTTCGCCCAATTCGCGGAACTCGGTCGCGGTGCGGGAAATGCGCAGTGCCAGGATTTCGGTGGACAGACCCGGGCCGCCTTCGGTCATCACAAGGATCACTTCGAGAACCTTGAATGCATCGATCAGGCGCAGCAGGCCGGTCACGATCAGAACCGGCATCATAAGGGGTAGCTTGATGAATCGGATCTGCTGCCAGGCCGTTGCCCCATCAATTCGTGCGGCTTCCAGTGCGGACCTGGGCAGCGACTGAAGGGCCGCCAGCGATAAGATGAAAATGAACGGGGTCCATTGCCAAATGTCGGCGATAATCACGCTGGTCAACGCGTACTGGCCCAGCCAGTCGACGCTGGGAATGCCAAGGCTATCCAGCGTCCTGTTAAAAGTGCCGACCGTCGGGTGATACATGTAGCGCCAGACCAGACCCACGACGACGGGCGCAATCATCATCGGCAGAATGAAAAGCGTGCGCAGGATCGACATGCCACGGATATTTCGGTCCAGCAGCAGAGCGAGCCCCACCCCAATGACCAGCTCGAACGTCACCACGAAAAAGGCGAATGTGAGCGTTACGCCCAGGCTTTCCCAGAAATTCGGATCGCCCCAAAGCTTGACGTAGTTCTGGAGCCCGACAAATTCGGATTCACCAATGGTTTGGCTTGGGTCCCAGTCCCTGAAGCTGCCCCAGATCATGTAGCCCAGCGGATAGATCAGCGCGATGGCCATGATTATCGCGGCCGGGGCCATAAACATGTAGGGCGTGTATCTGTTTGCGAGCTGCTTTTTCTTGCGCACCGCCGGGGTGCGGGCAGCAGGGCGTGCGACGGCAACATCGGCCATGGGCTCGCTCCAGTTCTGTCAAAGTGGGGGCAAATGGGGCGGGCGGTTGAAACGCCCGCCCCGAGCTTTGGCTTACTGCCAGGTGTAGTAACCGGCCTCTTCCATCACGGCCTTGGTGCGTTCGGCGACACCGTCCAAGGCTTCCTGGATGTCGAGATCTTCGGTCAGAACCTTCGACAGGGTGGTGCCCAGATCGGCATTGATCTTGCCCCAAACCGGGATGATCGGGCGCCAGTCCGGATCAGCGTGCTTCAGCGCTTCACCGAAGGTGGCCATATGCGGGAATTTGGCATTCACTTCCGCGTCTTCATGAGTCGAGAAGCGTGATGGATTGCCACCGGCCAGGGCCACCAGCTTGTCGCCTTCTTTGGAGGTCAGCCACTGCATCAGCAGGAACGCGGCTTCCTTGTTTTCCGCATTCGACGGGATGCCGATGCCGAAACCGCCGGTCTGGCT
>JBCBGY010000255.1:0-5430 GCA_038526275.1 Pseudomonadota bacterium | reverse complement strand
CCTTGCCGCTGGCGCTGCCGCGCGTCATCTTTGGCAAAAAGGTGAGGGTTTACAGAACATGCACGATCATCCCCATCATTCGGGTGAATTGGACGAGATGACGGCCCGCGTGCGGGCGCTTGAGACAATTCTGACGGAGAAGGGGCTGATCGACCCTGCGGCCATTGATGCCATTGTCGAGACGTATGAAACCAAAGTGGGCCCGCGAAATGGGGCGGCGGTGGTTGCAAGGGCCTGGACGGATCCGTCTTTTCGAACGTGGTTGGAAGAGGATGCTACTGCCGCCATTGCAGACATGGGTTTCACCGGGCGGCAAGGCGAGCATATGGTCGCGGTCTTCAATGACGATCAAGTCCATAATGTAGTCGTTTGTACTTTGTGCTCTTGCTATCCTTGGACGGTTCTGGGTCTGCCGCCCGTTTGGTATAAGTCGCCTCCCTATCGGTCTCGGATCGTTCGCGAACCGCGCAAGGTGCTGAGCGAGTTTGGATTGAACCTGCCTGAAACCGTCCAAATCCGCGTGTGGGACAGCACCGCAGAAGTCCGCTATCTGGTCGTACCAAAGCGACCCGTTGGGGCGGAGGACCTCGACGAAGCGGCCTTGGCTGATCTGGTGACGCGCGACAGCATGATTGGAACCGGGTTGGCGATGGAACCCGCGTCATGATGGGTCCGCAGGATCTTGGCGGACGATCCGGATTTGGGCCGGTACCCATCGAAACCGAGGAGCCCTTGTTCCATGCGGATTGGGAAAAGCGGGCGCTTGGGATGACACTGTGCTGCGGGGCGCTGGGCTATTGGGGCATTGATGCGTCACGCCATGCCCGGGAAAGCCTGTCGCCGCAGGTTTACTATTCCTCCAGTTACTACGCGATTTGGATCCGGGCACTGACCAATCTGCTGTTGGAGCATGGGGAAGTTACGCCCGCCGAGCTAGCCGCTGGCCGTGCTTTGGGGCCTGGCCTTCGAACGGATCGATGCTTGCCGGCGGACAAAGTGCCGGACGTGCTGAGCAAAGGGGGGCCGGCGGATCGACCGGCCACTGCGGATCCGAAATTTGCGATCGGCGATCTGGTCCGGACCGTTCGTGATGATCCCCCTGGTCATACGCGGCTGCCGGGCTATGCCCGTGGTCGGGTAGGGGAGATTGCCAAGATCCACGGATGCCATGTGTTTCCTGACGCTGCCGCCCATGGGAAGGGCGAACAACCCGCCTGGCTATACACCGTGGTTTTCGATGGCAAAGAGCTGTGGGGCAGATCGGCGGAGCCGGGCATCAAGGTTTCTATCGAGGCATGGGAGCCATATCTTGCGCCAGCCGCTGATTGAAGACGACGCCATCTTTACCGCGCCATGGCAAGCACAGGCCTTTGCTATGGTGGTGCATCTGCACGAGCGGGGGCATTTCAGTTGGACGGATTGGGCTGCTGCCTTGTCGACGGCATTGGAGGAAGACGGTCAGCCTGAAAACTCCACCGAGGCCTACTATCGCTGCTGGCTGCGCGCCCTGGAGGCGGTTCTGAATGAAACAGGGACCGTTTCGCCAAGCGCAGTGTCGGACCTTGCTGACGCGTGGCAAAGGGCGGCACAGGAAACGCCGCATGGTAAACCTGTTCGACTAGGTTCTCGTTTGGATGCAATGCGTTAGCGGCTGTTTGTTGCGTCAACTGACCGTCTTCTACAAAAATTTTCGAGATTTCAGGTTTCGTTTACGGCTCGGGCCTTAACCTTCTCAAGGGTGATGTATCGAGGATGGTAAGGTATGAAGGAAATTTGGGCCGCAATGACAATCGCCTTCGGCGGATTGGGAGCTTCTATCGCTGGAGCGGCGGAAATTCACACGCTAAAACTCCACCACTTTGTTCCGGTTAAGGCACCGCTCCATGCGGGTTTCCTGGTTCCCTTTTCCGAACGCGTGAAAGCGGCCAGCGGTGGGCGGTTGATCATCGACATCGCGCCCAACATGGAACTTGGTGGCAAGCCGAACGAATTGTTGGGACAGGTGGTCGACGGTTCCGTCGATATGGTCATGACCCTGCCTGGATTTACCCCCGGCCATTTCCCACGCAGCGAAGTGTTCGAACTGCCGTTTCTCGCCACGGAAAATATTCTGGCATCCGGCATCTTCTGGGACATGATCGAAGCCGACTTCCAATGGAACGAATATTCCGACGTTCGGCTCTTGGCCGGTTGGGTGCACGGCCCGGCCGCGATCCATTCGAAAGTGGAAATTCAGTCGCTTGAAGATGTGGCCGACCTGACCCTGCAGACCTTCACAGCACAGTCCACAGCGTTACTGCAGGCCTTGGGGGCCAATGCGAGCCAGGTCTCCCCGCGCGCTGCCGTCAAAGCCATGGCTGCGGGCGAAACCGACGCAATTGCCATGCCATGGGAGCCGACACCTTCACTGGGTGTTGCGGATCTGGTCGATTACCATGTCGAGTTCGAGGGCAGCGCAAAACTGTACACGGCGACACACATACTGGCGATGAACCCCGCCGCCTATGCGGCCCTGCCGCCGGATCTGCAAGACGTGCTCGATGCCGAAGCCGGTCGAACGCTTTCGATTGCTGCGGCAAGCATAATGAAGGCAGCGTCGGAAAGAGGGCGAGACGTTGCAGCCGAAGCAGGCAACACATTTGTGGTCATGGACTACCAAGAAGTGAAACGCTGGGTCGACGCTGCGCAGCGCACCTGGGACGCTTGGACCCTGAAAACCGTTATGGATCATCAATTTGATGGCGAAGCGCTGATCAAGAAGGTGTTGATGGTGTTTGCAGAAAAAGGCGTGGGGTGAACAGAAGCTCAAGCGATGAAAAAAACGCGCGGCAACTGGGGCGCGCGTTTAGTAAGGCGTCTGGCGTAGAACCTAGTGTATCACTAACGCATTGAAATCTTTGCGTTAGGCAGGACGCTCTGGTTCAGATAAACTGCAACGCGCTTTCGACCTCGCTTACTTCTGCGTCACGCCAGGTGATGGTCGTGTCGTCATTGAGCCTGAGAATAACGTCATCGTCATCGGACCTGCGACGCCGTCCGCCGTGACCGCTGCCTTCGACCACTTCCAGAACATAGTCCGCTGAAAGGTCGGCCACGTCGATGATATAGGTATCGTCTCGGTCGAAGTCGTCGATCACGTCGTGACCCGTTTGATCTTCGTAGAACAGGAACACATTGTCGCCGCCGCCACCGTCGAGCTCATCGTCACCCTCGCCGCCGATGATCGTATCGTCACCGCGACCGCCCTTGAGTTCATCGTCTCCGGATCCACCAGATAGGGTGTCGCTCCCCCGTCCGCCGCTCAGTTCGTCATTCCCCTCGCCGCCATCAAGCATGTCATTGCCGCGCCCTCCGCGCAGATCATCGTTGCCCGCACCGCCGAAAAGGTTGTCGTTGCCGCCGTCACCATCCAGATCGTCGCGACCCGCGCCACCAAAAAGATCATCATCCCCGGCTTTGCCCTCTAGATCGTCATTGCCAGCAAGGCCCAGTATCAGATCGTTTTCGCGGGTGCCTTCGATGTCGTCTTTGCCATCGGTCCCGGCGGTTCGCTCCACGGCGAGAAAGGCATCGGCCTGCAGCCCCTCAATGTCAGTGTTGGCCAGAATAACGTCGGAGAGAGTGGTGCCCCAAAGTTCGTCAAGTTCGGCTGTGGAGAAGGTGCCCGCAACCTCGCTCCAATAGGGATCCCCGTTCCGAACACGCGTGAACTGGTCGACAATGATCGATGAGAACAGTTCGCCCAATAGGCCACCGGGTTGCGCATCTTCGGCCAACCCGCCAATCCAGGCGTCCACCAGATCAACATCGCCGTACACTTCTTCAAGCTTTGCTGCGAGTTCGGCATCTGACGTGATGTCACTGAATGAGTCTGCGGCGTCATAGCCCATGGCCAGCCGCAGATCATTGTAGCTTGCCACGCCCAAATCTCGGCCGCGCTGGATGTTCAGCGACGCCAGATCCAACCCGGCTTGCCCACCTCCAAACAGGAAGGACCGGACATCTTCGACAATCTCAGTGTCCAATTCCTGTGCCGTGTTGCTCGCTAGGCCCCGGAACAGCGGGTCGACGCCTCCGTTTGCGGCAATCTCGCCGCTGTTGAAGAACGCGTCACGCAGGGCCAGCGCACCGGCTGATATCGAAGACCCATCTTCGTTCAGGCGCGCGAGGTCGCTCGACAGCAAAGTGTGCCCAAACCGGAAAGCGGCTGTTGAAAATTCCACCGCGATGCCGGGATTCACAGTTTCATCGTAACCTTCATAGGCCTCAATGGCTCCTTCACCGACAAGGATGGGCAGCCATTCATTGTAGGTGATCGCCTGGATTTCGGCTTCAACGCGCATCCGGGCCGCGGCATATAGCTCATCTTCGGTCAGGGCCGGGTTCTCTTCGGCCAGGGTTTCAACCCAGCGGTTATGTTCGCGCACCCAAAGTGTGTGCATGGAGGTCAGCGCCACATTCTCTGCCGCCCGAACATCCCCTGCCAGAACGGATCCTGTCCCATCGACCGGCAGCAAATCGCCGTCGCTTGTCGCAAGAAAAGCGCCGTCGCGCAGCAGCTCTGCCGTTTCAGCATCGGAGCCATAGACCATGCTGGCATCGATGAAGGCCGTGATTTCGTTTTCGTAGGCCCGTGGCGTGTCGATCCCGGTACCCTCTATGGGGGTGACGCGGGTAAAGGCCAGCAGCGTATTTTCTGCGAAAACGGGATCATCTTCAGGGACGGCAATCGGGGTGAACTCTCCGTCCGTGGCTTCTGTCAGATCAAGGTCGTGATCAATGAATTGGCCCCAGACCCAGAAGAGATCGCTGATACCTGCTGAATTTTCTATTGCAGCATCAGCTTGTGAGACGGCATTGGAGATTTCGCGCGCATTTGGCCGATCTGTCGCCATTTCCCCGGTATCGTCCGCATAGTACGGATCAGCCAGATTCAGCAGTTTTTGATGAACAGCACCCCAATCGCTTTGGCCCGCATTGGATCCGGTGCCATCTATCGGGCGCTCGACTATCTCCGTTGCATCAATCGCATCGACGATCTGTGGGCTGTCGCTTGAATCCGCCATGGGTCCGCTTCCTTTGACTCAAGAAAAAGTGATTCAAAGTGATTCCCCGTGAAGAAAGCTGCAAGGTCTGGATTCCTGACTTCTTTTGTCGGCATCTGTCTGCCGGTTTCGCGCGTAATCCATCGACGGACCGTTCGCTGGGTGCCAATCGTTGCGTGTATGGAAACATCTGGTGTTCTGAGTTTTTGGCCCGAGGGCGTATAATTGATTGAGTTGATTGAATTAATTTCAACTCTACGGTGTTTGTTGCCGTGGCGAAGGGGCAAGGATCAGCGCTTCGATTGGGTCACAGTGGAAGCCGGACTTTAACCATCGATTCGGTCGATGCCCGAAATTCAAAAGGCGGCGCGCCGCAGTCAGTACT
>JBCBGY010000254.1:0-5442 GCA_038526275.1 Pseudomonadota bacterium | reverse complement strand
GACCATGGCGATGGGTCTGCTGATCGGCCTTTCTGCGGGGATGAGCCAGGATGTGGCGATTTCTTTTATGCTGGGCGTTTACACCGGCAGCGTGTTCGGCGGTGCGATATCTGCCGTACTGATCAACATACCCGGCACGCCGGATGCCGTGCCCACCATGATCGAAGGACACCAGCTTGCCCAGAAAGGCGAAGGCGGTCAGGCCCTTGGCATGGCCATCGCGTCAAGCTTCATTGGTGGCGGGATCGGGATCATCCTGTTGGTCCTGTTCATCCCTCTCATCCTGACCTTCGCACTGAATTTCAAATCATGGGAGATGTTCTGGCTCGCAGTCATCGGCATCATGGTCGCAGGCACAATGGCGTCCGGGGCCATGCCGCTGAAGGGTTGGATCGCCGGTATGCTGGGGATGCTCGTCGCGTTTGTCGGCCTCGATTCCATCCATGCCGTGCCGCGTTTCACCTTCGGAACATTCGCGCTGTTCGATGGGATCTCCTACGTTGCGGTGTTGATCGGGCTCTTCGGCTTGGCCGAGATCTTGCGAACGTTGCCTGCCAAAAACATGCCGACGATCCCTTCGAAGGTTGGCCGCGTCGTGCCACCCTTGGGGCTGCTGGCCCGATACACTCCCGCAGCGGCCCGCTCCGGCATCCTTGGCACCTTCATCGGCGCCATCCCCGGCGCGGGCGCGAATGTGGCATCGTTTCTGGCCTACGATATCGGTCGCCGCCGCGCGAAACCGGAAGAGCGCGCGCGCTGGGGCAAAGGCAGCTATCAGGCCCTGGTTTGCGCGGAAACCGCGAACAACGCCAACATCGGCGGCTCCATGTTGCCGACCCTTGCCCTTGGCATACCCGGTAACGCCGCCGCCGCGGCACTTTTGGCGGCCCTTACGCTCAAGAATGTCGTCGTCGGCCCCACCATAGAAGTCGACCATCCCGGATTGATCTATTTCATCTATTCGGCCCTCATCGTGGCCAACATCCTGATGTATGTGGCCGCCTTCGCGCTGATCGGCCCGTGCGTGAAACTTTTCAGCCTGCCGCGTGGCATCCTGATGCCGCTGATCCTGCCCGTCTGCGTGATCGGAGCCTACGCCGTGAAACTGTCGATCTTCGATGTGTGGATCATGTTCGCCGCGGGTTTGGTGGGCTGGCTCTTTTCAGTCTTCAAGTTCCCCGTGGCGCCTGTCGTGTTGGGGGTCATTCTGGCGCCCTTGGCCGATGAAAACATCCGTCGGGCGCTGTTGATCTTTGAAGACAAATCATTGGGTTTCGTCCTGTCGCAGTGGATCGGCACATTCCTGATGCTCGCCGTACTGTTCACCGTGATCGAAGGCGCCCTGCGCGTCTATCGGAGCAGCCAAAAGAGCCCAAGCGGGGCCCTGACACCAATGAAACAAGGAAATCAACATGGATCGTAAGCAGATCGGCCTGGCCATTGTCGGCTGCGGCACCATCGGGCGGATCCGGGCCGAGATCGCCCGGGCTTATCCGGGCATCGGATGGATCGGCTTATGCGATCTGAAGTCGGATATCGGCCAAAAACTGACCGAAGATATCAAGGCGGATTTTTTCACCAACGACTACCGCGAATTGCTGACCCGGCCCGAAGTGACGGCAACCATAGTCGCCACAGATGAAAACTTTCACTTCGACCCGACGATGTTGGCCATCGAAAAGGGACACAAGCTCTTCATCGAAAAGCCCTTGGCCACCGATGCCCGACAGTCTGCCCAGATCAATGCGACCATCGCGGAGAACGGCATCGACGCTGTTGTGGGCTATACGAACCGCTTTCGCCGCCGCTTTCTGGCTGTGAAGGAGCGGCTGATCACCGGCCAGATCGGCGATGTGCACACCGTGGTCACGCGCGCCTTCATGAACAAGATGGTCCCCATCGCAACCGTTCAACGAACCCAAGACCGGGCAACGCTGACCCCGATGGTCGTCTCAGGCACCCATTCGCTCGACATGTCGCTTTGGCTGATGGAGGGCAAAAACCCGGTGTCCGTCTATGCCCAATCCACAGACAAGGTTCTGGGCAAATGGGGCACGAAGGATTCCACCCTTGGCATTTTCACAATGGATGACGGCACCGTCTTTTCCATGAACATTTCCTGGGGCCTGCCCGAGGTCTGGCCGGGCGCGGTTTACGGCATCGAGATTGGCATCGTCGGCAGCGAGGGCGTGATCGACATTGAAGACACGCACCGCGACTTGGTCATGGCGACCAATGTGGCCCAGGGCGCAGGCTACGCGCCCGAGGGCTATACGGCACCGGATCGGCATGTTGAGTTCCTGACCTCGTATCCGCCCGGTGATTTGCATGACGGCCAGCTTTGGGGCCCGATGCGGGAGGAAACGAATTCCTGGTATCAGCGCATTTACACCGGCGCCAGCACGCCCCATGCGACCGCCGCAGATGGGCACCGCAACCTGCTGATGACCATGGCGATGGACCTGTCCGCCAAGCGGAATGCACCCGTGCCGCTGCCCCCTGATCCCGGCGAATTGATGGATGCATTGACATGACCCAACTCACGTTTGGTGGCTACCAAGGCGACAAATCTGTTCACACACGCGGCGGGCGTGTCTTGGCCGATGCGGTGACAGAAGAAACCGGAGGCGCAGTCACGCTAACCTTCGATGAAAGCATCGTTGCGCGCGGTCACAAGGCGGCCGATCTGCTGACCATGACGGAAAGTGGCGAACTGGACGGCTGCTATTTCTCGTCCAGCTACCTCGCCAAACGCGTGCCGGAACTGGGCCTGTTCGACCAGCATTTCGTCGTGCCAGATCGACGGCGCGCCTACGCTTTGCTGGACGGCGCATTGGGTGACAGGTTACGGGCCGAGGTCGCAAAGGCGACAGGCTATGAAGTGCTGGGCTACTGGGACAACGGATTGCGCCATATCACCAGCGCTGTGCCCATCAAGTCGATCGCGGATTGCAGTGGCCTGAAACTGCGCACCTTGGCCAATGATGACCACCAGCGCGTCTTCCGCGCGCTTGGCTTTGAGCCCCAGGCAATTGACGTGCGAGACCTGCCCGACGCCGTCCGGTCCGGCACAGTTGACGCGCAGGAGAACCCGCTGACCAACACCCTGAATTTCGGGATCCACGACACACACCGGCACATCCTGCTCACCCGCCATCTGTTGGGGGTGGCACTGGTTCTCTTCAACGCGGAACGGCTGGCACAGCTTGACCCCGACCACCGCGCCGGACTGCAACGCGCCGTTGACCGCGCGACCCAGGCGCAGCGCCGCTTTGCCGAGGAAGACGACACCATCTGCAGCGCCGCGCTTCGGGCCAAAGGGGTGGAGATCACCGAACTCAGCGATGCCGAACGCACGGCTTTCCGCGAGGCCACCCGATCTGCGGTCGACATCACGCGGGCGAATTTTCCACCCGAGTTACGCGAGCTTTTTGACACGGAACTAAGCGCGGCCTGACGCGCGCGCAGGAGAACGACCATGAGCCAATCGCCCGACTACGCCTACAATATGAAATTTCTCAGTTACTCCGATCAGGGCGGGCGGCCTGACGGCGTGCAGGTGATGGTCAATAAGGGCCATGCCATTGTCGGGCATATGTTCTCAGACGGGTTCAGCGTGATCGATTGCACCGACCCGCGCGCACCAAAACCCGTGGCCTATATCCCGGCCCCGCCAAACACCTGGAACATCCATCTGCAAAGCCATGAAGACCTGCTGTTGGTCATCAATGCCAAGAACATGTTCGCCTCGGCAGAGTTCCAGAACGAAGAAGAGTATTACAAAGGCAAGCTGGGTAAGAAGGTCGGCACCGCAGATGCCGTGTCACAGGACCGAAACTGGACAGCCGGGGTCGCGGTTTACGACATCGCCAATCCAGCCGCACCAAAGCAGATTGGCTTTATGCATGTCGAGGGCGGTGGTGTGCATCGGCTTTGGTACACTGGCGGTCGCTGGGCCTATGCGTCCGTGCTGTTGGATGGCTTCACCGATTACATCTTCGTCACCATCGACATGGCAGATCCCGCCAATCCGAAGGAGGCCGGGCGGTACTGGCTGCCGGGCATGAACACGGCGGCCGGTGAGGAACTGGGGGAGGATCAGGCGCGGGCCGGTCTGCATCATGCGATTGTCCAGGGCGACACAGCTTATGGGGCCTGGCGGGATGGCGGGTTGGTCATCATGGACGTCAAGGATCGCACAAATCCTGAACTGATCGTCCACCGGAATTGGTCGCCACCCTTCGGCGGCGGCACGCACAACGCGCTTCCCCTGCCCGACCGCGACCTGCTGGTCGTTCTGGATGAGGCCGTGCTCGACAATTGCGCCGACGGGATCAAGCATATCTGGATGTTCGACATCCGCGAAAAGTCGAACCCCGTTAGCATTTCAACCGTGCCGATCCCGGGTGACGCCGACTACGTCAACAAAGGCGCCCATTTCGGCCCCCATAACATCCATGAAAATCGGCCCGACGGACTGGTGAGCGACCAACTGATCTTTGCCACCCAGCAAAATGCAGGCGTTCGCGTCTACGACATCTCAAACGAATACCAACCCAAGGAAGTGGCCGCCTTCGTGCCCCCTGAACCCGCCAAACTGATGGATCGCCGCCCGAACCGCGCCAAGGTGATCCAATCCACCGACATCTGGGTGTCTAAAGAGGGGATCGCCTATGTGACCGACTACAATGCCGGGCTCTACATCCTGGAATATGGCGGATAACGGGTTCGATGTCAGAGCCTCTGAGCCATATACCGACGGAGGCCCATTTCTTCGGACAAGCCTTCGAGATCCATTGGAATTACCATGCCGTTTTGATGTTCTTCGTCTGGATCGTGCTCGTCCCGCTTTGCATCACGGTCATGCGCTTTCACAAACCACCGCCCTCCGAAAAGGGTATTCAGCGCGATGTCAGCCTGTGGCACCGGGAATGGTGGTTCTTCAGCGTGCACAAGTTCGGGTTATTCCTGGCGATGATCCTGGCCCTTGGTGGTACCGGAATTGCATGGATCGCAAGCAACGGGTTCAGCGGCTCGGTTCATGCCTGGTTCGGGACACTGACCGTGGCGCTCGGACTGGGTCAGATCGTGTCGTCCCAGATGCGCGGGACCCGCGGTGGGAAATATCGCGACGGATCTGATCCGAATGACCCATCCACCTGGCGCGGCGATCAGTATGACCGAACCTCAAAGCGTCGCATCTTTGAGGCCGTCCACAAAACGACTGGGTATTTCACGGTGCTGTTTGCGTTCGGCGCGGTCGGTTCCGGGCTGATGCAGTACCACATGCCGGTTCTAACAGTATTGTTTGTGCTGACCATCGTTGCCTTTGCCGGGGCCTGGGCGGTTTACGAGTTCAAAGGCCGCGCCTATGACGGCTACCGCGTGGCCCACGGCTACGGCCTGGAACATCCCTACAACAAAGCCCGCGAGTTTTTGTGA
>JBCBGY010000253.1:0-5460 GCA_038526275.1 Pseudomonadota bacterium | reverse complement strand
CTGAATCGATTCAACTACGAATTCTTGTCCGAAGACACCGCTTTGCCTGGCGGTTCAGCACGCTAGGCCTCCTTAGCGCATTAAGGAGTTCAATGGCTTGAATGCGGTGTGACCATGCTTCCAGTTTACAACCAAACCCTCAACAGGACCCAGTTCTGAGTAGCTTCCCAAACTATCTTCCAAAGTGGTTTGAATTCCCTTTCAAACAGGAAAACTCCACGCAAACCAGGGCGCATCGTTCCTAAATCGCCTTCTAAGCTGGCTCGCCCTTCGAACAATGCCGAGTTAGCTTGGGCATCCTGCGTGGGCGAGATATGTATTATTTGGCCCGCGAGACTTTGACTTGGGTCAAAGTCTGGACGGAAAAGACCCACCTCATCATCGTTCAGACGGTTCAAGAGCGCGGCAGGCACCTCTAATTTGAGTGCAAGTTGTTCAAGATCCATGACCTCGAACAAACTATCACCTTGCCGGATCGTAGAGCCTTGTATCGTATCGATGTTTCCACCGACAACCACGCCAGAGATCGGAGCCAAAAGTCGGGTGCTATCCAGACGCACCTCAAGAAGGTCCAGTTTCGCGCGCAAGAGCTCAACTTCCAAGTCCGCGTTGCGCAGGGCTGCGGGATCAAGTGCACCACGTGCCGTTTCCCGCTCCAACAATGCGCGTGAATACTCTGCCTGAGCGCCCGCAATTTCTTGTGTAATTTCACTCGCATCGAATTCTAGTAGTAGGGTATCGTTTGCGATGACTGGATCGTTGTCTGCCACGTGAACAGACGATACAACACCGGAGATTGGTGCGGTCAGCAAACGTAAATTGGTCGAAATGACCTCAGCCTCGATCCGGCGAGCATCCGGCAAAGGGACAAAGGCCAGCCCTGCCGCAATAGCGGCCAGCCCTAACGACTTCAAAAAGGCGGACCCGATCTTGCGCCTTTGATAGTCACGAACAACGTCTCCTGCGGTTAGGGCATTCACTATTGACGACAAAAACTCAACATTTCGACGCGGATTCTCAACTTTCACGGCAACAGATCCGTCGCCCTTCGTGCCTATGTGAATATCCGAATTTTTAAGGCCCGACCGCAGCACTTTCAAAATTTGCCGTCTAACCTGTTCCGGGTGGGCTGCACGCGTTGTAGCATTCGGCTGATTTGACAGTGTAACTTGGCTTACGGTTTGACCAGAAATCGAAGCGATAGCGACTAGATCAGCATCAACAAAACTACGAATCTCGGAGGCAAGTTTCTTCGGCTCTAACTTTCCCGATGTTTGGAGCAAATCCCGTAAGACTGCCAGATCCGGATGCTTGAAACAGGCGAAAGACTGATGACTTAATCCCACCAAACGTTCAAAGGCGAGTGCTCTCGCAGGACCAGTGGCGCCGCGCATATGAGTGACAAGCCAACCAATTGAGCCGTCAGGCAAAGCAATCGATGTGGCCAATGCACCGGCTTCATCAAATACTCTCGCAGGAGGTCCCGATCCCGGATCAAGTCCGGCGACCCAAGTCGCCGTTGCCTGCGGTAAAGGTGCATCGGAGGGTTCCGCGGCCAATTGCTCGCCGTCTTTAGTGAGTACGTAGGCCGCCTTGGCAGATGACAGCTCAAGTGCGAACGTAGACAATGCAGCCGAAAACGAGGGTGTAGTATGACCGAGGTGAAATGTTTCTGCCATAACGGCCGATAGTCTTGGTTCGGATTGCCTGGGTGGCTCCGTCGCCATGACCATTATCTCGGTTCATCAATGACTAAGATCTCGCCCGGACGGAGCTGACCCTCAGCATTCGGTACCTCGATCAGCACTCGAACGGTGCGACTGGCCGGGTCGACCCTGGGATCAATTGCTCGGATGGCTGCCTCAACTTGTTCGTTATCTTCTAACCGTGTCCTCAGGCGCTCGGCATCCGACGCAAGTCTTGTTGCCCATTCAACCGGAAGAAATGCGGTGGCGAGAAGGTTATCCAGGGAACCCAGTTCGACCAAAACCGTTGCCGTGTCGACAATTTCTCCTTCGTCAACCGCGACTTCCAATACAGTCCCTTCGAACGGAGCCTTAACGGCGAACTCGGCCAGTGTGGCTTTTTCGAGCGCCAATTCTGCTTGCAATTGCCCCACTTGATCTTTGGCAACTTGGAGGTCTGCTTCTGCGACAGCAACCGCCTGCTGGGCCAAGTCGACCTCCCAAGACTGAGCAGCTCCTCTTGATCTAGCTGTGACCATTCGATCACGTCGAACAACCGCTTGAGCCAATAGCTGTTCAGCTCGTTCTAAGGTGCCTTTCGCATCAGCAGCCACCTTTGCTAAAGCAACTCGCGCCCTTTGGACGGAGCCATCGATCTCGGCGATCACTTGGCCTTGTGTTACCGTGCTGCCTTCCGGTCGGACCACACTCACCACCCTCCCGTTGACCGTACTGCGAAGCTCAACAGACCGATCAGGTTCCATGACGGCGGTAATACTCTGGGCGTACCCATGAACAGAGTACAAACACAGTCCAGTGACAATGGCGGCTCTAATCATCCGCAAATCCAGAAAAGTTAGAAAGTGACATATGGTGAGCAGCGAATAGGTTCAGAACCCCTCGTCGCGCCAAACTGGCCAGCGTCGCATCATCCAAGGCACGAAGCTTCTCTTCTGAAATGATCGCAAAACCGTCAACCTTCCGTTTTGTGTCTCCCCTACTAACGGTGACTTCTGATGGACCAATCAAGCCAAGCTCTTGCGCTTCGATCATTACCGCTCGCGAGCGTTCACTTGCTACAGTGTAGCCTGTACAAAAATCGAGGATCCTTTTGGTGGCTTCAGTCGGTTGGCCCTCCTCGTCGAAAAGTGCTTGTCCCTCGTCTCTTTCGGTAAGTAGGACCGAAGACAAGTCTGCGCAGAGAATTTGGCGCTCAGCATCAGCGCTTTCTCGGACCAAGCCAAAGGGATAGCGACGAAGGTATGCCGGGACATAAGTGCCGTCCTGCCACACTCCATCTTCCCGGACATGCGCATTTATTCCGCGCTCAAATCCGACCAGTGCAACGGGGGTAGCAGGTTCGCCCGCTGCCAAAACGATAGGGTAATGCCGCATCGCAACTGGAAACTCATCAACTGTTAGGGGAATGGCGTTGGCTTGGCTAGCAAAGCCATAATCGCGTTCGGACTTGAGCCGCAGGTTCGCATGATGCTCGGGCGTAAGCGGGACCAAAGTGCGGTACAACAAGGGCAGTTTAGATGGGTTCGCATTATGATACTCAGAGTTCACTGCACGACGTCTTACCATTTCAGCTTTCCTGCCCTATTGCTTGGCCTCGAATGGTAGCCGTTCCTGCAGCAACCGATCCATCCGCAACCCTATTTTCTGGATAACTGAGCGAGGCGGCAAGGGGAGCCGCGCAACAATCGCAGCACCGTTGCGTGAGGCTCGCGCGCAAACGGGCAAGTCTTTGCTGGGGGACGCGTCTAATTCAATAATCCCGTCCCGAGCGGTCGTTTCTGACCATTCGTCACTAAATCTAGCGTCGAACTCGCAGGTGGGATCATTGGTCATTCTGACTCTGAAGCTTGGTGAGAGGTGTTCCTCTAACCGCCATTGTTCCATCCTTACGGTGACAAAGGCAGGTACCGGGGTCGCCAATGCCGCCAAAGGTTCGGGATAATCGGATCTGACCCAGGCTCCAGACAGACTTTCTGAAGCGATAGGTACAAAAGTCGCGGTGGCATGAACCTTCGGTTCGAGCCTAGCCAGCCGTGAGTTGACTTCGAACAATTGTTTTTCCAAACCCGCACCATCCGACATCAAACCTGCTTGTTCTGTCGCGGACAGCCCAGGGGTTCTAGCCAGGCTTTGCAAAATGGAAAGACGAGTTTCTAACTCAAGCTTCTGCTGTTTCAGTCCGGGTTGCTCAAAAACGATCGGTGCACTGACGCCGCCAGTTTGTGCAACAATCGCGGTTTCCGGAGCCCAGAAGTAGCTGGTTCGGTGGGTATAAATTTGACCATCTAGAATGAGTCTCGATTGAAAAGGTACAAACAATAGACCCAACAAGGCACCCAACATTACAAATCCAAACCCTAGTCTCCAATGTTTGATCCTGGTCTGCAACGACCGCGACGTCGCAATAATCGGTCGAACGATGAGGAGCATACCAGAAATCGCGGCGACGACTGAACCGAGACGGGGGTCCAGCCGATAGGCGATCCAAAATACACCCACAAAAATGCTCCATCGATATAGATAGGCAATAACCCAGTAGGCCAGTTCGTACTCTTTGGGTTTGGGAAGATCGGCACCCAATTGTCTTCCGACCCAAGTGCGAGCAGCTTGACTGGCCCTGCCCGCAAGATTCGGTTGCCCGAGCAAATCGGTTAGAATGTAGTAGCCATCTAGTTTTACGGCGGGGTTTAGATTAAACAAGAGGGTCATCGCCCCCGAAAACACTGCTACCTGTAGTATCGTTGTCTCAAACCAACCCAAATCCAAATGTTCCCAAGCCAAAACCAATACGCCCACGGTCACTAGCTCAAAATAAATGCCTGCCGCACCAATCAAAGCCCGACGCCAACGGGATCGAAGACGCCAGGCACCCGTCACATCGGTAAAGGGAAAAGGCGTGCCGGCAAAAATCATCAAACCAACACGAATTGGCCCCGGATCATAGCCCTCTCGCAAGCACATGATCCGGTAGGCCATCACATGCCCAAGCTCATGTGCAACTTTCAGGCCAATGAACAATCCCGCAGCGGGCAAGATGCTTCCGACATCAAGCTCTGCAAGGTTCAGGAGGCTGGCGCGAATTTTATCACTGTTGCTCGCGAGAATTGCCAGTCCGTACAGGGCTAGAGCTGCAGACAACAGCGCTACCGGTATCGAAAACATCAAGCTGCCGAACCATGAGAGACGCCGCGCTAGTCCAGCCGCATTTGCGAGGTCCGCACGTAGTGACACCAATTTCCCTTCAATGGGCCCGCGCGGTTCTGTTCTCCCATCGGAATTGTCTGTCCAGGCGACAATACCTTGTTTCGCAAGCTGATCCATCAAGTTCGCGGCATGAATGGGCGAAAGCCCAGCTTTCTTGGTGGCTTCGTGGACAGTTCCAGCTTCTCGAAGCGCTTCAATGAAATTCGCAGTCGCTTCATTGGCTGAGAAATGTCGGCCTGTCGCTTCGTTTGTAACGACAAACCTTTGTTCCGGATCCATACTTCCGGTGACATCGACTATCTTGACTGCCGAAGGAACCCGAGCGGTGGTCAACATCTAATCCCCAATAGGATAATGTTTCGGGGAGTGTGCCGCGTCCTTTCGCTTGCGGCAATAGCGATACAACATGATATCGAGTTTGGACCTGTCCCGTTTTGATGCCGCCCCAACTTCTCATTTACGCGGCCCGGGCCTCGAGAACTCCTGCCCTACCTACCCCAGGATCCAGGCGCCAAGGCCGCGGGGGCGTTCGGCTCCGTCCGAATCCCCC
>JBCBGY010000252.1:0-5526 GCA_038526275.1 Pseudomonadota bacterium | reverse complement strand
ATCCGCACCAGCAAAAGGCTCCCCAAGGCCGCGAACAGGGCCAGGATCACCAACGCAATCTGCCAGGTCGCACTTTCAATCGTCAGGCCCGACAGAAAGTGGATCACCACCGCGCATAGAAGCATGGTCAAGGTTTCGATCAGTTCCAACCGACGCGGCGAGATGATGGTCGCGGCCAAGCCGATCCCGGCAATCAACGTGATCGCGGCGGCGATCATCTCCAACGGGTCGGCACAGCGGATCAGGTTGCCAAGCGACGGGTTCTCGGCCTCGCACCGGTGATCGGTCAGGATCATCATATAGACCTGCAAGAACAGGGCGATGGCCAACCCCAGCCCCACCAGCATGCGGGCGACCAGCGCAATGACCAAGACCGACCGCTCGATCCCGTTAAAGAGCGTGATGTCACTGGCACGAAGCTGCATGGCTCAAATCCCTCTCTTCAGACCAGCGCCGCAAGGACAGCGTCAACGGTCGTCACATCCGCCACATTCTGCATGGCATAATTGACCGAAGCCTGATGCCAATCCGCATTCATCGTCGAACAGGCATCTTCCGGCAGAACGATCCGGAACCCCTTATCCGCACCGGTACGCGCCGTATGTTCGACACTCATGTTGGTCCAGGCCCCGCAATTGATAATCGTGTCGCGCTGACCATGGTGCAGGTAACTTTCCAGGCGCGAGGTCTCCCATGCGCTCATCGACATCTTTTCGACCACCAAATCCGAAGGCTGCGCCTCTAGCCCGGCGGCCGGTTCAACGCCCCACGTTCCACGCACCAGGGCGCTTTCGCCCTTCAGCCCCTGAAACAGCGGAGCATACTGCGCCAAATGCGGATGGCCAGGTTCGCAGACCATCCAGACATGGATCACCATCACGCCCTTGGCGCGGGCCGCCGCCGCCAATCGCTGGGCGTTTGCCACCACGTTCTGCTGGCGCGCATGGTCGGGACTACCGGTCGCGGCGAACGCACCGCCATCAATCATCACGTCATTCTGCAGGTCCTGCAGGATCAAGGCCGCCCGGCTGCCTTCAATCCGGTCCACGCGGTTCTTGAGCTGCAAACCGGGCTGGGCCGGGGTGGAGGCCTGCGGCGAAGGTGCGGCGGTTGGTGCCTTTGGCGTCATGAAGGCCTCCGACCGCCCTTGGGTCTTGGTGCGCACCGAATAGACCGAAGTTTCGGCACAAATATAAAGCGTGCCCCAATCGCTATCGCCCCAATGCAGATTGGCGGCCATTTCGGGCAAGATAATCTCGCCCAGCTTCATCCCGTGGAAATCGTAAACCCAGACCCCACCCGGTGCCGTCACATAGATGTTGCCATCCTTGTCGGCCTTCATCCCGTCGGGCACGCCTTTGCGCACCGGTTCCTTGATGCCGCTGGCAAAGACCCGGCCATTCCGCAGCATCCCGTCTGTGCCGATATCGAACATGCGAATGTTGGCCTGATCCGTGTCGTTCACCCAGATGAACTGCTCGCAGGGGCTCAGGCATAGTCCATTCGGTTGAGTGAACATGTAACGGTCCGAAACCAGAACCGCCTCTTGCCCCGGCTGGTGCCCAGGCGGCAGCATGTAGACCCCCTGGAACCCCATGCGCGTGGGGCGAGGCACGCCGAAACCCTCCATCCGGCCATAGGTCGGGTCCGTGAAGAAGATTGCGCCATCCCGCCGTACGATAATGTCGTTGGGCGAGTTCAGTTCCCGCCCTTCGAAATGCGTGGCCAGAACCTCCCGCGTCCCATCCCGGCGGATCCGAACGACCGAAGACGTGCTGTGCTCGCAGATCAGCAGGTTCAACTCGGCATCGTACGTCATGCCGTTGCCCTTGTTTGACGGGCGGGCAATCTCGCTGACCCCCTGCCCCGGCACATATTTACGCCGCACATCGCCGGGCATGTCAGAGAAGATCAGCGTCTGATCGACCGGATGCCACAGCGGCCCTTCGGTAAAGATGTAGCCGGTACCGATCTGCCGGACCGGCTCATGTTCATCGATGATGGCATTGAACCGGCCATCGGTTGCTATATGGCCCATCAGATCCCTCCCTCGGGCTTGGTTGCAATGACCAGCCCTGTTTGTTTTTGTGCGACCAGAACGCCACCAGCCTCGGCGAAGGCCTCGTTCACCAAGGTTTCCAGCGCAGCCTTTTCGGCATCAGACCCTGCGTTTGCCGGTGGCATCGACAGCAGAAAATCCATCACGATCTGCGGATCGTCACAGTGATAATCTTCCACATTATCAAACCGTTCTGCAGCACTGAATCGGTCAGTCAGAACCCGCACAGCGTCGTCGAGCGAGAACATCTTCGCCGCCAGATCAAACGGATCTGTCCCGAAGATCTGGCCGCTCAGACCCGTCAATTCCGCCAGATTGTCGCGGGTGTTGGTCGTGACGCAGACCTTTCCGCCGGGCTTCAAGACGCGTTCAGCCTCTGCCAGCGCGCGATCAACGTCCGGCACGTGATAGAGCATGTGCATCATGCTGACAGCGTCGAAGACCTGATCTTCAAAGGGCAAGTCCATCGCGTCCGCAACGACTCCGTCCACCTCAAAGCGACTGTCCACCAAAGCAGCGGTTGCCTCTGCGACCATCGCTTCGGACGTATCAACCAGCGTCAACCTTAGGCCCTTGGGCAGGCTGTCCGCCGCACGCCGCCACAGCCAGCCTGGTCCGCAGCCCACGTCCAGCACATTGGCCCCATCTGGCAGGGCCATATGCTTGGCCAACCAAGGAAACCAGGCGCGCTTGCCATAAGCCATGTGTAGATTGGCTCGGCGCACCAGATTTGTATTGGTGGCGTATTGGGCGCGGACGTTGTCAGGCATGGCCTACATCGGGAACCATTCGCGTTTCGGCAAGGTTTCCGTCAACGGCCCGGGCACCTGCATTCCAAGCCGCCCAACCACTTGCGCCCGTTCGATCTTGGCGGGCTTGTCGTGGATCGGCAGCAGGAACGTGTAATTCTGCAAGAGCTTTTTGATCGCGCCCTTCTCCTCACGTTTGCTGCCTGAGTGGTTGCCCGTGACGCGAGGCTCCATCCAGTTGTTGGTGTAGACGTGGTTCACAATCTGATCGTTGAAATCATAGATCACATCGCCGCAGATACAGGCCAACCCTTCTGCGGTTTCCACCACGACATTCATTGAACCTTCAGTATGGGCACCCGCGGCCTCGCACCACACGCCAGGAATGATCTCTTCGGCACCCGTAATGTCCAGATCCAGGAACCGCATCGCTTCGGGTTCATAGATCCGGTCAACCAGATGCTTGATATCGGGCTTGGGATATTGCGGATACATGATGCCAGAGACGCTAAATTCCATTTCGCGACGGTTCAGCACCACGGTCGTGTTCATCGGGAACAGGTCATCCTTGCCCGCATGGTCGATATGCAGGTGCGTGTGCAGGATGTAGCGAATGTCGCCCAGCTTCAGCCCATGCTTGGCCAGCTGGTTCTCGATCATATTGTCATGGAACTGCAGCCCCCGCATCCCGAGGCTTTCCATGATCGCATTGTCCCGATAACCGGTATCGACCAGCACGGGGTACGTCCCGCCGGTAATCAGAAACCCGTAAACCGGCACGCGGCGCACCCGGCCGCATTCATGCCCGAGCACCAGAAAGCTGGTTTCAAGTTCGATGTCCCCATAGTCGAGAACGTGGATTTGTAAGGCCATCAGGTCCCTCCCTTTACGCGTCCTGCAGCCGGTAGATCCGGGCCGCGGTGTCATGAAAAATCGCTTGTTGTTGTGCTGTGCTGAGATCTGCCGTGGCCTTCTGGAAGGCCTTCCAAAGTGCCGCGTAACTGGTCCAGATCTTTTCGATCGGAAAGTTCGAACCATACATGCACCGTTCGGCATCGAAGATCTTGAGCGTCTCGGTGATGATCTTGGCGATGAAGGCAGGGTCGTTTTTGTGACTGAACGTGCCGAAGGCCGACAGTTTGGTTACCACGTTAGGCGCTTTGGCGAGCAATTTCATACCTTTGCGCCAGGCCGCCCAGCCCTCTTTCGAAATGTCTTCCAACATGCCCGCATGCTGTAGAATGAAGGTCACATCCGGGCATATAGCCGCCAGTTCCGCCGCGCCCTCCATCTGGCCCGCAAAAACCTGCAGATCGAAGCTCCAACCATACTCCGCAAGGCGGGCGATATTGGCCTGGACCTTCGGATCCCGCGCCACTTCGGCATGGGGCGCGAAGCGATAGGCCGGGTTTTCGTGCCAATGAAGCTGCTGACGAATGCCGCGCATCAGCGGATAGTCTTTCAGGCGGTCGAGTTGCGGGCGCACATCGTCCACCGTGAAATCAGCATAACCCACGATGCCCGCAATCACGCCATGATCGTCGGCCATGGATTGGACCCAAGCGACCTCATCATGCGCCCAGTTCGGCGCCCAATTGGCCTGCACGTAGACCGATTTCTTGATGCCGGTGCCTTTCAGGTCAGCCAGGTACTCCGCCATCGGATAATCCCGCTTGATCGGGCCATAGCTGCCAAAGATCCGGGGCTGTTCGGGGCCGAGGAGCCAGGGCAGATCCTTTTGCAGCCAGATATGGTGATGTGCGTCGATCATGCGGCTTTGGCCAGGTTCAGGATGTGGTCGGAAATAGCGGCAATGTTGGATCCATCGCCCAGCATACTGGTTAGCGGCACGATAGACGCCATCGCCGCCGTTTCGGGCCGGTAGGACGGGTCCGCCGCCAAGGGGGAAAGCCAGTCGAACCGCCACGCCATACGCGACAGTCGCGCAGCCGCTGCGATCAAGGCCTCCGGGTCGTCGCGTTCCAGACCGTCAGACACCACGATCACCGCCGCGCCGCGTGCCAGGGTCGAAAAGCGAGGAATGCTCAGAAACGCTTCCAGCGCCGCGCCGAGCCTTGTGCCGCCATCCACATCCGCGATCAACGCGCCTGCCCGCGCGAGGGCCTGTGCCCGGTCGCCCGGTTGCAGGGCGGGTGTCACGCGGGTGAGCCGTGTGCCGAGCGTAAAGACCTCCGCCCGATCTGCGCCTTGCACCAACGCATGGGCCAGCCGGAGCGTCGTTTCGGTGCCCTGCTCCATCGAGCCTGACACGTCGATCAGCAAAAGGATCTTGCGTTGTCGCCGTTTCCGCGCGGTCTGGCGCAACCGTAGCACGTCGCCTTCGTACCGGGCGGCCTCCCGCAAGGTTCGGCGAATGTCGAGCTTGTCGCCGCTTTTGGACCGGCGGCGGCGATAGCTGGTGCGGAGCGGGATCCGGTTCGGCAAGGCCCGCGAAAAGTGCGTCAGGATCTGGTCGGCTTGGCCAGCAGACATCGCCCGTTGACCAAGCCGTTCCACTGCCGTCGCCTCAGCACCGACCTCGCTTTCATCATCCTCGGCCTCGACCTCCTGAGCCTCGCCCGTCGGTTCATGGGCCTGAAGTTCGTCTTCTTCCTCACCCTCCGCCGGTGCGGTGATGGCCTGACCCAGGAATATCGCGCGGAAGACGGCGTCATATTCCCCGCGACGCTCGGGCGGGATGGCGAACAGGGCAAGGCC
>JBCBGY010000251.1:3430-5599 GCA_038526275.1 Pseudomonadota bacterium | reverse complement strand
CTACCCGCATAAATTGCCCGTTGCCGGGGCTTGATGCGGGCTGTGTCGGCCAGAAGAAACACGTCCGTCGTATTAAAGTCGTGATCGATAAAGGCGCCATCGCCCACAAAGCCGCCAAGCCTGAGATAGGCTTTGATCAGGGCTGGCGTCGCCAGCATCGCCGCCCGCCGGTCAATCTGATCCTTCGGCAGCAGATCCATCGAACAATAGACGGACGGGAGTGTCCGGACCCGCAATGGCTCCGGCGCCAAATGGTTATGATGCAGGTATGACAAAGGCTGAGCCAGCGATGTGGGGTCCGTGCCATGGAAACTGGCAACTCCGAACAGCAGATCAATCTGGTTATGCACAACATATTGCGCCAACCCCTGCCAAAGCTGATGCATGGCCACACCACCGCGATATTCTGCATGGACGCACGACCGGCCCAACTCTAGCAGCGATTTTCCAGACTGTTTGAGCCGTTGAAGGTCGTATTCCCCTTCCGAATAGAACCGACCGGTTTCGCGAGCACGTGCACCGGTCATCAGCCGGTAGACCCCCACCACATGGTCCAGCGCGACCGAATCGCGGCGGTCGTCGACCAAAACCAGATGGTCGTAATGGGGATCGAAACTATCGCGTTCCAACCGCCGCTGATGGTCTACCAGAACGCCATCTCCGCCCAATTCTTCGACAAACACGGCATATCGCAACCGTTGCGCCGCCAGGACATCATTTTCAGAGTCGGCCAGGCGCACGGTCAGATGTTCGGCGTCAGATTGGAGACCAGTCATCAATTTTGCCAATTAGTTACCGGGCGACGTGTAGGCATTAGGGTGCGACGGATCAACTCTGAGAGAACCGCTTGACCAGGGGCGCCAGTCAGACCTAAGGAAGTGCATGTGGTGGTGCTCAACAAACTGAGAGATCAGTCAACAACCATTTGCAGGGCGATCGTACGACCATCGACAACCACCTTACCAGTCTGCTCAAAGTTCACCGTAATTCGCCCGTCGATACTGGATTGGACCTGTCCAAGTCCCCAGTCAGGCCGATCAGGGTGCCTTACGAACATTCCGGGCTCCAAGAATGGATTTAGATTGGTCATTTCATTGTCTTTCGTTCCTGCGCTAGAGGATCAACTAATATGGGCGCCGAAAGTACCAACCTATACGATCTCATAGGCTCACGCATTTGCCACGACCTTATCAGTCCCATTGGTGCAATCGCCAATGGGGTAGAGCTTCTGGGCATGGGTGGCATTGGAGATCAGACCCCAGAGCTGGATTTAATCAATCAAAGTGTGGAAAATGCCAGTGCGCGGATCCGGCTCTACCGCATCGCGTTTGGTGTGGCCAGTCCGGTGCAAATGGTCGGTCACGCCGAAATCAACAGCGTTATGTCAGAATATTTCGCACCGACGCGCCTGTCCGTCAGCGCGGCACAGTTGGCTGATTGCCCCCGACCGGAAGTTAAGGTGCTGTTCCTGCTCCTGCTGTGCGCCGAAAGCTGCATGCCCTATGGGGGGTCGATCCGCGTCACGCGAACAGACAAGGTCTGGCATGTCACGGGCGAAGCGGACAAGATCAAGAACGATCCTGCCATCCTGGCCTGGTTCGGCTCCCAAGACCAGCCCGAGCCAACATCTGCTTTGGTTCACTTCGCGCTATTGGCGCAACTCGGTCAGCGCGACAACAAGCGCGTTCATGTGGATGTCGGTCTCACCAAGATTGCGTTGTCCTACTGAACGGCTTGCTTTGGTAATCAGGTCCGTTCAATGTTTCCTGTTCGTATCGAAATGCGCTAACTGCTTGTTATGACGGAATTCGACGCGGAATTGGATGCTGTGGGCCTGCTCTGCCCCTTGCCTGTCCTGAAGGCCCGAAAGCGCATGGCTGGTCTGGCGATTGGCCAAGTCTTACGGATGCAAACGGATGATCCCGCAGCGTTAATCGATGTGCCCCATTTCTGCGAGGAAGACGGCCACACGTTGCTGGACCAGAACGATGATCAAGACGCCACAACATTCCTGATCCGCAAAGGCGAGCGAACGGCCTAGAAAACGAGGGCGGTCTTACGGGACCGCCCGGTTTCGTCGTGCAATTCTTAGCGACCCATAGACCACCAACCGCGCTTTTTGGGCTTGGCTGGTTTTGCCGGTTCGGGCTCGGGCGCCACTTCGGCTGC
>JBCBGY010000251.1:1207-3330 GCA_038526275.1 Pseudomonadota bacterium | reverse complement strand
GGCGCCGCTGTTTCGGCGGCGACGGCAACAGGCTCCGGCTCCACTGGCTGTGGTTCAGGTTCTTTGGCTTCCACCATCTCGGAAACAGAAACCTCAGGTTGGGTTTCGGTCTCAACCTCTGCCGCTGTTTCGCCCGCTGGATCATCCGCGTTTTCCGGTGTCCCCGACGGCTCGTCCGAGGCAACCGCCGTTGCGGCGCCAACAGAAACGCTTTCATCTGACGCAGGTTCTTCGGTCTTCCGCTTGCGGGTCCGAGTTCGCTTCTTCGGAGCCTCTTCCTCAGCCACGGCTTCCGGAGCTTCGTCCGCAGTCTCATCCTTCTTCTTCCGGGTGCGGCGGCGCTTCTTCGGTTTCTCTTCCGCTGCATCCACATCAGCTACTTCGGTCGTCACGACGTCGCCGTCCTCAGCCGTAGCGGCCGCGACCTCTTCTACCGCAGGGGCGTCCTCGTCCGATGTTTCTGACTTGGCCTCTGCCTCGGCGCCCTGCTCCGCGCCATTGCCAGATCCGCCCCGACGCCGGCGGCGGCGACGGCGGCGTTTCTTCGGCCCGCCATCTTCACCACTGTCCGCACCGTTCTCGGTTGCGACCTGTTCTTCTTCCTCAACGACATCGGGCATGTCGGACGTATCGATTGAAATGACGGGGGCCGTGGCCGCCACTATCCGCGTAGCAGTTTTGAACTTTTCTATCGAGAAATCCGGGCTCACCAGGAATGGGTCCGCCTCAATCCGCACCGATAGACCAAACCGCGCTTCAATATGGGCGACGTGGTCCCGCTTCTGGTTCATCAGGAAGTTGCAGATGGAAACCGGCGCCTTCACCAGCACCTCGCGCGATTTTTGCCGCGTACCTTCCTCTTCCAACTGCCGCAAGATGGTCAGGCCCAGACTATCGTCCGACCGCAAAAGCCCTGTTCCGTGACAATGCGGGCATGGCTGGGTCGTGGATTCCAACATGCCGGGGCGCAGCCGCTGGCGGCTCATCTCCAACAGGCCGAAGCCTGATATTCGACCGACTTGAATGCGTGCCCTGTCTGTCTTCAGCTTTTCCTTGAACAGCTTTTCGACTTTGGCGTTGTTGCGCCGGTCTTCCATATCGATGAAGTCAATCACGATCAGGCCAGCCAAATCGCGCAGCCTGAGTTGGCGCGCCACTTCTTCCGCCGCTTCCATGTTGGTTTTGGTCGCGGTTTCCTCGATCGAGCCTTCCTTCGTCGCGCGGCCCGAATTCACATCGATTGCCACCAAAGCTTCGGTCACGCCGATCACGATATAGCCGCCAGACTTCAACTGAACGACCGGATTGAACATGCCGCCCAGATA
Source organism: Pseudomonadota bacterium (assembly GCA_038526275.1). Lineage (GTDB taxonomy): Bacteria > Pseudomonadota > Alphaproteobacteria > Rhodobacterales > Rhodobacteraceae > 188UL27-1. The sequence goes on along the minus strand of JBCBGY010000251.1, from coordinate 2,005 downwards.
GCTTTCGACTTGGTGCCGCGCAAAAAGCGGCATCGGGTCCTGATACTGCTTCACGTTTTTGGCGTGGGACGGCATGATCATTTTCATGAAGTCCTTGGCCGTCCGGTAACCCTTGTCACCCTCGACCAAAACCTCCTCAATCTCTCGATTGTAAAGGTCGCGGATCGACCGCTTGACCAGATCTCCTTCTTCGTAGATCGGCGCCGGAGCGATGGACTTGAGCGTCAGTTCGCGGATCTGCTCCCACAGCCGCTGCAGATATTCATAGTCGCGCTTGATTTCGGTTTTTGTGCGTTTTGCACCAGCAGTCCGGACGATCAGCCCAGCCCCTTCCGGCACATCGATCTCGCTGGCAATGTCTTTCAGCTTCTTGCGATCCGTCGCATTGGTGATCTTGCGGCTGATACCGCCACCGCGCGCCGTATTGGGCATGAGGACGCAGTACCGGCCCGCCAGGCTCAGATAAGTCGTCAATGCCGCACCTTTGTTGCCGCGTTCTTCCTTCACGACCTGCACCAGCAGGATTTGACGAACCTTGATAACTTCCTGAATTTTGTAGCGCCGCAAACGGGGCTTGCGGGGCGGACGGATCTCTTCCGTCATATCCTCGTCAGCCACCGACTCGATCGTTTCGTCCCGCGCAGTGGCATCCAGCGGCTTGGCTTCTTCTTCCTCATCCTCAGAAGGCGCATCGGGCTGTTTGTCTTCGGTGGGCTCGTCTGTTGATTGCTCTGCAACCGGTTGAGCATCTTCACTAACAACCGCGTCGCTATCGTCAGAAGACAACTCTTCTGCTGT
>JBCBGY010000251.1:0-1107 GCA_038526275.1 Pseudomonadota bacterium | reverse complement strand
AGCAGGTTCCGCTTCCTCAGCGACCTCATCTACGGCGCCATCTTCGGCGACCGGCGCCTCCGGTTCTTGCTCGGCAGCCTGCTCGGTCGACTCTGCCGCATCGCCTTCGCCGGTCTCTGTTGAGGTCTCATCGGCGGCGCTGTCGTCAGACGACTTTGTAGCGACTGCTGATCCTGCCCCCACATCTTCGGCAACCTCAACGGGCGCGTTCGCCGGGTCTTCGTCATCTTCGTCGCCCAGATCGACAACATCCATGCCGCTGATCTGACCTGAAGATGGCTCTGCCACCTCACGCTTTTCAACAGCATCGCTTGACTTGGCGTCGGCGGCCTTGGCAGACGACCTGCGCTTTCTGGGCTTCTTTTCCGGCTCGTCGTCTGCATCCTGCACGGCAAAAGCACGCTCTTCGGCCAGCAAGGCCTCGCGATCAGCGACAGGAATCTGGTAATAGTCGGGATGGATTTCCGAAAATGCCAGAAACCCGTGACGGTTTCCGCCGTAATCGACGAACGCCGCCTGAAGCGAAGGTTCGACGCGTGTAACTTTGGCGAGGTAGATATTTCCGGCGAGCTGGCGCCGGTTTACTGTTTCAAAGTCGAACTCCTCGACCTTGTTTCCGTCCACCACCACAACCCGAGTCTCCTCGGCGTGGGTGGCATCGATAAGCATCTTCTTTGACATGTGATCCAATCACATCCCGAAACCAGGGCTGCTCCACCAGGAGGGGCCAGCGGGAATGCGGAATGTTTGATAATGGCGAAACGTGCGGCCAGATCGGGCCCGGGGGCCAGGATCGCAAGGATTATGTTCCACAGCACGCGTTGCATCGCGGTTCTTCTCCGATGCGGTCGCCGAAGTCTGTCGGGCCGCATCCATTCAAGTCCCAAACGATTATGTCTGGGCGTTACATCAGGCCACAACGGGACCTTTTCGGTCTGGGTGCCGGGTAGAACACCACGCCCTTCATCCGGCCTCCAGAAAAACTACCGGGAGAAACAGAGCACTACTCGTTTCCCCGTCAGATCACATTAAAGGGGATGGATGGCAGATTACAATGGGCAAATCTGCAACGGTACTGTGCTGCATTTGGGGAACTTTGATTAAACC
>JBCBGY010000250.1:0-5618 GCA_038526275.1 Pseudomonadota bacterium | reverse complement strand
TCATTTCAGCTGGTTTTTGTAGTGATTAAGGAAATACTTTCAACTTATCAGTGCGTTTTAAGTTTCTTGTCCAGAATCTTTACTAACCTGCCCGGGACCTCTCGATTTCAGCTTTTACTATACCGAGACAATACGGGCTCAACCAAAAACAGAAAGTTCATGGCGGGCCGATCTAATAGCGCGATTTGATACTTCAAAACATATTCGAGTAATAAGACCGCCCGCGCCAATTAGGCAGATTGCCGACGGTAAAAAGCAAGACGTCCAGGCAGATCTTAACCTGCCCGGACGTCCCCATGCCTACAGTTGGTTTTAAGCCAGGCAGATGATCCCTGCTTGGTCTACCGTTACACCACCAGACTCGACCACTTGCCAGCCTTGGAACGCTCCGCCCACAAAGTTGGTTACCAAACCGCCGCCCCAGAAGACCTGGTTCACGGTAGATCCGCCGCAGGTCGCGGTCCGTTCGCGAACGGGTTCGCCAAACAGCCGGGTCATCGAGGCGATCGCCCCTGCCTGGTCTCGGCCAAAACCGATGGCCTGATCGGTTGCTGGGACATAGATGCCGTCGGCCAGCAAGAGTGGCTCGTTGGGATCTCCGCCTACTGCGGGATCTTCGACCAATATCGGGTCGCATGCCGACAGGGCCAAGACCGCCAGTATTGCCAGTTTGAATCGCATAGTTCCTCCTAGCGCGGGCTGCGCTTTGCAAGTATTCGCTGCAAGGTGCGACGGTGCATGTTCAACCGCCGCGCCGTTTCTGACACGTTCCGATCACAGAGCTCATAGACGCGTTGGATATGTTCCCAACGGACCCTGTCAGCCGACATTGGATTGTCCGGAGGAGGTGGCAGGGCATCAGACCGAGCAAGCAACGCGTTTGTCACGTCGTTCGCATCTGCAGGTTTGGAAAGGTAGTCCGTTGCCCCGATTTTTACCGCTGCAACAGCGGTAGCGATGGCACCATAGCCTGTCAGGACCACAATCCGGGCATCGGGGCGATGTTCGCGAATAGTCTCGACCACATCAAGCCCGTTGCCATCTTCCAACCGAAGATCAACGACGGCATAAGCGGGCGCACGCGCCGTCGCAAAAGCCTTTCCAGCCGCAACCGAGCCAGCCATCTCTGGCTCGAAGCCGCGCTTTTCCATCGCTCGTGCCAATCGTCGCAAAAATGGCTCATCGTCATCGACTATCAGCAAACTTTTGTCTTCGCCGATATCGTCGAGCTGTCTTTCTGCCATCCGGCGTGCCCCCAAACAATTTCCTGGGGAAACTAGCTTCTCGAGTCTAGAGGGTCAAATTCTAAGCACTTTCAAGGTAACAGGCGACTTGCTCCGCCAGTTGCTCTCCGGTCAAAGCCCGTTCGAAAGCAGCAACAAATCCTTCCTCGGGTTTCATCAGATACGAGAACGTGGAATGATCGACGAGATAGTAATCATCGTCCTCCTGATCCCTGATATCATAGTAAACCCGGTAGGCCTGTGCCGCTTTGTGCACCTGCTCTTCGTTTCCCGTGAGCCCCAGCATGTCAGGGTGCAAGTTGGCCGTGAAATCGTCCATGGTTTCTGCCGTATCGCGGCCATGGTCTACGGAAACGAAAACCGGTTTCAGGCTGAGACCCTTTTCCAGCAGCAGATCGGTGGCCTCGGCATTGCGGACGGTATCCAGGGGGCAGACGTCAGGGCAAAAGGTGTAGCCAAAGTAGATCAGCGCGGGCTTGTCGATCACGTCCGCCTCTGTGACCAAGTCACCGGTCTCACTGATCAGTTCAAATGGGCCGCCAATCTCAACTCCGCCGCTGACTTGCGCTGAGTTACAGTTGGCGTACTTATCCTGTTCTTGCCCAAGGAACACGTATGCTGCAGTACCCCCGATAACAGCAACGACCGCAACTGCGGCCACCGACATGAATAAACGGTCCATCTTCGCCCTATGATTTGTGAGTCAGCAGATTTGCCAATGCTTACCCGGTTTTCGTACCAAGTCCCAAGGACCACAACACACAATAGGGTGTTTTATGAGCACTGACGTCGATTTGGGCACGTTGCAGGTCTCTAGTCGTAGCCACTGGATCCGGCTGCGCACCCTGATCTTTCTACGCTGGGTTGCAATTACCGGGCAGTTGGGGGCAATTGCCGCCGCCCGCTACTACTATGACCTGAAACTGGACTTGGGTCTGTGCTATCTGGCGATCGGGATCGCTATCATAGCTAACTTGGTCGCCATTTTCGTTTACCCCGAGAACAAGCGCCTTTCTGAACAAGAATCGCTGATCACGTTGCTGTTCGATCTCTGCCAGCTCGCGTTCCTTCTGTATCTCACCGGTGGCCTGAGTAACCCTTTTTCTCTGCTGCTTATGGCGCCGGTTTCCGTTGCAGCATCCGCCCTAAGGCTGCGATCTGCCTTGATCCTGGCCGCGGCAGGTATTGTTCTGACCACTCTCCTGGCTTTTGCGCATGTCCCACTAGAGACAGTCGAAGGCATGCGTATAGAGCAGCCCAAGATCTTTCAGTTCGGGTTCTGGGTCGCCATTGTGATCGGCATCGCCTTTCTCGCAATTTATGCGCGCAGAGTTTCGGTGGAGTTAAACGCTATGTCTGACGCGCTGCTTGCCACCCAACTGGCCTTGGCGCGGGAGCAGAAGTTAACGGACCTTGGCGGTGTGGTCGCAGCGGCTGCCCACGAACTGGGCACGCCCTTGGCCACAATCAAACTGGTGAGCACTGAACTTATCGACGAATTGGGCGACAGTCCGCACCTTAAAGAAGACGCAACGCTGATCCGCGACCAGGCCGATCGATGTCGCGATATATTGCGATCAATGGGAAGGGCCGGGAAGGATGATACCCTCGTTCGGCGCGCCCCTTTGGAAAGTGTCATCCGAGAGGCTGCCGAACCTCACCTGGACCGGGGAAAGGACCTGAAATTCGATGTGGCCCCGTTGCAAGGCGGAGAATTGGTCCAACCCATCATCTTGCGTCGACCAGAGATCATTCACGGCCTGCGAAACCTGGTTCAGAACGGTGTCGACTTCGCCAAAAAGACCGTCTGGATCGAAGCGAGGTGGAGCGACGAGACCATCCTCATCCGGATCATCGATGACGGAAAGGGCTTCCCCAACCAGCTTATCGGCCGTATCGGCGATCCATTTATGAGCACACGCCGTCCCTTGGCTGAACCAAGCCATCGCCCCGGTTACGAAGGTATGGGGCTGGGTTTGTTCATCGCAAAGACCCTTTTGGAGCGAACCGGCGCCGAGATGACTTTTACAAATATCGGCGACGCTGTCGGGTCGGGCCCCGTGAACAGTCGAAAGTCTGGGGCCTTGGTAGAGGCGATTTGGCCCCGCCAAATGATTTCCCCTACGTCAGATGAAACCTCCGACGGACTCGGAAAAAATCGTCCAATTCCAATTGCGTGAGCAGCCGTTAATATATCATTAACAAAATCTCGTACAACGTCCGGATGACGTGTGCTGGATTCAAGGAAAATGTGTGCTGGTATGGGTACTTTAGCACTACCCTACATTGCTTTGATCATATTGGCTTCAATCGGTTCGGCTCTTCTGGCGCTTTGGGTCTTCTCTTATGTGGACCGCAGTGGCGCCGGGCAGACCAAGTTACAGCCGGAGAAAGACGACAAAATCGTCTTTCTGTTCGATGGGGAAGAGTTGTTTGATGCAACACCCCGCGGGTACCAAATGATCAATGCCGATGCCCGCGATATCAGTTCGTGGGACAAACTGGTCGGTTTGCTGCGGTCGTCTTTCCCGACCGCGGAAAGCCGCGCTCTTGCCCTGGCCGATGATGGCAGGGTGGAATTGTTGTCCGAAGATGGGGCCAGCAAGTTCGTGGCCGAGATGCGTCGCGGTATTCTGCGATTGACCATCGAAGAAATCGAGCAGACCCAGGCCAATGCCGCACCCCTCGACGGTTTCGCATTGGCCGCACTGACCGAAAAACTGGATATCCTTCATCGGGTGGTCGACGATGCCCCCCTGTTGGTCTGGCGACAGGATTCAGAAAACAAGGTGCGCTGGGCCAACGGCAGCTATCTATCGCTCGCCAAGAAACTGATGACGGCACGCGATATCGCGACCTGGCCTTTGCCCCAGATCTTTGCGGATCTCGACCTACCCCAGTTGATCCGGCCCGATGGGATGAACCGGATCTCCGTGATCGACCAGCGTGACGGCAAGAAGCTCTGGTTCGAATGTATTTGTCAGCCAATCGAAGAGGACACGCTGTACTTCGCGCTACCGGCAGACCGTTTGGTCAGTGCCGAAACAGCCCTCCGCGAGTTTGTTCAGACACTTTCTAAAACGTTTGCTGACCTGCCCACAGGGCTGGCGATCTTTGACCGCGACCGGCTTCTCGCACTGTTTAACCCGGCGCTAACCGACTTGACGACGTTGGAACCCAGTTTCCTCGTCACCCGACCTTCGCTCTATACCTTCCTCGATATGCTGCGGGAAAAACAAAGAATGCCAGAACCCAAGGACTACAAGGCCTGGCGTCAGGGGATCAGCGAATTGGAAGATGCCGCCGTGAATGGCACTTACCAGGAAAACTGGTCGCTTCCGACCGGACAAACCTATCGTGTCACTGGTCATCCCCATCCTGATGGTGCGTTGGCCTTCCTGTTCGAAGATATTAGTGCCGAGATCTCCCTTACCCGCAACTTCCGGTCCGAGTTAGAGCTTTTGCAGGACGTGGTGGACAACCTTGAAGACGCTGTCGCGGTTTTTTCGTCAGGGGGAACCTTACTGCTTACCAACCAAGCCTATGCCGACATGTGGGGTTCGCGGCCCGACACGTCGATAAACGAAACCACGATCCTCGATGTAACGCGCCAATGGCAGGACCGCTGCCAACCCACACCCGTATGGGGAGATACCAGAGACTTTGTCATCGGCGAACGGGAGCGAGCGGAGTGGGACGGTATCGTCGAATTGCGCGAAGGCGGACATGTCCATTGCCGGATTTCGCCCATCAAAGGTAATAGCACAATGGTGTCATTCCGACTTGTTGTCGGCGCGGTCTCGCCAAATGAACTGGGCCTTCCAACGGCTGTAACCGCCTTGCGGTAAAGCGCTTGCAGGTGGACTCGAGGTGGGTAATGTGCCGCAATGACCCACCAGGCACCGCTGATCACCAGCTTTTCCCTTGCGGATGAGGGGGCAACCACTCGCTTTGGCCAGCGTTTGGCCGGTTTGGTTGGCGCTGGGGACGCAATTCTGCTTGAAGGTCCCATCGGCGCCGGCAAAAGCCATATCGCCCGCGCGCTGATCCAAACCAAACTCGCGGCGGAAGGTCTGTACGAAGACGTGCCTTCGCCGACATACACCCTTGTACAAACCTACATGGCCGGGGAGCTAGAGATCTGGCACACCGATCTCTATCGGCTGAGCGACACGAGCGAAGTTCAGGAACTGGGCCTGGAAGATGTTTTTGATACCGCCCTTTGCTTGATTGAGTGGCCAGACCGGTTGGGCGCCGCAGCGCCACCCGACCCGCTCAAAATTTCCATTGAAGTCACCGATCCTGGGCGACGGTTGTCGCTCGAAGCTGCGGGGAGCGCATGGGCGGATCGTCTGGCCCGTTTGAGTGAGGGCA
>JBCBGY010000249.1:4040-5683 GCA_038526275.1 Pseudomonadota bacterium | reverse complement strand
AGAAGAAGCGGTTTTGGTCTGACGAAACTGCCATCGTCGTCATGCGCGATCTTTAAGTTTCATTTGGCTTGATCCTTCAAAGGGGGATAGCGATAGCGGTTTGCGGCGACTGTCCAATCCATATGGTTGCGCACATATTTCTGACTAGCGTCGCTTGGTGGGTTGTAGTCCCATGGTGCGCTTGCCCCGGCCTCCATCGCAGCATGCAGGGCACGGCGGGACTTCTGAGTTGCTATGATTTGCGTACGCAGTGCTTCGCCATCCCAGCGGTCTGCAACCTCGTCAGCAAGGGCCTTGGCCACGTCATGATAACTGGGTTCAGTGGCCACATTCACCCTCTCGCCAGGATCACTGGCTAAATCATAAAGCTGCGGCGGATCGTTGTCGCAATGGATGTATTTGAGCGCGCCCCGACGGATCATGATCACCGGATAGCCGGTCATCTCAGCGCAGTATTCACCAATGGCTTCGTCAACCGGATCGGTCTCCCCGCGTGCTAGTGGCATCAGGCTGCGCCCGTCGATGTCTTCGCCCAGCATCGACGCATCCCCGCCACCGATCTCCAAAAAAGTGGGCAGCAGGTCCACGAGCGAGACAGCATTGGTCGCAGTTCCTTTGGCGATCCCCGGTCCTGCCATCACCAATGGCACGCGGGCGGAATGCTCAAAGAAGTTCATCTTGTACCAGAGGCCACGCTCTCCCAGCATGTCTCCGTGGTCTGCCGTGACGATGACAACTGTGTTGTCCAGTTCGCCCGTTTCTTCGAGGGTCTGAACAAGCTCACCTATCTTGCTGTCAAAATAGCTGACATTGGCGAGGTATGCACGACGTGCCCGGCGGATGTCTTCTTCGCTCAGCGGCACGAAAGAGGCTTCGATCCCGTCCATCAATCGGCGGGAGAAAGGGTCCTGATCCTCCAGCGCCGGCACAAAATCGGGCATCTCAATCTCGTCGTCGGAATAGAGGTTCCACCATTCGGGCCGTGCCACATAAGGGTCATGCGGGTGGATGAAACTGGCAACCATCGCAAATGGTGCCTCAAGCCCGAGCGATTTGTCCCGCGCAACGTCGAACAGCCAACGCTTCGCCGCGAAAGCGACCTCATCGTCGTAATCGATTTGATAGGTCGCATGAGCCAGACCGCTTTCCTTTACGGTCTGCATATTGTGGTACCACTTGTCGATCCGCTCGTCTGGGGCTTCCCAATTCGGCGTCCAGGCGAAATCGGAAGGGTAGATGTCAGTGGTCACACGGTCTTCAAACCCGTGCATCTGATCAGGACCCACGAAATGCATCTTGCCGGAGAGACACGTGCGATAGCCCAAAGATTTCAAATAGTGCGCGAAGGTGGGCACCGAGGCCTTGAACTCAGACGCATTGTCATATGCCGCAATCCGGCTGATGTGCTGGCCGGACATGAAGGCAAACCGAGACGGCGCGCAAAGCGGTGAATTGCAATATGCCGCATCAAAGCGCATTCCCCGCGCGGCAAGCGCATCCAGATGCGGAGTTTTGGCGATTTTGTGCCCGTATGCTCCAGTGAAATGAGGAGCCAGTTGGTCCGCCATGATCACCAGGATATTTGGCCGCGTCACGCTGCACCTTTGGCATAGGCATCCAGAGTAAGCCCATGAAGATCGTGC
>JBCBGY010000249.1:0-3940 GCA_038526275.1 Pseudomonadota bacterium | reverse complement strand
CGACCAAGTCGCAGAAGTCCTTATGAGCGATAAGGCAGTGGTAGCACGGGGTCACCTTCTTTGTCAGGCTTTTCGTGTTCGCTGCGGTGCAGGAAGGATCTTTGCTAGTTTCCGAAGGTTCTGGGCTGCGGCGGCGAGGAGGAACTCGAATGGAGCGGATCGCTTTCCGCGTCGAGGAGTACACCGTGAAACTCGGCCAATGCGCAGAGAAAAGAACGGATAATCGTCGGCGCACCCCCGCCGCAGTTCTGAAGGTGAACATTGGCCAATTCAAGTAATCAGCGGTACGAGCAAATGCGCGTCGAAGTCACCGCCATAATGCAGCACATGTTGACCGGCATTGAGCCTGGTGTCCTTGCCAAAAATCGGGGCCTTATAGATGTCATGCGGTGAAACAATCAGGCGCAACCCTTCGCCTTTGAAAAAGAACGTGCTACTCGGCCGCATCGCAATCTCGACGGGTACAATCTCGGCTGCACCTATTGGGTGTTCAGATGTCCCGTCATAGACAGGCAACCAAGGCGATGAGGCTGTTTCATCAAGAGTTCTTCGCGAGACCCGAATATAGCCACGCGTAAGAACATCGTTTTCTTGCCCCACGGAACCATTGAAGCGAACCGGCGCGCTTTTCCGATCAAGTTTATCAACGTAGACACACAAGATCATGTCTTCAGGTTGGGCGGCGCCGGGTCGTTCTGGACGAACTTCGACGTGAAGCTTCAGCTTCATGTAGCCGCTCAATTCTGTATTCTTCTGGAAAACGAAATCGAACGAACTGAGGCCGTCTTTTGCAGCATGCTGCACCTCAGTCGGATTTGCGGGACAATTCGATGCAAGAGCCCCATCGCTTAGGTATAACGGTGTGTATGTCGTTTGGGGCAAAGGCCAGTGCTGTTCCCACCTGACCTCATGAACCTCATTACGACTCGACCGGACTTCCAACCGCACCGGCGGTAGGTTAGAAAACTGGTTCTCCTGTCCCTTCAGAAAGTGGTCCATAAAGTCCTTTGTTAATGCCTGGACCTCCGGCGCATAGAACGTGGTCCACTTTCCGCCGCGATGGGTGTAAAGCCATTTTCGATCGGAACTTGCCCTTTCAAAAGCTCTGAAAGATCCCATCGTATGAAGCTCGTGGTCAGAGAACGATCCACAAACCAGCATTGGAACAGATATGTCTTCAAGCTTGGCGGTCTTGTTCTTCCAGAATTCATCGTAGAAGGGATGCAAGCTCAACGCGTCCGGGGGTATCGCCTCTTCTAGCTCCAAGAAGTCTTCAAGCGACGTGTTCAAAGGGCCTTTAACCTCGGTGTGCCACCAGAAATTCAGAAATGTGGTGTCAGCGACGCCCCCGCCACAGGCCAGGTCATGATAGGTGTTTGTGAAACCTTCCCACGGAGAGATGCATTTTAGAGCTTTTGGAATGTCATTTGCCGGAGCACTTGCCGCAAAGCATTGGGTGATCGCCAAATAACTCACGCCATTCAAGCCAACGTTACCATCACACCATTCTTGATCACCGACCCATTCAATCGCCTCACGATAGCACCTGGCCTGATGCGCGCTAACGATGGTTCCCGGCCCGCCGCTGTTCGAATAACCAGGCAGGTTCATATTGACCAAGGTGTAACCTGCAGGCACCCAAAAATCGGGGTCCGGGGATTCCCAACTCGTCAAAGTCGAAAATTGGGGCATTCCACCGGCCTGTCCGATCAGGCGGTATTGCTGCGGCGGGCCTCCAAACAAGGTTTTCCCAAGTGCTTGGGTAAGGTGATTGTCGTAAGGATGGGCACACATGATAACGGGCATTGCGCGACCCTTGGACCGCGCTGTCTTCGACCTGAAAATATTGCAAGTCAGCGAATACCCCTCACGCATCGGGATCTGCACATCATACTGGCAATGGATATCCTGGTCGGGTTCGACAGTTTTACATTGAGGCCGAAAGAGCTGGCCAGACCTCAACGCACTCCTCAACATCGGGGCCGCCGCCTTTAGTGTCTTGACTAACTCAGCCATTGCCAATGTCTCACCGTTGGCCTGCAATATTCAGCTATTCGTATCGTGAACGAGTAGATCCCGAATGCACCAATGTTCATTTTGCGAGCAAGGATCGTGTCCAACTCCCTGCACGTATAGCAGCATTCAAGACGAATGCGGAATTGTCCTCAATGCTGCAAACTCGCGCATCTGGTGGTCACTCTTGGTGCATTGCGCGGCCCCAGCCTTCCTGTGACACTCGGTTTTAAGCCCGCTCGGCAGCGTCGGCTTGATCTAGCTGCGCAGGGTCGAAGGCAACCGATGTGAAAGGAACGACACACCGATGGTCGGTTACCATATGCCTTTTCCGGCTGCGGACTATGTTGAGAGGCGGGGTGCAGGTTTCAGGTTCGCTCCGGTCAGCTATCAGTTGATCGGTTAGCGTTTCGCCTGACACCGAAAGTTTGAATGGGGGAACACGATGACCGATCTGCCGAAAATCTCGCTGCGCGACGACGGACCATTGGTGGCCGAACATATTTCAACGGTGACAGGACCAGACGGACCGGTCGAAGCCAAACCGGTGATGGCTCTGTGCCGCTGCGGGGCATCGCAGACCAAGCCGTTTTGCGATGGCTCGCACACAAAGATCGACTTCGCCAGCGCGCCTGACCATTCAAAACTCAGAAATGCGTCCGTGGACTACACGGGTACGGTCGATGGCGTGGATGTCACCATCAGCTACACGCCCGTTCTTTGCACTCATGCGGCGCAATGCCAGGCCAGGGCTGTGGCCGTGTTCAATCCCAAAGAAAAGCCTTGGATTCAGCCAGAAAAAGGGGCGCTTCCAGATATCCTCGACGTGATTGCAGCCTGCCCGTCAGGGGCGTTGCGCATGTCAATCAATGGGACAGAGCCGCAGCACATGACCACGGGTGATATCAGCCTGACCATCGAAAAGGACGGCCCCTATCACGTCACCAATGTGGTGCTAGATGCCGAATTCAATGGTGTAGGGGCCAGTCGGGCAAAGTACTCGCTTTGCCGCTGTGGTCTGTCGAAAAACAAGCCGTTCTGTGATGGGTCGCACTACGATGCCAAGTGGTCAGACGAGTAGCAAGTGTTTCGCGGCTGAATGAAGAACCTTAACGAGATTCGCAGCGTGGCCACTGTGGCCAAGCTTGGCACGCTCAGCGGGGCCGCGCGGGAACTGTCCGTTCACCGTGCGACTGTGCAGCGCCATGTCGAATTCCTGGAGGAGTTGCTGCAAACCAAACTGTTCGTGCGTCATGCGCGCGGATACACCCCCACAGAACCCGCGCTCAAACTCGTGCAATTCGCGGATCGAGCTGAGGCCGACTTCAACCGTATCATTTACCAGACACGGGAGCAGGCAACCGAAATTTCGGGTGAGATCACTATCACAGCGCTTGAAGAAATCACACCGGCCTTGAATGCCGCGATCATCGATATCCTGGGAACGCATCCTGATCTGAGAGTGCGGTTTCTGTGTTCAACCGATGTTTTGGACATCGATTTTCGCCATGCCCAAATTGCCCTGCGGGTCGGGGAACGACCGAACGAGGATGATTACATCGTTCGCAATCTGTGCACGATCCAGATGGGGCTCTATGCTTCGAAGGCCTATGCTGAAAGGTTTGGCGTGCCAGCGTCACCCGATGAGTTTAGGACCCATCACTTTGCAGGGCCTTCGAGCCAGTCTCAGAATGTCGGTATCTTCAATTGGTTCAACGCAAATGTTCCGCCGGCTCGTGCGACACTGCTCAGCAATAGTGCCGCCGCATTGGAGGCTGCAGTTCTAGAGGGCGTTTGCATTGGCTTCTTGCCCACTTTCCGCTCTGATCAGGATGATAATCTGTTCGAAGTGCTGCCTCCACACGAGGAATGGCGCATCAACGTTTGGCTTGTCACCCATATTGACCTGCGGGCCGTGCCCAAGGTC
>JBCBGY010000248.1:0-5727 GCA_038526275.1 Pseudomonadota bacterium | reverse complement strand
TCGATCGGGGAGGCTGTGCCCGGCACGCCATCGATGCGCGTCTCACCGTCATAGAGGACTGCCCCATCGCGGGTCGCCACTCTGGCCAAAACCCGGGCGCCGGTATTGACGGCGCGAATGCGCACCTCCGTCAGGTCACCTGTGGCGGGGATCAACCCCATCTCTATCGCGGCGGGTCCGACACCAACCAGAATGTTGCCGCAGGTGGGTTTGAAATCGACCAGCCTGTCTTCTACGCTGACTTGCGCAAAGAAATAGTCGACATCGGCCCACTCATCCTCTGACGCCGACAACATGGCCACCTTGGTGGTGACCGCCGTGCCGCCACCGATCCCGTCGATGTTCAGGGGATGGCCTGACCCGACCATCGCCACCAGCACCTTTGCGAGCGTATCTTGATCTTCTGGCAGATCTTCGCGGCGTAGATAGGGTCCGCGCGAGGATCCGCCGCGCATGAAGAGGAAGGGAATTGCGGTTTGGGTCATGTCAGCGGCCAAGGTAGATCAATGTAGGTTTGCAGAAGCCCAGCCGGGAAATCGCGATTGAGTAGGCCCGCCATGGCGCACATGAAGGCGATGCCCGCGGCTGTGTAGGCTGCAGCGAAGCCCAGGCTTCGACCCGCGCGAAACCGGATGAACGCAAAGAGGAAAACAGCGAGTGCCAGGATGAAGCCCACCAGCGCCGTCAAAACCAACAGCCCCGCGAACCAGGCCAGAGTCGACCACAGGCCGTGGCTGTTGTTCTCAGCATCGCTGACTTCGCGGTCGGCGAACAGCGCGTGAGTCTCTGGGCGCAACATCATCTGAACCAGCAGGATCAGGCAGGCGACAATGGCGACACCAGACACGAAGCGCGGAAACACCCGGTCCGCGGCGGCATAGTCCGGGATCATCGCCGCATTGGTGAAGGCCACAGCCAGATAGGCCAGGATCACGAACAGAAAGATCATCGGCGCGCGCTTGGCACCGCTTTCGACTGCCCCTTCGGCCATGATCGTCTTGGCTTGCCGGAGCCCGACAACGACCGAGATCAGCGTGATGATGATCAGCACGATCACAATGGGCGAGAAGATATAGTCGAGCCCTTCTTCGAAGCTCTTGCGAAACCGCGATGCCGCGATTTGAACGGCCTGGTTGGCATAGGTCTCTGCCGGGTTCGACAGGACGAAACCGATCAGAAAGGCCGGGCGCGACCAGTCGAACCGGCGCATCATGATCCCCAGGAACCCGAGCGCGAAAAGCGCCACGAGGTCCATCAGGTCCTGGCCTGATTGGAAGGCTGCGAAGCTGATGATCATAAAGAGAAACGGCGCCAACAGGGCGAATGGGATCGTGGTGAGCCGGGCGATACCACCTGATGCGGCGATGCAGATCAGCGTGCCCACGACATTGGCAAGCGCCAGAAGCCAGACGATGGAATAGGTGATGTCGAGGTTGTTTTGCAGCATCGAGGGGCCGACCTCGATATTGCCGGACCCAAGCAGCGCGATGGCTCCGATGAAGATCGCCATGGACCCTGACCCGGGAATGCCGAACAGAAGCGTGGGCACAAGTCCCCCACCCTCTTTGGCATTGTTTGAGCTTTCGGGGCCGATGACCCCGCGGATCTCGCCTGAACCGAACTTCGATTTGTCGCCAGTCGTCTGTACTGCGTGGCCATAGGCGATCCAATCCACGACCGAGCCGCCCAGCCCCGGGATCACCCCCACGATCACGCCAATGATCGAACAACGCAGCGAGAGCCAGATATTGGCGAACCAGTTCCGTACACCGGTCAGCCAGCCACCTCCCAAAGGCGAGCGGTCAGAGATCGACCTGTCCTGGCGCAGCAGGGCCACGATTTCGGGGATGGCGAAAATGCCCAAGCCCACGATCACAAGCTTCAGACCATCGACAAGGTAGGGCATGTCGTAGGTCGCCATGCGCAATTCGCCCGCACTGTCGCCTTCACCGATCGTGCCGATCATCATGCCAAGGCCCGCCGCCGCGATGCCTTTCAGGGCGACGCGTCCGGCAAGGATGCCCACCATCGACAGGCCAAACACCGTGATCATCAAAAGCTCTGGCGTGCGGAATTCCAGCACAATGGGCCGCGCGACCAGGATGAAGACCGTCAGGAAGGCTGCGCCCACGAGGCCGCCGAACAGCGACGATGCAAAGGCCGCCGACAGGGCCCGCGCGGCTTCCCCGCGTTTAGCCATGGGAAATCCGTCCAGCACGGTGGCCTGAGAGGCTGATGATCCGGGTATGCCCATCAAGACGCTGGCGAATGTGTCGGACGTGGGCACTACGGCCACCATCCCGATCATCAGCGCCAGACCCAGAACCGGGTCCATGCCAAACATGAACGGCAGCAGCAGCGACAGGCCAGCAATTCCGCCGAGGCCCGGAAAGACACCAATGCAAAGCCCCATCAGAACGCCGAGCACGAGGTAGCCCAGAACGATAGGTTGCAGGATCAGGTTTGCGGCTTCCCCAAGGGCTGGAAGCGCATCCGCGAGGATTTCCATGGGAACACCCCTGTTGGAAGCAAACCCCCGGCATATGGCCGGGGGTCCAATCTGGGGTTAGTTCAGCGTCACGCCATAGCGGTCGCTCAGCCAGTTGATGACGAAGCTCTTGGCCCCTTCGCTCACCTGTGTGGCACTGGCCAGAGCACCCGTTGCCTCGTCACCGGTCATCTGCGGGTAAACACCCAGTCGGCCTGACGAGATTTCAGCGAAATCATCCCGTGCCTTGATGGCCTCGAATGCTGCACTGTAGGTGGCCATCGCATCCTCAGAGGCTCCGGCAGGCAGGAATACCATCTTTTGCGCCGGAAATCCGGCCACGAAGAAGGCTTTCCATGCGTCCCACTGCTCGCCCGAGGTTTCGCAACCGTCGGTCGCGTCGCACACTTCTTTAAAGGTCGGCATATCGGGGAAGGTTGGATCACGGACGATGTTGCCTTCGGCATCCAGCGCGCCCCAAGACATCATTGGCACGGCTGTGCCGGCCTCAACCAGCGGCGTCACACCGGACAGGTAGGAGGATGAAGTCTGGTAATCGATATTGGCCTCGCCACGTTCAAACATCAAACGCCCATCGCCGCGGCCTTTAATGCCAAAGACAGGCTCAACGCTGAGGCCGAGCATCTCCCAGGCCAGAAGTGGCACCAGATCCAGGCGTGTGGCCCCTTGCGAGCCATAGATGAAGTCAGTGCCCTTCAGAGCAGAGGCATCAAGACCCTCCATCTTTCCGGCCAGATCGGGTGGCAGATAGGCGACGCCACCGGTGCCCGAGGCCAGAACGACATTCCAGTCGTTGTACTCGTACCGGACCCGGGGATCTTCGAGCAGATACGGGAACTGGGTCGAACCGGAAGAGCCAAAGATCAGTGTGCCGTCATCATAGCTTTGCTGTTGGAACCAGTTGGCCCCCTTGGTTGATCCCGCACCCGGCATGAACTTCACGACAACGGTCGGGGCGCCCGGCAGGGCTTCTGACAGAAGCGGAGCGTAGAAGTTGGCCCACTTGGCCGATCCGCCCGTTTCGGAGAATGGAATAACCCATTCCACCGTCTTGCCGGCAAGATCGATCTCTCCAGCCGCTACGCCTGTGGCGAAGGTTGTGGCGGCCGCAGCGACAAGGCCAAGGGCCACGCGACGCGTGGTGTTTTCTAGTGACATATCTTCCTCCCATGCCCGGCATTGGTTGCTGCCGGTAACTCTTTTCTGACGGGTGATTCCCCGCATTTGCCCTTCGTTTTTGCGATACGAAGCTTGCACCAACCCTTCATTGCGCTGAAAGTTTGCGCATGCGCATCGTTCTCGTGGAAGACAATCAGAGCCTTCGGAAAGGGATCGTCTATCGCTTGACCGACGATGGGCATGCTGTCGACGCGCTCGGCAATGGCGATGAGGCCGATCAGTTTTTGCAGCAGGAAAGCTGCGATCTGGTCATTCTTGACATCAACCTGCCGGGCCGCGATGGGCTGGAAATTCTGGCAGGTATGCGCCGCCGTAACGACACGCGCCCGGTGATCTTGCTTACCGCAAGGTCGGCCACGGAAGACCGGGTCGCCGGGCTGGATGCTGGCGCGGACGACTATCTGGTCAAACCGTTCGAGATGGACGAACTGGCCGCGCGGGTTCGGGCGCTGGCCCGGCGCAAACATGTGGCGCCGCGCCGGACGCTTGCACTTGGCAGGCTGACGCTCGACATTAAGCACCGCAGCTTTTGGACGAGGGCACGGTGATTGAGGTGCCTCGCCGGGAGCTTTCGGTCCTAGTGGCATTGGCAGAGGCTGCGGGAACGCCAGTTTCCAAGGAAGTGCTGCTGGACAAGGTCTATGGTGTCGGTAGCGGCACGGATGACAAGGTGGTCCAGGTGTATGTCTCGCGCCTGCGGAAACGGCTGCAACAGCACGATGTCTCGATCCGGGTGCATCGCGGCATTGGCTATGCCCTGGTCACCTCCAACTGATGGGCGGCGTCCCTTCGCTTCGCAGTCGGCTCGTCGCGATCATCCTGGCACCGCTGATGGTCGTGGCAGCCCTTGTCGGGTTTTGGCAGCTCAACAATGCGCGCGGCACCGCCACAGATGTATTTGACAACAGTCTGCTTGCTGCGGCTTTGGCAGTGGCAAACGACGTGGCCATTTCCGGTGGCGATGCCCTGTCGCCGCGCACGCGGGATATACTGGCGGATACTTCTGGCGGACAGGTATTCTATCACGTCTATGCACCCGATGGAGTCATCGTTGCGGGATATGCCACGCCGCCCGTCGGCATTCCGCAATCCGGCGATGAAGCTGCGAGCCCCACCTACTTCGCCGCAACCTACTTTGGCCGCGATGTCCATGGCGTGCGCCTGCAAAACCGGATGCAGATCGAAGGCTTCGCCGGGATCTTCACCACGACGGTCTGGCAGGAGGCCGCCGTCCGGTCGGCATTTGTGCGGGATTTGCTGTTGCGGTCGCTGCTGGCCATCTCGGGCCTGATAGCGGCACTTGCCTTGATTGTTTGGTTCGGGGTTCGGGTCGGATTGCGCCCGTTGACCGATTTGGAATCCGCCATTGCCAGCCGCAGCAGCGCCGAGCTTACACCCATAAGGCGGGCCGTTCCGGTCGAAGTTGGCGGCATTGTCACAACGCTCAACCGGCTTTTCGGTCAGGTCACCCAAAGCATGACGGCCCAATCGGATTTCATTTCCAACGCCGCGCATCAGCTACGCAACCCAATCGCAGGCGTATTGTCCCTCGCCGAAGCCGTCAACGCCGCGCCAAACTTCGCTGAAGCGCGCAAAAGGTCGACTGATCTATTGGAGGCCGCACGTGAGACAGCCGATCTTGGCAAAAAGCTCTTGCTGCTCGAACGCGCCAAGGCGATCAGCCCAAGCACGGCCATGGAGCAGTTCGACCTGGATGCGGCATTTCAGGAATGGAGCGACGAGGCAACGAACCATCCTGATATGGTTTCGATCAACTACCAAACTGATGGACCGCTTGGACCACTAGTGGGGGACAGGACAATGATCCGCGAGGCGGTGCGCAATCTGATTGACAATGCGCTCCGCCATGGTGGCCCGGATCTTTCGGTCATCGACGTCGAGGCGAGGCGTCAGGGGGATGAGATCCTGATTACCGTTTCAGATGACGGGATCGGGCTGTCGGGCGCAGACATCGCGGCAGCCAAGGAACGCTTTCGTACAGTCGCCGCAACCTCGGGCAGCGGGCTGGGGGTTTCTAT
>JBCBGY010000247.1:0-5760 GCA_038526275.1 Pseudomonadota bacterium | reverse complement strand
CCTTCGCCCGGAAAGAAGCGGCCAGAAAGCTACCGGGCCAGAACGATCAACTCGGGTAGGTCCGTCAGTGGAGCTTCCAACGCGCGGAACGCGGCCAGCGACACGCGGCTACCAGCAGACGGATCTGCCCCCGACGGACGTAACTCTACAGTCACCGACTTTCCGCTTTCCGGATAGGTCAGTCGACCTTCTTGAGCCTGGGTCACCAATCCGGTTTCAGCCCAAAAGCCTGGGACCGTAGGGTCGCCGAGTGACGCAATGGTTCGCCCAAGTTCACGCAGACCCGACGATACTTCTGGTGGAGCCGTCGCAGCCAACAGCTCCTCTTCGGTGGTCGTATCAAATGCATCCGCCGACTGACCGGCAGGTGTGATAACAGCGGCGGGCTGTTCCTCCACAGTCGAGGTCGCATCAAGCGGTGCGGTCTCTTCGACCACAGGTTCAGACTGATCACCGCGCACGCGATCCCAAACACCCGAAACCCGCGCACAGCCCGAGACCGAGACTACAATCGCCGCCAGCAGAAAGAGACGTAAACCACCCATGCGGCGACCGTAGCTCGCTATCTACCGGGCTTCAACGCGGAAAAGCGTCTTGCGGCGCGCCTTTGCCAGCCCTAGGTTTTTCCTCATGACTGGTGCGCCCTTAATCGATCCGTTCCAACGTGCGATCACCTACCTGCGGGTTTCGGTGACAGATCGTTGTGATTTCCGCTGTGTCTATTGCATGGCGGAAAACATGCAGTTCCTGCCCAAAAAGGAACTGCTAAGCCTGGAAGAACTCGACTGGATCTCAACGGCCTTCATCCGGTTGGGCGTCGAAAAGCTGCGGATCACAGGCGGCGAGCCCTTGGTGCGACGGGGCATCCTGACCTACTTTCAGGCAATGGCCCGCCATCTGGAAAGTGGTGCATTGCGGGAACTGACACTCACCACCAATGGCAGCCAATTGGAACGATTTGCCGCTGATCTGGCGGCGTGTGGCGTGCGCCGGGTCAATATCTCGCTTGATACGCTCGATGAGGAAAAATTTGCTGACATAACCCGTTGGGGACGGTTGCCCCAGGTTATGAAGGGGATCGATGCGGCCCAATCTGCAGGGCTCCGGGTCAAGATCAATGTGGTGGCGCTCAAAGGCTTCAACGAGCCCGAGCTGTTCGACATCGTCCGGTGGTGCGCCGAACGCGATATGGACCTGACCTTCATCGAGGTCATGCCGATGGGTGATCTGGGCAATGAGGACCGGCTAGATCAGTACTGGTCGCTCAAGGATCTGCGCCAACAGTTGGCCGAAGAATACAGCGTCACAGATCTGGCCGAACGCTCCGGGGGTCCGGCCCGCTATGTCCGTCTAGAAGAAACCGGGCAAAAGATCGGCTTTATCACACCGCTCAGCCATAACTTCTGCGAGAGCTGTAACCGGGTCCGGCTAACCTGCACCGGTCAGCTTTACATGTGCCTCGGCCAGGAAGATATGGTCGACCTTCGGGCACCGATGCGCAGCCATCCCGGGGATGATGCGGTTTTGGAAAAGGCCATTCGGAATGCGATTTCGCTGAAACCGAAAGGCCATGACTTCGACTATTCCCGCCAACAGGTGGCGGGTCAGATGTCCCGCCATATGAGCCATACCGGCGGGTAGCGCTAGCGCACAAAGCCCGGCGAAAGGTCGACCTCTATATTCACGCGGCCCGGCGGCATTTTCTTCCGGGTGGATTTGCACTTGGCTTCTTCGCCGACAAGCGACTCGGAATTCGGGCGCCTAACCCGCTTGAAGAACTGGATGTTCCGCAAATAGGTCTTGCCGTTCAGCTTGACCTCCGCCCGTTGCTGCATTTGCCAGGCGAATTCCTGCATCCGTCCGGTCGCGTGGCCTGCGCCACAAACAAAAACAACGCCATTTCGCTCGACGATGAAATAGCGATACTTCCATTTACCCGGTTCGCCGGTTACGCCAAACGTGCCGCCGCCCCAATTTGATTTGACGGGTACCGAGAAGGTATTTTGAGCGTGCGCCGATCCGGACGAGACGGAAAAACAAACCAATAGGCCGATTACGATGAAAGTGTGTTTCAGAAATGCTTTCATAACAACAATCCTCACATTTACAGACCAACGTTAGCCATCCGGTTGAAGGAAAGCAATTTGGGATTGAATTGCTGGAGGATGCGACCGGAAATTGAACCATTGAAAATCTGAGGGTTTCAATTTTTTGGATGTACCCGGCAGGCTTAGCAATTTTCTTGGAATAAACACCCGTTGCGCGGCTTTGTGCCTATCGGCTAGCGTGGCGCATATGGGCAAGCGGCCCGGCGGATATGGACTGACCCGGTGACTGGCCCGACCTATCAAACTGTTTTGGAACATGGTTGGTCGCTACCAACACGGCTCAACATGGCATGGGAAGCATGCGACCGGTGGGCAGAGAATGATCCCGACCGGGTCGCAGTGATCGACGCGACCGGCGACGCGCCGCGATCGATCAGCTTTGCCACTTTGCGGACCATGGCGGACGGGCTGGCACGGCATTTGGCTGGCAGGAACATCGGATGGGGCGACAGAGTTGGGGTACTGCGCAGCCAGCATCCCTGGACGGCTGCGGCTCATTTGGCGATCTGGAAGCTGGGGGCGATTTCCATTCCGCTATTTACGCTCTTTGGACCGGATGCATTGTCGGTACGGCTGCAAGATGCCGGCGCCTCCGCCGTTCTGACGGATCCTGAAGGGGCCGCCCGTCTGACCGAACTCGGTCTTGGCCCCGCAATTGTTCCCGAAAGCCTGACACTCAACGCTGCGCCCTTTGCCACCGCTGAGACCGGTCCAGAGGATCCTGCGGTGCTGATCTACACGTCGGGCACGACCGGTCCGCCGAAAGGCGCGCTGCATGGCCACCGAGTGTTGCGAGGGCATCTGCCGGGGGTAGAGATGTCCCATAACCTGTTGCCGCAAAACGGGGATTGCTTGTGGACGCCGGCCGATTGGGCCTGGATCGGCGGGCTGTTCGACGTGTTGATGCCAGGTCTTTATCATGGCGTTCCCGTCGTTGCCGCGCGGTTGCCGAAATTCACCGGGGCAGCGGCGGCGGACATCATCCAGCGGTGCGGGGTGCGCAACGTCTTCTTTCCGCCAACCGCTCTGCGGCGCCTTCGGGCGGACGGCACGCGCATTGCGGGCCTTCGGTCTGTGGCATCGGGCGGAGAGCCCTTGGGCGCAGAGATGTTGGCCTACGGTCAGGAGGCGTTTGGACTGACGATCAACGAATTCTACGGCCAAACCGAATGCAATATGTGCGTGTCATCTTGCGCCGATCAGTTTCCAAATCGCCCCGGCTTCATGGGCAAAGCTGTGCCCGGTTTCGAGGTGGCGGTGCTTGAGCCGGGCGCGGACGGCGTGGGCGACATTGCCGTGCGGCGCGGGGCGGCATCCATGATGCTGGGCTATTGGAACCGACCCGATGCAACAGCGGCGAAGTTTCGGGGTGACTGGATGCTGACGGGTGACCGTGGCGCGATGGCGGGCGACGACATCCGATTTGTCGGGCGGGATGATGATGTCATTACATCGGCGGGCTACCGCATCGGCCCGTCAGAGATTGAAGACTGTCTGATCACGCATCCCGCCGTGAACAGCGCCGGGGTGGTGGGCCGCCCGGACCCTGAACGGACCGAACGCATCTGCGCTTTTGTTGTATTGGCCGAAGGTTATGATGCGACACCCCTTTTACGACAGGACCTGAAAGCCCATGTCAAAGAACGTCTTGCGGCGCATGAATATCCGCGAGACATTTTCTGTGTCGCCGCTTTGCCAATGACTGTGACCGGCAAGATCAAACGCGGCGAATTGCGCCAGTGGGCTTTGGAGATGAGCGATGACCAAACTGCCTGACCGAAACGACGACGAATTGGTGGGGGCCATCGAGCAAGCGCTAAAGGCTCAACGCGACTATGAAGAGCGGCGTGGGACACGAATGGGCGAGGGTGCCGAGAAGGTGATGGCCCCTGCGGGCCGGTGGCTCCGCCGTCTCTTGCCGCCCGGGATCATGCGATCCGCCTTGGAAGCCGCCGACCGGGGCGCAGGCATGACACTGCCCCGCGAGCTTCGCGCGCATGACACAACTGATCTGGAGGCTTGCGAGGCGGCGGCCCTTCGGGTCCAAGCTTGGTCTGCTGGTTCGGCGGCAGCCACCGGTGGCGTGTCGGGTTGGTTCGGCGGTGTGGGTATGACCCTGGATATTCCCGCGACGATCACCATCGCGGCACGCAATGTGCGGGCAACGGGTTTGGCCTTTGGATTTACCGACGATACCGAGGAAGAACGGATTTTCAGATTGGCCCTGCTGGAATTGGCCACCGTCCAGGGTCTGGAGGCGCGCAACGATTCCATTGCCCGCCTGAGCCGGATCGCCAGTGAGTTGAACGAACCCGAAGTTCGGATTTTGACCGAGAAGGCCACCGAATGGGTGGTGGAAAAGGTGCTTGACCGGGTGGCGCGTTCCCTGGGCACGGATCTGCTGAAACGAAAAGCGGCCCATGTCGTCCCGATTGCGGGCGGGGTTATTGCCGCCGGGGTCAATGCATCCTTCCAGACCGATGTGGCGCGTGCAGCGCGGTACGGCTATCGCATGCGGTGGCTGATGCATCGTCAGGTTTTGCCTGCTCCGGACTTGGTCGACCAATGAAGATAGGAACGCCCGCAGCGCCCAACGCTCAGGATTTCGTCGCCAATCGCTCCCACCACCTAGCCGCGCTGGACGTGGTGCGACAAGCCGCCAAGGACGCGGCAGCAGGCGGCGGTCAGCGTGCCCGTGACCGCCATGTGGCCCGAGGAAAGATGCTTCCGCGCGACAGGGTTGCTCATTTGCTTGATCCCGGATCGCCGTTTCTGGAAGTCGGCGCGACGGCGGCCCACGGCATGTATGGGGGCGCCGCCCCCTGCGCGGGCGCGATTGCCGGTATCGGAACCGTATCTGGCCAAGAGGTCATGGTGGTGTGCAACGATGCCACCGTGAAGGGCGGCACCTATTACCCAATGACGGTCAAGAAACATCTGCGCGCCCAGGAAATCGCGGAAGAAAACCGTCTGCCCTGCCTATATCTGGTCGATAGTGGCGGGGCCAATTTGCCCAATCAGGACGAGGTCTTTCCCGACCGGGATCACTTTGGCCGGATCTTTTACAATCAGGCTCGCATGAGCGCCCAAGGCATTGCGCAGATAGCGGTGGTCATGGGGTCCTGCACGGCGGGCGGGGCCTATGTGCCGGCAATGTCTGATGTGACAATCATCGTTGAAAATCAGGGTACGATCTTTCTGGCTGGCCCGCCTTTGGTTCAGGCCGCCACAGGCGAGGTCGTGTCGGCGGAAGAGCTTGGCGGTGGCGACGTCCATACACGGCTCAGTGGTGTGGCTGATATGCTGGCCCGCGACGATGCCCATGCATTGGCCCTGGCCCGGCAGGCCGTGGCGGCCTTGAACCGGACCCGTCCCGAAACAGTGCAATGGGCAGACGCCCGACCTCCGACATTCGATCCTGAAGAATTGCTTGGCGTTGTTCCGGCGAGCCTATCTACGCCCTACGACAGTCGCGAGGTTATCGCCCGCATTGTGGACGGCTCTAACTTCGATGAATTCAAGGCGCGCTTCGGCGAAACCTTGGTGACGGGCTTTGCCCATATCGAAGGCTGCCCGGTCGGGATCATCGCCAATAACGGCGTGCTCTTTTCCGAAGCCGCCCAGAAAGGCGCGCACTTTGTTGAACTGTGTT
>JBCBGY010000246.1:0-5797 GCA_038526275.1 Pseudomonadota bacterium | reverse complement strand
GCTTGCCTGCTTGCCAACCATGGGATGATCTGTTTCGGGCCTTCGTTGGCCAAAGCCTTGTGGCTTGCGGGCGAGGTCGAGGCGCTGTGCAAACAGTATTTCGTTGCGTGCCAGGCAGGGATGCCGGTCATCCTTGATGATGTGGAAATGCAGGGCGTGCTGGCCCGTTTCAAGACTTATGGCAAGCAGCCCGACGAACTGACCGAGGCGGATGCGCCTGCGGTTGAAGCGCCCACGCGGCGCGATGGCTGATCAGGCCGTTGCGTCGAGCTGGGCCGGGCGTGCTCCCGCCCCCTTCGGTCGGCCTTGCGGCCTCCTCAGGCGTTGGGCCGGGCCGCGCGTTCCGCGCGGCGCCTCCGGCG
Organism: Pseudomonadota bacterium; assembly: GCA_038526275.1. GTDB lineage: Bacteria > Pseudomonadota > Alphaproteobacteria > Rhodobacterales > Rhodobacteraceae > 188UL27-1. The sequence continues at coordinate 5,435 of JBCBGY010000246.1, read as the reverse complement.
GAAGTATTTGGGCCAATAAGAATTTGCATCTGGCGACGCCGCTCGGAGGGTCAGACAATTCCAGCCGACGCGGTGCCACTTTCGGGACGTTCGCTGGCTTTGGCCGCGCGGTAGCCCGCGGCACGGTAGGTGGCGAGCGGATCAAGCGCTGCGCCCGCGAGGTGCCGGGCCTCTGCCAGAAGCGGGCTGACATCGGTCCGGAAGGCGAGTTTCAGCGCCTCTAGGGCGGCAAGAGCATCTCCGTTTTCCTGTGCCTGTGCCAGCGCGTCGCGGTCTACCAGCATGGCTTGCGCGGCGGCTCGTGCGATCTCGATGGCCGACAGGATCAGGCTTTCGATCGGGTCCGTCACATTGTGGCTCTGGTCGATCATGTAGGCTGGAGCGAAACCTGTATCGAGGTGCTGCGCCTCTTCCAACTCGTTGAAGACAAGGAACAAGCGGAATGGATCTATCGCGCCGGAATCCAGATCGTCATCACCGTATTTGCTGTCATTGAAGTGAAAGCCGCCAAGCTTTCCGGCGCGGAAGAGCCGCGAGATGATCTGTTCGATATTCACTGTCGGCGCGTGGTGGCCGAGATCGATCAGGCATTGCGCTTTGGGGCCGAGTTCCTGCGCGGCCAGGAGACTAGAGCCCCAGTCCGAGATGACCGTTGAGTAAAAGGCGGGCTCAAAGATCTTGTGTTCCAGAAAGACCGTCCAGTGATCCGGCGCTGCTTCGACAATATGACGGAGGGACGTGACATACCGGTCGAACGCTGCGCCCATATGGGATTGGCCCGGAAAGTTCGACCCGTCAGCGATCCAGACCGTTAGGGCCTCTGATCCCAGCTTTTGTCCGATCTCGATGCAATCGATGTTCAGCGCCACGGCTTGGGCGCGCACCGCGGCATCTGTGTGGGTTAGGGAGCCGAGCTTATAGCTTTGGGCTTGCCCGGGCAGGTCCTGAAAGGTGTTCGAATTGATTGCATCAAAGCCCAGACCCAGTGCGTCTGCCGCCTCGCGCAATTCGCTGTAATCGTCCACCTTGTCCCACGGAAAATGCGGGCTGACCCGGGGCGTCAGGCCCGTCAACTGATGCACCGTGGCGCAATCTTCCAGCTTGTCAAAGATGTGCCGTGGCTCACCAGGTCCCGGGAAACGGGCAAAACGGGTGCCGCCCGTACCGACGCCCCAGGTGGGCAGAGCCACAGCAAAAGTCGCCAGGCGGGATAGGACCTGCTCCACCGACTGTCCGCGCCGCTGAAGCAGACGGGTTAGGTACGCGAGGTCTTCCTCATGGGCTGCGGCAGCTTTGGCATTTTGTTCGGCGATATGATCAGGCGAGATCCGGTAGGTCATGGGTTACCTCGTGAAAGCGGTCGCATTGCCCGCGTCGACATTCAGGATATTGCCGGTCGATTTCGCGGCCCGGTCCGAGGCCAGAAAGGCCACGGCTTCTGCGATATCTTCCGGCAGTACCGACCGTTTGAGCAAAGACCGTTCACGGTAGATCCGTGCGAGGTCGTCTTCTTCAACGCCGTAGGCTGCGGCCCTTTGTGCGCGCCATTCGCCTTGCCAGATCGTGGACCCTTCCAGCACCGCGTCGGGATTGACCGTGTTCACCCGAATGCCCTTGGGCGCGCCCTCCAATGCGAGGCACCGGGCCAGATGGACCTCCGCCGCCTTGGCCGTGCAGTAGGCCGACGCGCCGCCGGAGGCTGCCAGACCGTTCTTTGAGCCTATGAAGACGATGGAGCCGCCCGTCCCCTGGGCGTCCATCAGCCGGAAGGCCTCGCGCGCGACCAGGAAGTAACCCGTTGCGAGGATCTCTATGTTGCGGTTCCAAAGCGCAAGCGACGTGTCTTCGACCTTGGCCGCCGAGGCGATCCCGGCATTTGAGACCAGAATGTCTATCCCCCCGTAGGCCCGCACCGCTGCGGCGAACGCGTCCGCCACGCCCGCCTCAGACGTCACATCCAGCGGCACGGCGACGGCATTGTCCCGGCCATGGCTTTGCGCCAGAGCGGCCACGGTGGCCTGCAGACGGTCGGCGTCGATGTCGGTTGCGACAATTGCCGCGCCCTCGGCAGCCAAACGGGCGCAGGTCGCCTGCCCAATACCGCCTGCTGCCCCGGTAACCAAGGCAACGCGCCCTGCCAGCGGTTTGGGCTTCGGCAGTCGTTGCAGCTTGGCTTCCTCGAGAAGCCAATATTCAATGTCGAACGCCTCTTGTTCTGGCAGCCCGCAATAGATCGACACGGACGAGGCACCGCGCATCACATTGATAGCGTTGATATAAAACTCGGCAGAAATGCGTGCCGTCGACTTGTTCGCGGCGAAGGTCATCATGCCGAGCCCAGGCACCAGATAGACCACGGCGTTGGGGTCACGCATGGCTGGGCTGTCAGGCCGTTTGCAGCGTTCATAGTAGGCCGCGTAATCCTGTTGGTAGGCTTTGATACCCGCGCTCAGGGTCTCGGCCGACGTGTCCGCTCCATCGCGGAGCACCAGCGGTCGGATCTTGGTGCGCAGGAAATGGTCAGGGCAAGAGGTACCCAAGGGGGCCAGATCATCGAGCGCATTGGAGTTGACAAACTCCAAAACCTCTGGCGCGTCGCTGAAATGACCGATCTTTGGCGCACCGTCCGAGATCTGCCCCCGGATCAGGGGCATCAGCCGGGCCGCGGCATCGGCGCGATCCTGAGAGGGCAGCGCCGCAACGCGGGGCCCGCCAAAGGGTTGAGCCGGAACGCGAGCAGAGATCCATTCGGCCGCCTGACGCAGGATCCGCATGGTCGTCGCATAGCAGTCGCGTGAGGTCTCGGCCCAGGTGAAAACCCCGTGACCGCCCAGGACGACGCCGTTCAGATGCGGGTTATCCGTCGCCATCTGGCCCAGCCACAATCCAAGCTCGAATCCAGGGCGCCGCCAGGGCAGATAGCCCAGTTCCCCGCCGAAGATTTCTGCCGTCAACTGCTCTGCGTCAGCGCTCGCGGCGATCCCGATCAAGGCATCGGGATGGACATGATCCACATGCGGTGCGGGGACGAACGCGTGCAGGGACGTATCGATTGAGGGGGCCCGTGGGTTCAAACCAAACCGACAAAAGTCGTAGAGCCCCACCATTTCATCTTCATGATCCGGGCCGCGATACAGCCCCTTTAGTGCGTTCAGCCGATCCATGTAGAGCGTGGCAAAACCATCCAGCGCCATGGAGCCGAGATCCCCGCCAGATCCCTTCACCCAAAGGACAGACACCTCTTCCCCGGTCAACGGATCGCGGTCCGGCAGTTTGGCAGAGGTATTGCCGCCGCCGAAGTTTGTCACCGCTAGGTCTGCCCCTAGCAGGTTTGACCGGTACAATAACTGCCCCGGCGCATCGAGTTTGGCGGCGACAGTGTCGTCCCATCGATCGGCGAGCGGGGGAAAAGCGGTAGCGTCCATCAGGGTCTCTCGGGATGAATGACAGGAAAAGACAGGGGTTTTGGATCAGGCGTTCATGTTCGAAAGTGTGCCCCAAAATGAGCGCGCCACGGCGGCAGCCAGAGCGCTTTTGCGGGCACGGTAGGCGGGCCATGCGCGGTCCGTCAATTGCGCGGGTGCAGCGCAATGTTGCCGCGTCGCGGCAAAGGATGAGGCTTCTCAAATGACCATGGGTTAGCCTAGCATCGAGTCATGGACGGTCAGCAAATGGCCGCGTTCTCTGGGAGGAGACCACATGACGAAACTCATTTCGCCCACGCGCCGTGGGATATTGAAAGCTGGCAGCGCTGCCGCATTGGCCGCACCCTTCATAGCGTCGCCTGCCTTCGCAGCAGACCGTCGGGTCGCGATGGTGGTGAAGAACCTGGGCAATTCCTACTTCGACGCCTGTGCCAATGGGGCGGAGCAGGCTGCGGGCGAAATCGGCGGGATGGAAATTATCTACACAGCCCCCACCAAACCCACGCCCGAAGATCAGATCGCCGTGATTGACAGCCTGATCGCGCAGCGGGTCGATGGCATCATCGTCAGTGCGAACGATGCTCAGGCGCTGGTGCCCGTGGGCAAGAAAGCGGCACAGCGGGGCATCAAGATGATGTCCTTCGACAGCGCCATTGGCCCGGAAGGGCGGCTGGTACATCTGAGTGCGTCTTCGACACCGCTGATCGGGGCCAAGCAGGTTCAGATGATCGGCGAGACGTTGGGCCATGAAGGCGAAGTTGCGATCCTTTCCGCCGCATCCACGATGACGAACCAGAATGCCTGGATCGACGCGATGTTCGAGGAATGGAAGAACCCGAAATACGCCAAAATGCCCCACGTCGCGACGGTTTACGGCGACGATCAGGACGACAAGAGCTATCGCGAAATGCTGGCCTTGGTGAAGGCGCATCCGAACCTGCGTGGTGTGATCTCGCCCACGACCATTGGCATCCGGTCCGGCGCCAAGGCGATCATGGACGAAGGCTTGGTCGGCAAGGTCTATATCACCGGCTTGGGCTTGCCATCGGAAATGCAAGCTGCGGTCGAGGCCGGCGCCTGTGATAGTTTCGCCATCTGGAACCCGGTCGAATATGGCTACGCCTCGACCCACATCATGGCCGCGATCCTCGGTGGCGCCGACACCGCCGAAGGTTCCGTTTTATCCATGGGGTCGAAGGGCGAAACCACCGTTGGCCCAGAAGGCGAAGCCGTGATGGGCGAACCGTTTGAGTTCAACGCAGAAAATGTAGCTGAATTCGCGGCCATCTTCTGACGCGACGTGATGCCAGGGTCTGGGGGCGGCAACGCCCTCAGGTCACAAACTGTTAATGAAAGCAGCGGGGCGGTCTCCGCAAAGAGTGGAGCGGAGATGAACACGCCGGTTTTGTCGCTGCAGGGCGCAACCAAGCGGTTTCCCGGGGTCGTGGCCCTGGATGATGTGTCGTTTGACCTGGCCGCTGGGTCTGTAACGGCATTGATCGGTGAAAATGGCGCGGGCAAATCCACCATCGTGAAAATCCTTACAGGTCTTTACGCCCCTGATGCTGGCGGGATCGAGATTGACGGTCGGGCGGTCGCTTTTGGGTCGGCCCGCAGTGCCTGGGATGCCGGTATTGCCGCGATCCACCAGGAAACGGTGATGTTTGACGAACTCAGCGTCGCCGAAAATGTCTTTATGGGCCACATGCCGGGCGGGCGCTTGGTCGATTGGCGCGAGATGCGGGCAAAGACCAAGACCCTGTTGCAGCGGATTGATGCGGATTTTGAGGTTGAGACACCGCTGAAAGCCTTGTCTGTCGCGCAAAAACATATGGTCGAGGTGGCCCGTGCCCTAAGCCATGATGCTCGCGTTGTGATTATGGACGAGCCCACCGCAGCCCTTTCCGCCCACGAAATCGACGAACTGTTCCGTCTGGTTGACCAACTGAAGGCAGAAGGCCGGGCCATTCTTTTTATCAGCCACAAGTTCGATGAAATCTTGCGCGTTTC
>JBCBGY010000245.1:0-5862 GCA_038526275.1 Pseudomonadota bacterium | reverse complement strand
ATAGAGTTCGACCGCTGTATCGCGACCCCTGACATGATGCCGATCGTTGGCCGATTGGGCAAGATCCTCGGCCCCCGGAACCTGATGCCGAACCCCAAGGTTGGCACCGTGACGCCGGATGTCACTGCCGCGGTCGCTGCGGCCAAAGGTGGTGAGGTTCAGTTCAAGGCCGAAAAGGCAGGCGTGGTCCATGCCGGTATTGGCAAGGCCAGCTTTGATGAGGCCAAGCTGGTGGAAAATGTCCGCGCCTTTTGCGATGCAGTCGCCAAGGCCAAACCGTCGGGCGCCAAAGGATCCTACATGAAGCGGGTCTTCCTGAGTTCGACCATGGGCCCCGGGATTTCTGTTGCCGTGGATAGCGCAACAGGCAGTTGATTTGGCTGGGACGGGTACGGAACACCCGTCCTTCCGCCCAACATCCAAATTATTGCTCTAGGGCCCTTTCTTTTCCTGGCAAAAGGCCCTAGGTGATGCGGCCTAGCCCGTCGGTGAGATTCGAACGGGCTAGTTTTCGTCCGAGACGGTGGGTTGGCCTATGCCGGTAAATCCTGCCTGAGACGGGACCAACCAGTTTCCTTGCAGCCTTTTGGCTGTCCAGGGGCGATTGTGGCGGACCCGTAAGGACCCGATGCCGGGCCTTCCATCAAAGGGTTCGGCGACACGAGCCGGGGAGTGATCCCCAACAATTGGAGTGAAACTGTGGATAGAGCCCAGAAAGAGAAGTTGGTCGAAGAGCTCGGCCAGATCTTTGAAAGCTCTGGCGTCGTTGTGGTTGCCCGCTACGAAGGTCTCACAGTTGCGGAAATGACCGCATTCCGCCAGGGCCTGCGCGAAGCAGGCGGCGGCGTGCGCGTTGCCAAGAACAGGCTCGCCAAGATCGCCCTCGCAGATACACCCTCCGCCGGTTTGGGGGAACATCTCACGGGTATGTCCGTCCTGGCCTATGGTGAGGACCCTGTCTCAACCGCAAAAGCGGTAGAGGCCTATGCCAAAGAGAATAACAAGCTCGAAATCATAGGCGGGGTCCTTGGTAACCAGGTGATTGACCGCGCAGGCGTTACGGCAGTGTCGAAGATGCCGTCGCGCGAAGAGACCATTGCAACGATCGTCGGAATGCTTGGGGCGCCTGCCTCCGGCCTTGCTGGCGCTCTCGGTGCACCGGCCTCCGACATTGCAGGTGCGCTGGGCGCGCCGGGCGGTGCAATCGCTGGGATCTTGGAGACCAAAGCGGCAGCTTAACGCAACATGTGAGCCTGACTGCGCGCGTCGCACTGGCCCTGACAACGAAAATGGAACTGGAACTGAACAATGGCTGATATCAAAAAACTCGCCGAAGAGATTGTTGGTCTGACCCTTTTGGAAGCTCAGCAGTTGAAAGACCTGCTGAAAGACGAATATGGCATTGAGCCCGCTGCTGGCGGCGGTGTCATGATGGCAGGCCCAATGCCTGGCGCTGCAGCGGATGACGGTGGCGCTGCTGCCGAGGAGAAGACCGAATTCGACGTGATCCTGAAATCTCCGGGTGCTTCGAAGATCAACGTGATCAAGGAAGTTCGCGCGATCACGTCGCTTGGCCTGAAAGAAGCCAAGGAACTGGTCGAAGCTGGCGGCAAGGCTGTCAAAGAAGGTGTCTCGAAGGACGAGGCCGAAGAAATCAAGGGCAAACTCGAAGCCGCTGGCGCCGAGGTCGAGCTCAAGTAATCGGCAATTCGCCGAAGATATTGGCGGGGAGCGGACTAATTTCGCTTCCTGCTTGCCTTGTCTTAGAAAGAGCTTTTGCTTCTGGGTAGAAAGCTTTTCCTAAGGCGCGGTCTCTGGATCGGGAGCAGTCGGTGGGACGGCTGCACGAATAGATCTGACCCCCTTGTTCGTGAGCCCCGTGCGGCCCCTCTCCCAAGGGTCGAGCGTGGCAACAGGCGAAAGGTATACTTACCCCATGGCAAAATCCGTCCTTGGCCAGAAACGACTCCGCAAATATTACGGCAAAATCAGCGAAGCGCTGCAAATGCCGAACCTCATTGAGGTGCAAAAGAGCAGCTACGATCTTTATCTGAAATCCGGCGATGGCCCGACCCCGACCGATGGGGAAGGTCTGATGGGCGTGTTCCAATCCGTCTTTCCGATCAAGGATTTCAATGAAACCGCCGTTCTGGAGTTCGTGAAGTACGAGCTGGAAAAGCCAAAGTACGACGTCGAAGAATGCCAGCAGCGCGATATGACTTACAGCGCACCGCTCAAGGTGACGCTGCGCTTGATCGTGTTCGATGTGGACGAAGATACGGGTGCGAAATCCGTGAAAGACATCAAGGAACAGGATGTCTTCATGGGGGACATGCCGCTGATGACCCAGAACGGGACGTTCATTGTGAACGGCACCGAACGGGTGATTGTGAGCCAGATGCACCGTTCGCCGGGTGTGTTCTTTGATCACGACAAAGGCAAAACCCACGCTTCGGGCAAATTGCTGTTCGCCTGCCGGATCATCCCCTATCGGGGGTCCTGGCTGGATTTCGAGTTCGACGCCAAGGATCTGGTTTACGCGCGGATCGACCGTCGCCGGAAACTGCCTGTGACCACGTTGCTATATGCGCTGGGGCTGGATCAGGAAGGCATCATGGATGCCTATTATGACACTGTTCAGTTCCGCTATCAGAAGAACAAGGGTTGGGAGACCAAGTTCTTTCCGGAGCGTGTTCGTGGCACCCGTCCGGCCTTTGACTTGGTCGATGCCGCCACCGGCAATGTCATTGCCGAGGCTGGCAAGAAGGTCACGCCCCGTGCGGTGAAGAAGCTGATCGATGAAGGTGAAGTCACAGACCTGCTGGTCCCGTTCGATCAGATTGTCGGGCGGTTCGTTGCCAAGGACATCATCAACGAAGAAACCGGTGCAATCTATGTCGAGGCTGGCGATGAGCTGACCTGGGAGACCGACAAGGACGGCGAGGTCTCTGGTGGTACGCTGAAAGAGCTGATGGATGCCGGAATAACCGACGTTCCGGTGCTCGACATCGATAACGTCACAGTGGGCGCCTACATGCGCAACACGATGGCGACCGATAAGAACATGAACCGCGATACCGCGCTCATGGATATTTACCGCGTCATGCGTCCAGGCGAGCCGCCCACCGTAGAGGCAGCCAGCACCTTGTTCGGCACGCTTTTCTTTGACAGCGAACGCTATGACCTGTCTGCCGTGGGCCGGGTCAAGATGAACATGCGTTTGGATCTGGATGCCGAAGACACCCAACGGACCTTGCGCAAGGAAGATATCATCTCCTGCATCAAGGCTCTGGTCGAGCTGCGCGACGGCCGTGGCGACGTGGACGACATTGACCATCTGGGCAACCGTCGTGTGCGCTCTGTCGGGGAACTGATGGAGAACCAGTACCGGGTCGGTCTGCTGCGCATGGAGCGCGCCATCAAAGAGCGCATGTCGAGCGTCGAGATCGATACGGTCATGCCGCAGGATCTGATCAACGCCAAACCGGCCGCCGCTGCTGTCCGCGAATTCTTCGGGTCGAGCCAGCTCAGCCAGTTCATGGACCAAACCAACCCGCTGTCGGAAGTCACCCACAAGCGGCGTCTTTCGGCGCTTGGGCCTGGCGGTTTGACCCGCGAGCGTGCGGGCTTTGAGGTGCGCGACGTGCACCCGACCCACTATGGCCGGATGTGCCCGATTGAAACGCCGGAAGGTCCGAACATTGGTCTGATCAACTCGCTGGCCACATTCGCGCGGGTCAACAAGTATGGCTTCATCGAAACGCCGTACCGCAAAGTGGTCGAGGGTCAGGTGACCGACGATGTGCAATACATGTCGGCAACCGAAGAGATGCGCCATACCGTGGCGCAGGCCAACGCGAAGCTGGACGCCGAAGGCCGGTTTGTGAACGACCTCGTTTCGACCCGGCAGGCTGGTGAATATCTGCTGCAGAACCCGGAATCCGTCGATCTGATCGACGTTTCGCCGAAGCAGCTGGTGTCGGTTGCGGCCTCGCTCATTCCGTTCCTGGAAAATGACGACGCGAACCGGGCGCTTATGGGTTCGAACATGCAGCGTCAGGCTGTTCCCTTGATCAAGGCGGATGCCCCGTTTGTGGGCACAGGCATTGAAGGGATCGTGGCCCAGGATTCCGGCGCGGCCATCATGGCCAAACGCGCAGGCATCATCGACCAGGTGGACGCCCAGCGGATCGTGATCCGGGCGACCGAAGATCTGGAGCCGGGCGATCCGGGCGTTGACATCTACCGTCTGCGCAAATTCCAGCGGTCGAACCAGAATACCTGCATCAACCAGCGCCCGCTGGTGAAAGTGGGCGATAAGGTGGGCAAGGCCGAGGTGATCGCCGACGGTCCGTCTACGGATCTGGGCGAACTGGCCTTGGGCAAGAACGTCGTCGTCGCGTTCATGCCGTGGAACGGCTACAATTATGAGGACTCGATCCTGATTTCCGAGCGCGTGGCGCGGGATGACGTGTTCACTTCCGTTCATATCGAGGAATTCGAAGTGGCGGCGCGGGACACCAAGCTTGGGCCGGAAGAGATCACGCGCGACATTCCGAACGTGGGTGAAGAGGCGCTGCGCAACCTCGACGAGGCGGGCATCGTCTACATTGGTGCAGAGGTCGGTCCGGCAGACATTCTGGTCGGGAAGATCACGCCAAAAGGCGAAAGCCCGATGACGCCGGAAGAAAAGCTCTTGCGCGCGATCTTCGGTGAAAAGGCCAGTGACGTGCGCGATACCTCGCTGCGCTTGCCGCCGGGTGATTTCGGCACGGTCGTTGAGGTACGGGTCTTTAACCGCCACGGTGTGGAAAAAGACGAACGTGCCCTGCAGATCGAGCGGGAAGAGGTCGAACGTTTGGCCCGTGACCGGGACGACGAACTCGCGATCCTTGACCGCAACATCTATGCCCGTCTGAAGTCGATGATCCTGGGCAAGGTCGCTGTGAAAGGACCGAAAGGCATCAGGTCTGGTTCCGAGATCAACGAGGATCTGCTGCAGATGCTGTCCAAGGGGCAGTGGTGGCAGTTGGCGTTGGAAGAAGAAGCCGATGCCCAGATCGTTGAAGCCCTGAACGAGCAGTATGAGGCGCAGAAGCGCGCCTTGGAAGCTCGGTTCGAGGATAAGGTCGAGAAGGTTCGCCGCGGCGATGACCTGCCCCCGGGCGTGATGAAGATGGTCAAGGTCTTCATCGCGGTGAAGCGGAAGTTGCAGCCCGGAGACAAGATGGCCGGTCGCCATGGCAACAAGGGGGTCATCTCCCGCGTTGTGCCGATGGAAGATATGCCATTCCTTGGGGACGGAACGCCTGTGGACTTCGTACTGAACCCGCTTGGTGTGCCATCGCGGATGAATGTCGGTCAGATCTTGGAAACCCATATGGGCTGGGCTGCGCGCGGCTTGGGCCTGAAGGTTGACGAGGCGCTGGATGAGTATCGCCGTACGGGCGACATGACCCCGGTCCACGAGGCCATGCGCATTGCTTATGGCGAGGAAGCTTACGAAGAGGCCATGAGTGGTCTGGACGAAGAGAACTTCCTGGAACTGGCGGAAAATGTGCGGCACGGGGTTCCCGTTGCGACTCCGGTTTTCGACGGCGCCAAAGAGGCCGACGTGAACGAGGCGCTGCAGAAGGCCGGTTTCGACACGTCGGGTCAATCGGATCTGTTCGATGGCCGGACGGGGGAGCAATTTGCCCGCCCGGTGACGGTTGGCGTGAAGTATCTGCTGAAGTTGCATCACCTGGTGGACGACAAGATCCACGCACGCTCGACCGGGCCGTACAGCCTTGTCACCCAGCAGCCGCTCGGGGGTAAGGCGCAGTTCGGTGGCCAGCGCTTCGGGGAGATGGAGGTCTGGGC
>JBCBGY010000244.1:0-5908 GCA_038526275.1 Pseudomonadota bacterium | reverse complement strand
TCTGGTGTCCACTCGATGCCTTCCGCACTGGCGATACGCTTCATGGCACCCCTAGGGATCGGGTAGGAATTCATGATCCAGACGAAGCAGATGATCAGCCCGGCGACCAGCGTTGCCAAAATGGCCTCGGCCCAAACCGGTTTCACTTGAAAGCCATGCCCCACCTTGCGGCGACGGCTGTTCAGGATCAGTGCTACAGCGATCACGGCAACGATAAGACCGAAAGCCCAACTGAGCGTTTCCCCCAGCGTTCCTTCAGCCCCGCCGCCCAACAGCCGAAAGGTCTCGTCCAGCGGTGCCTGCGTCTGGCCTTTGGTGACCCACCACATGGACCCGCGAAAGACCAGAAGGCCACCCAGCGTGACGATAAAGGCAGGCACGGTTAGATAACCGATGATCCATCCCTGAAAAGCGCCCAACAAGGCGCCCATGGCTACCGCTGCGAACGCCGCAATGATCCAGATCGCCCAATGGCCCAGCCCAAACATGCCCGGCAGGATTTGCACCTGCAATGCCGCGACCGCCATCCCGATGAAGCCCAACATCGAGCCAACGGACAAGTCGATGTTGCGTGTCACAATCACAAACACCATGCCCGTCGCCATGACGGCAACCGATGCTGTTTGGACCGAGAGGTTAAACAGGTTGCGAGGGGTCAGAAACCGCCCGTCGGTCGCAATGTTGAACAGGATACAGATGATAGCAAAGGCACCGATCATGCCCAGCAGTCGCATATCCAGTTCAAGCGTCTGCAGGATGTTACGCCTTTGGGGCACGACAGGGTCACTGGTAGCGACAGACATGCAACCTCTCGGAGTTTGGGCAATTGGAGATAGAAGCGGCGGCCCGATAGGCCACCGCTCGGGAGGATGGCTCAGTTACAGGGAGCCGGGCCCTCTGATACGCCTTGGCACAGCTTCTCGACCGAAATCCAACCAGCATCCGTTACAATGGTCAGGTTGTCCGCCGTGATCGGTTGCGGCGCAAGGAGCGTCGCATTCATCGAGTTTCCGCCGGGCGTTTCGAAGGTGATTGTACCCTCAACCTCGCCCAATGCTGTTCCGCCGGCCAGCGCGACCGCAATCTCGGCAGCCGCTGTCCCCAAAGACCGCGCGTCTTTCCAGACCGAAACGGTCTGCGTGCCCAATGCGACCCGGTTCAACGCGGCATGATCGCCGTCCTGGCCCGATACAGGAAGACCTTCCATGCCCTGCGCTGTCAAAGCGGCCACAACACCGCCCGCGGTCCCGTCATTCGACGCAACAACGGCATCAACACCATTGTCGTTGGCCGTCAGGATCTGTTCCATGTTCTTCTGCGCATTGGCCGGAACCCAGCCATCGGTGTAGGCCTCGCCCACGATGGTGATGTCGCCGGCGTCAATCGCCGCCTGCAGAACCTCTTGCTGACCGCCGCGCAGGAAGTCTGCGTTCGGATCGGTCGGCGAGCCCTTGATCATCACATAGCGCCCAGACGGCTGCGCTTCCAAAACCGCGCGAGCCTGCATCCGACCCACCTCGACATTGTCAAAGGTCAGGTAGTAGGCGCGGTCGTCCTCGATCAAACGGTCATAGGCGATGACCGGGATCTCTTCGTCGGCGGCGGCTTGAACTGCGGGGCCAATCGCGGACGCGTCCTGGGCCAGAATGATCAGCGCATCAACCCCTTGGGCGATCAGCGATTCAATATCCGCCAGTTGCTTGCCTGAAGAAGATTGTGCATCGGCCGAAACATAGGCCGCTCCAGCAGCGTCGAGCGCCGTCTTGATTGCCGCTTCGTCGGTCTTCCACCGCTCTTCCTGAAAGTTTGACCAGCTCACTCCGACGGTCAGGCTGTGGCTGTCCGCGAAGGCGGGCGACGTCAGGCAAGTCGCTGCGGCCAGTGCCGCAACAAGTGTTCTTCTCTTCATGATTTCCTCCCAATGCCGGCTTACGTTGCAGCCGTCGCCCAACTTTGGGTTCAATTAATTTTGTTGTCAAATTAAAAACGCGAAAATATTCTGATCAAACGGCGCAGAAGCGAATGAAAGGCCCGAACAGCTCAAAAATATGCGCTCCAACAAGGCATATAAATTCGAAAGAAGAATTAATGAACGTGCTTAGATCAGGGCTGGCGTCAATGAACGATAAGGGCGGATGCGGCCCTTTTACGCCCCTCGTCGGGGCCGCTGAGTCCCTGCGTTTATCGATATTCGAACGGATTCGGGCGGAAGGTACAGTCGCGCGAGCAACCATTGCCAAGGACCTGTCGATCAGCCCGGCCACAGTAACAACACAGACCTCGTCACTGATCGAGTTGGGGTTCATTCGCGAATCTCCCATAGCCGACTCGGTTGAGACAAATCGGGGGCGTCCGCCGATCGGACTGAGCGTAGAGCCAGAAGCGCATCTGGTGGCTGGGCTGAAACTCTCCGACAACGAACATTCTGCGGTGATCTATGACTTCGCGGGCAACCAGATTGCGTCCGCATCCGCACCCGCCCTGCCGGAGAAAGACACCGACAGCGTCGTCAAAGCCACGCAAACCTTGGTGCAATCGATCTGTGATCAGGTGGGGCTGACCGTTGACGATCTTTCAGCCATCGGAGTTGGCGTGCCGGGCTTCATCGACCGGTCGCGGGGGATCGTGCATTGGTCCCCCTTGCTGACAGAACGGACCTTGGATTTCTCATCGCGACTTGAAGATCGGCTTGGGCGCGACGTCATCGTGGACAATGATGCCAACCTGATTGCGCTGGCCGAATTGTGGTTCGGCGTCGGGCGCCAGATCTCCAACTTCGCGGTGGTTACGATCGAACATGGTGCGGGCATGGGCCTCGTCATCAATCACAAGCTCTATGCGGGCGCGCGGGGCATCGGGCTGGAGCTTGGCCACACCAAGGTCGCTCTCGACGGCGCGCTGTGTCGCTGTGGCCAGCGGGGGTGTCTGGAGGCCTACGTTGCCGACTACGCTCTGGTCCGTGAGGCGGCCTTTGCCTCTAGCGCGGTTAAGCCCGGCGCTCCAACCCGCGAGGTCCTGGAAACGCTGTACCGCGATGCAAAGGCGGGCAACGCCTCGGCCCGGTCTATATTTGAACGGGCAGGCAAATACCTGGCCATGGGCATCGGCAACGTTATGAACCTCTTTGATCCCGAACTGATCATACTGTCGGGCGGGCGCATGCAGTACGACTACCTTTATTCCGATGATATTATGAAAGAAATTCAACATCATGCGTTGAATTCCGGCGTGGATTTGCCTCCGATCGAGGTTCACGCTTGGGGAGATCTGGTTTGGGCTTCCGGTGCTGCTGCCTTGGCATTGTCCCATGTCACGGAAAGCCAGTTGTTGGAATGATCCGGTATGCTTGGTTCCTTGGCCCGGTCTGTATGGCCAGCACCCTTACTGCCGGGCCCATCTTTGAAAATGCAGTGGACGCGCTCCCGGTAGAACATATCTACACCGGTGGCTGGGAGCACTTCGTCGGCGGTGGCGTCGCGGTGTTCGATTGCAACGGCGACGCCCGGCCAGACATTTTCGCAGCCGGAGGAACATCGCCCGCACGGCTGTTTGTCAGTCGCCAGGGCGGCGGCGTCGCGTTCGATTTGGGCACCGAACTGCCGGAGATGTCGGGCGTCACAGGGGCCTATCCGATAGACATCGACAGTGACGGCGTCCTCGACCTGGCTGTTCTTCGGGTCGGCCCTAACCAATTGCTGCGCGGCTTGGGTGACTGCCAGTTCTCCATCGCCAATGAGGCCTGGGGCTTTGAGACCCCGGATCGGTGGAGCACAGCCTTCAGCGCGACCTGGGAGCCCGGCCAGTCATGGCCAACCCTGGCCATAGGGAATTATGTTGACCGTAGCGATCCGGATGGCCCGTTCGAGGCCTGTGACGCGAATACACTCTATCGTCCGAACGGGGCCGGATATGCTCGTCCGGCGGATCTGGAGCCCGGCTTTTGTGCCTTGTCGATGCTCTTCTCCGACTGGGCCCGCACAGGTGCAGCAGAGCTACGTATATCGAATGACCGCCACTACTATGTCCGGGGCGGGTACGAGCAGATGTGGCAGCTTTCGCCACTTTCTGAGCGGGATGCGGAAGACGGCTGGGAACGCGTTTCGATCTGGGGCATGGGCATTGCGAGCGCCGATCTGCAGCGCGACGGCTACCCCGATGTCATGCTGACGTCCATGGGCGATCAGGTGCTGCAATACAATTCAAGCGGTCAACTGGCGCGAGCTAAGTACCAATCCGGCACCACGGCCCATCGGCCCCATACGGGCGATGACGGTCGCCCTTCGACGGGCTGGCATGCAGAGTTCGGCGACATTGACAATGATGGGTTGCTGGATCTTTTCATTGCCAAAGGCAATGTCGACCAGATGCCGTCAAATGCGATCCAGGATCCGAATAACCTGTTGATGCAACGGCCCGATGGTCGATTTTTCGAGGCTTCGGTCGAGGCTGGCATTGCCAGCACCGCCCGATCCCGTGGCGCCGCCCTGGCAGACTTTGATCAGGACGGACGGCTTGACATCGTTGTCGTGAACCGCCGCGCGCCGCTGGAATTATGGCTCAACCGGACGAAGGGACCGGGCAACTGGGTCACGGTCGACCTGCGCCAGGACGGCGCCAACCGGTTCGCCATCGGGGCCTGGCTGGAGATCGAGCGCGGTGACGGGACGGAATGGCGCGAGCGGACGATTGGCGGCGGGCATGTCTCGGGCTCTCTTCTGCCGGTCCATATCGGCCTTGGTCAGAAGGATGCGGTCAAAGTGCGGGTCTGGTGGCCGGATGGCAGTGCCTCTGACTGGCACGAGGTTTCAACAGGCTCTCGAGTCACCCTGCGCCGTTAGCGGTCTACGGGCAATCCGCTCGGCACAGTGTCCGGGATGCCCAGACGGCCCGTCAGAGCGGTTTCGTCCGTCAAAGCGTCCAGGAAGGCGAGCAAATCGTCTATCTGCCCCTCGCTCAACTCTGTGGCGGGGTAAGAATATGCCGCAAGGATATCAACGCGTGCGGCTTCATCATCCATGATCGCCCAGTCCGGCGCGGCTTCGGGCAGATCAACAAGCGCCGATTGCCGAGCGTAGCTTGCGGTGCCACTGACTGGGTCGGCGTGGTACCGCAGGAAATCCGCAAGATCCGTATGCCCACCGGCATGGCCCCATGGCCCGGTATGGACCACATTGCGCAGCATCGGCGTTCGGAAAGCGAAAGCATCTGCAGTTTTGCCGGTCACTCGGAACCGCCCGTCATCCCTCTGATGGCTTTCAAATCGTGCCGATTTGCCCGGACCAAGTTGCGGCAAGGCCATAGCGTGGAAGGACTGGTCGCTTAGTAGCGCCCCACTGTGGCAACCGCCGCAACCGGCCTCGCCGAAGAACAACGCCTGACCTCGCGCTGCCTTAGGGTGCAGGCCCGGTCCGCCACGCAACGCCCTGTCAAAGGCCGTGTCGTCCGCCCGCCATTCAAACGCGATGAAGGCGGCGATCGCATCAGAGATGTCTGTGAAGCGGATCTGTTCCCCCTCTGCAACCTGCGGGTCGAATGCGGCGAAGCTGGCCCGATAGTCCGGCAAGGCATCGACACGTTTGGAGATGATGTCCCAGGCGCCCCCGTCCCCGGTGATCAAACCCTGTCGCACAGCCCGCGAGACATCATTCTCCGTATAATGTCCGGCCATCTCATCAGCCGACAAAACCGGGAACATGGTCTGCGCCGAGAGAAGGCTGGCAAAATCTGCAACCATTTCCTCTTCCAGCGGGGTACGCAAACCGCTGGGCCGTGATGGGTCGACCTCAATGCGCCCGTCATGGAACATCACGCTGATATCGTTGTGCCCGAGATTGAACAAGGCGGGCGAATTTCGGGGAATACGTTGCTCGGGCACATTCTGCGGGTCGAACCGCCGATCTGGCCCCAA